>JABWBD010000489.1 GCA_013360685.1 Pirellulales bacterium
CCTCCAGTTCAACGACGACCTGGGCACGCAGGAGGCGCCCTTCCTCTCGCTCAAGATGTTTCGCGAGCGGATCTTCCCCTACTACAAGCGCGGACTGGACTGGATCCACCAGAACACCGGCATGAAGGTCTTCATGCACAACGACGGCGCCATCTTCAGCTTCATCCCGACGCTCATCGAGATGGGCGTGGACATCCTCAATCCCGTGCAGACCACGGCTAAGGGGATGGACCCGGTGAAGCTCAAGCAGGAGTTCGGCGACCGGATCACGTTCTGGGGCGGGGCCTGCGACTGCCAGGGCACGCTCGCCTTCGGCACTCCGGACGAGGTGGCCCGCGAAGTCGAAGAGAGCCTGCGGATTCTCGCACCCGGCGGCGGCTACGTGTTGACCTCAGTCCACAATATCCAGGCCGGAGTCCCGCCGGAAAACGTGATTGCCCTGTTTGAGACGGCGCTGGGTGCGACGTGATCACCATCGACGGTTCATTTGGGGAAGGCGGAGGACAGATCCTGCGGACGTCGCTGGCCCTCTCGCTCCTCACCGGCAAACCCTTTGCGATCGACCGGATCCGGGCCAAGCGAAAGAAACCGGGACTATTGAACCAGCACCTCACCGCGGTCCATGCGGCAGCCCAGGTCGGCGAAGCGACGGTCCACGGGGATTCGCTCCATTCCACGTCGCTCGTCTTCGAGCCGGCCGGAGTCCGGCCCGGCCAGTACCGCTTCGACGTCGGCACCGCCGGCAGCACGACGCTCGTCCTCCAAACCGTCCTGCCGGCCCTGGTCCTGGCGAGCGGCCCGTCGCAGCTCCGGCTCATCGGCGGGACGCACAACATGAATGCGCCGCCGTTCGACTTCCTCCAAAAAGCCTTTCTGCCGCTCTTGGAACGCATGGGCCCGAAGGTCGAAGCGACGCTCGACCGCTGGGGTTTCTATCCGGCCGGCGGCGGCCAGGTCTCCGTCAACATCGAGCCGGTGCCGGCATTGAAGCCTATCGAGCTTCTGGATCGCGGCAAGATCGTTCGCCAGTCGGCCTGCGCGGTCGTCTCGCGTCTGCCCCGGCACATCGCCGAGCGCGAGGTCGACACGGTCCGGCGCAAGCTCTCGTGGCCCAAGGACTGGGTGACGACCGATGAGGTCGACTCCAGCGGTCCGGGAAATGTCGTCACCGTGGAGGTCGGCAGCCGGCACGTGACCGAATGGTTCACCGGCTTCGGCCGGATCGGCGTCCCGGCCGAGAAAGTGGCCGGCGAGGTCGTCCGCGAGGTGAAACGGTATATCGAAGCCGGCGTGCCGGTCGGCGAACATCTTGCCGACCAACTGATTCTGCCGCTGGCCCTGGCCGGGGCCGGCTCGTTCCGCACGCTTCCCCCCTCCGCCCATACCACCACCAACATCGAAACCGTCAAGCGGTTCCTTGACGCCGAGTTCGAGATCGAGCAAATTGAGCGGGAGGTCCACGAGATTCGCGTTCGGCCGTCAGCCACAAAGAACTGAAAGCAGCGGGAGGTCCGTTATGTCGCTCGTCAGAAACAGATTCGCTCCTTTGGCCGCCGCAATCACGATTTTGGCGCTCTGCGGTGTTCATCCGCGGCCGGCATCCGGCCAGACCGTCCAGCCGGCCGGACCGAAACCCGCAGCCGGCCCGGCGGCCTCGGCGCCGAAAACCCTCGAATTCGACACGCCCGAGATCTCCGGCACGATCCGGCTCGACGGGGCCTATCACGGCGTCACCCGCCTGGTCGACAAGCGGTCCGGTCGGCAGGTCATTGATTCGCGCTACTCCGCGCTGAATCTTTTCAAGCTGATGTCGGTCAACCTGGTCATGGGTCAGCCCCGCGAGATGGAGCGCACGGTGGAGTTCGGTACGGACTGGGCCCAGATCGCCTGGCCGGCAACCGAGATGCACCTCGGCGACATCACCGCGCGCTACGAGGTCCACGCGCCCAATGCCGTCGACCTGATCGTGACGCTCCGCTCGCAAGGCGCGTATCCGGCCTACGAGTTGTTCCTCTCCAATTACTTCGACAAGATCTTCCAGCCGCACGTCTATCTCAAGGCCCGCGACCCAAAGATCACCGACCTGGTGCTGCCCACGGTGAGCGACGTCTTCCGGGGCACGGTGCTGGTCTTCCCTCGCGACTCGCATGCGGCCCGGCATTGCGTCGACGGCCGCTGGGACCGCAGCGAAGGGAGCGTCCCCACGGTGCAGATGTGCCCGGTCCGCCACTACGCTCGCTGTCTCGCGATCGAGGTCGATCCGGAGAAGACGATGGCCGTGGTGCTGATGGCCCGGCCGCGCGACTGCTATGCCTTCAGCACGCGTTACCACGCCGCCAAGGAATCGGACCGCTTGACCACCTACAGTGCGTTCGATTTCTCGCTCTTCGGCGGCGATGTGGCGCCCGGCGAAGAGCAGACCGTGAGGGTCCGCCTCGCGGTCACGCCCTTGGATTCCGAATTCTCCCAGCCGTTGAAACTCTACGAGTCTTTCCTCGCCGAGACGGACCAATCGCACGGCAAGGATTGAGAAAGGAGCGTTGTCATGGGCGAAACACCGGGTCTGAAACCCTCGCGCAGGGACTTCTTGCGCTCATCGGCCTCGGCGGCGCTGGGCGGTGCGCTGGCCTCGCAACTGGCAGCCCCTGCCGTGGTCTCCGCTCGCCCCAATTCCGAAACGCTGCGGATCGGTCTGGTCGGCTGCGGCGGCCGGGGCAGCGGCGCCGCTGTCAACGCGCTGAATGCCGATCCGAACGTCGAGCTGACCGCCATGGCCGATCTGTTCGACAACGAGCTCCAGGCGAGCCTGAAGCAACTGCAGAAGCAGGTCCCCGAGAAGGTGAAGGTGACGCCCGAGCGGTGCTTCCTCGGATTCGACGCGTACCAGAAGCTGATGGCCGGCGACGTCGACGTCGTCATCCTGGCCACTCCGCCCGGCTTCCGGCCCGAGCATCTCCGCGCGGCCGTCGAGGCCGGCAAGCATTCGTTCGTGGAGATCACGATCGCGGTCGATGCCCCAGGCGTCCGTTCCGCGCTCGAGTCGTCCGAAATCGCCGCCAAGAAGAATCTGGCGATCGTATCCGGCTTCTGCTGGCGCTACAACAGCGCCATGCGCGCCGCGGCGGAGCAGATCCGCGCGGGGACCATCGGCGAGGTGCGGTCGCTCTATGCCACCTATCTCCGCGGCGACCTGGGCCACAAGTACCACAATCCACGCCCCGAAGGGATCAGCGACCTCGAATGGCAGCTCCGCGACTGGTACGGCCACCTCTGGCTCTCCGGCGACGTGACCATTCTCTTGAGCGGCGGCCACAGCGTCGACAAGATGTCGTGGTGGCTGGGCGACGAAATGCCCCGCAGCGCCGTGGCCACCGGCAGCCAGGTGTTTCCCACCGGCGGCAACACCTTCGACAATTGTTTCGTCGCCTACGAGTATGCCAACGGGATCTATGGCTTCCTCGCCTGCCGCTCGCAGGCCGGCTGCTTTTCGGAAAACGCCGACCGCATCGTCGGCAGCAAGGGGATCTGCACGATCGCCGGCACGCGCGGCCCGGTGATCACGGGCGAGAACCCCTGGCGCTACGATGGTCCCCAGAACAACATGTACCAGACCGAGCACGACGAGCTGATCGCGTCGATCCGCAGCGGCAAGCCGATCAACGACGGCGCCCGCATGGCCAAGACAACGCTCATGGCTCTCATGGGCCGCATGGCTGCCTACACGGGCCAGCAGATCACGTGGGAGCAGGCCCTCGGCAGCCAGGACCGGGTGGTTCCCGAGAAGCTCGACTGGAACATGAAGCTCGAACCCCGTCCGCTGGCCGTGCCGGGGCTGACGAAGTTCGCGTAAAACGTAATGCGCGGAGAGGCAAGCCGGTCCTCGGCGCTTCCCATGCGATGTACGCAGGAATGCGGAACCTACACGGACTCAGACACACGGGTGAGGTCGGTTGCGTGACGTTGGCCGGGCAGGAGACAGGAACTTGGAACTGATCGCAACCTCGGCCTTTGGGCTCGAAGCGGTGGTCGCCCGGGAACTGCGAGCCCTCGGCTACGAGTCTGCGACGATCCAGCCCGGGCGGCTGCTTTTTCAGGCCGACGAAGCGGCTTTGGCTCGCGCGAATCTCTGGCTGCGCGCGGCGGACCGCGTCCTCTTGCGGCTTGGAACGTTTGAGGCGACCGATTTCGGGGAGCTTTTTGACCGGACGTACGCGCTGCCGTGGGAGGAATGGGTCCCGCGCGATGCCGAGTTTCCGGTGACCGGCCGTTCCATCAAGTCGCAACTTTCCAGCGTGCCGGCCTGCCAGAAGATCGTCAAGAAGGCAATTGTGGAGAAATTGAAGGCGGCCTACGGCGTGGAGTGGCTCGAGGAGACCGGGCCCAAGTATTCGATCGAGGTCGCGCTGCTCGCGGATCTGGCGACGCTCACGATCGACACGACCGGCCCCGGCCTGCACAAGCGCGGCTACCGCAAGCTGGTCGGCCAGGCCCCCTTGAAGGAGACGCTCGCCGCGGCGATGGTGCTTCTGAGTTTCTGGCGGCCGGATCGGCCGCTGGTCGATCCGTTTTGCGGCACGGGGACGATCCCGATCGAGGCGGCCCTGATCGGCCGCAACCTGGCGCCCGGGCTGAATCGCACGTTTGCTGCCGAGGCATGGCCCCGGATCCCGGGGGCCGTTTGGGAGTCAGCCCGGCAAGAAGCCCGCGACCTGGCCAGGCCCGACCTGCCGGAACGGATCCTCGGCACCGATATCGACAAGGCGGCGCTCGACCTGGCCCGCCGCCATGCGGCAGAGGCCGGCGTCGGCCAAGAGATCCATTTCCAGCTTCGGCCCTTTGCCGAACTGAGCAGCAAGCGGCCATACGGTTGCATCATCTGCAACCCGCCCTATGGCGAACGGGTCGGCAAAGGTCGCGAGGTAGCGGCCCTCTACCGTTCGATGCCCCTGGTCCTGCGGAGGCTCGCGACCTGGTCGCACTACATCCTCACGTCGTATCCCGATTTCGAGGCACTGGTAGGCCAGAAGGCCGACCGCCGGCGGAAACTCTACAACGGCGGCATCCAGTGCACGTACTACCAATTCTATGGCCCCAAGCCGGATCGGCCGCGCGATGAACACCGCGAGTCGCCGGAGGCGGTGCCCCGGGCGGAACCGCTCGACGAGCCCGGCGAACGGAGCGAAGGGGCCGCCGCAT
>JABWBD010000490.1 GCA_013360685.1 Pirellulales bacterium
CGGGCCGCGACGGCGAAGTCCGCAGAATGACCCCCGCCACGGTCGTCTACGATTTCGACGAAGCCCTCGAGGCCGTAGGCGGCGACCGCGAGACGTTGAAGCTGCTCATGGAAGCCGCGATGGAAGAATGCCCTCTCCGGATGCGTTCGATCCACGAAGCGCTCGCCGGCGGCAACGGCAAGTCGCTCCACCTGGCGGCCCATACCCTCAAAGGATCTCTCCGCTACTTCGGCGACTCGCCCGCCTTTCGTCACGCGCTAAGCCTGGAATGCCTCGCAAAGGAGGGGAGGCTGGACGAAGCCGGCCGGCTCGCCGCCGCGCTGGAGGAAGAATTGCGTCATTTCTTGCAGGCCCTCCAGGCCCGCCTCCTCGCCGACGCCGCTTCCGGCGACGGGGCCGGCTCGCAACCGGGGTGATGGGAGAGCGGGGGCTCAGACGTCGCAGAGCCGGACGGCGTGGCGGAGAGCGGCGAGCTTGTCGGGCCAGGTAGGAATAAACTCCTGAGCGACGAAGCCCGTGTAGCCCGCCTCGACGACGGCACGCATGATCGCCGGATAGTTGAGCTCCTGGGTGTCGTCCAGTTCGCCGCGGCCGGGCACGCCCGCGGCGTGCATGTGGCCGATGTAATCCTTGTACTGGCGGATGCGACGGATGACGTCGCCGTTCATGATCTGCACGTGGTAGACGTCGAACAGCACCTTCATTCGCGGCGAGTCGACGCGCTTGACCAGATCGATGCAGAGATCCATGTCATCGCCGAAATAGCCCGGATGTCCTTTCATCGGATGCGTGGCATCGCGCGTGTTGAGGTGCTCCAGGCAGAGATTGACGCCTTTCTCCTCCGCAAGCCCGATCACCTGCTTCCAGCAGTCCACGCAGCTCTGCATGCCCGCCTCGTCGGAAATCTTCCCTTCCCGATAGCCGGTGAAGCAGATCACGTTGGGCGAGCCGAATTCGGCGGCGGTCCGGATCCCCTCGCGAAGCTTCTCAATGCAGAAGGCGTGGTTGTCGCGGTGAAAGGGGCCTTTCTGGAAGCCGTGGCTTCCCACGATGCCCGGCGTCATGCCCAACTCGCGGAGCCTGGGATAGTGCTTCTTGTCGATTCCCTCCATGGCCGGCATGCCCATGCGATGGCAGGCTTCGATCAGTTCCTCGGTCGGCATCGGGTCGAAACACCAGCCCATCACCGACTGGCGGATGCGGCCGTTTTGAATGCGGTAGTCCTTGGGCGGTACGGCCGGCTTCTCGGCGGCCTGGATATTGCCGGGCGCGATCGCCGCCCCGGCACACGCGGCCGCGGCACCGGCGACAAAACCACGGCGCGAGATGGCGCCGGCGGAACGACGTAGAGACGACATGGGGCTTCTCCTGGAGCGGGCAGGCCGTAGCCGAAGGGCTCGAGGTTGAGGGGTTCCGGGTTCGGGGTTCAGGAAGCGGGGGTTCAGAGCCGTCGATGTCTACTTCACGGGCAGCAACTCGTACTTCCGCGCGACCGGCTGGTTGAGTTGGTAAATCCGCGTTTCGTAATCCTTGGCCAGGGCCTGGAGCTTCGCCACGCCCGGTTGGAACTCGTCGGCGAACCATTTCTCGAACTGCTCTTTCCTGGCGGCCGACTGTGAGGCGTCGTTCGGGTCCTGCTGGGCCATCTGGCGGCGGCGGACCTTCAGTTGCAGCCAAAGATCGCGAAGCGGGTGCACGGCCTTTTCGTTCCGTTCCTGGTTCAACAGCGCGACCTGCATCGCCTGCTGGTATTGCGGGGTCTTGTCGTTCCCTTCCAGTTCGAGCCGAAAGGCGAGCTGCGCTTCGGTCCAGGTGCCGACGGACTGGCCGTCGATCTTCAGCTCGTACTTGCCCGGCTTGAGATTTCGGGCGGTGAAAGCCTCCATGCTGTAGCGATGGCCGAGGCTCACGAGTTTGCAGCCCGGCTGGGCATTGGCGGACACAACCCACGGCAGCGCATTGGCCGTGCAGGTGAAGCAGACGCCGTCGCCGTCGGCCTGGAAGTCGGCAATCTTGGCGTTCGCCGCGACCGCCCCGAGCTTGCCCGCCTTTTCCTGGATCGTGATCGAGGAAACGACGCCGCGCGGGCAGATGTCGCCGACCAGCGCCGCGGCCATCACCACCTGTCCCGGCGCGTCCGGATGGACGGCATCTTGGATGAGCGTGAAGGCGGGATCGGTCTTGCGCTGCGCGAAAGTCAATTGGTTGAGCGGCGAGTACATGTCGACGAAGCCCAGGCCTCGCACCTGCGCGACTTCGCGGAGCCAGGCCCCGTAGAGGGCCAGCACGCCGTTGTAGTAGGTATCGCGCGGTTCGGCCCCCTTGT
This sequence comes from Pirellulales bacterium, assembly GCA_013360685.1. Lineage (GTDB taxonomy): Bacteria > Planctomycetota > Planctomycetia > Pirellulales > Thermoguttaceae > JABWBD01. The sequence goes on from JABWBD010000490.1 coordinate 2,327, forward strand.
TGCGGAGCCGTGCGGCCCGGGAATCGTGCATGGTGGGAGTCATGGGAATTGCAACGGCGCCGATTTCCGCAATGCGGTCCAGTAGCGCCGACATGTCCTTCTGGTAGGTATCGAACGTGGCCTTGTCGAAGTCGCGATAGCCGCCGTCGTTCATGCCCAAGAGGAGAGTGACGTAACGCGGCTTGAAGGCGGCGACGTCGTCGTCGAAACGGGCCAGTGCGTCGGCCGCCCGATCGCCGCCCACGCCCGCGTTGTGAAAATGGAGATGAAGCGATGGAAAGCGGGTGTAGTAGAAGTTTTCGACGTACTGGGTATAGAGACACTGGTGCGTGATGCTGTCGCCGAGGAAGACCACCGCATCGCCGTCGCTCAGATCCATCTGCGAAAGCACCGTCTTCGGTCCGCCGGCCGTCTCCGCCGCAGCCGCCGCTTTCGCGGCTTCCTCCGCCGTAGCCGTCCAACACGTCAAGCAAGCCGCGGCACAGAGAAGGATGGTCATCCAGACTTTGGTTTTCATGTTCGGTTTCCTTGTTGCGGCGTGGATGGGATATTTACCGTGTGCGCATCTTAATCTCAGGCTGGGAACGTAGTCGAGGGGGCCGGCTCAGAACGTGGTAAGCATGGCTTGGGTGAGAAGTGCCGAGAAAACGCCTACTGCTCGGAGCCTGTCCGCTTTCCCAGCCTGCCCCGTTTACCTCCCGAGAAGAATCACTTGGGACGGCACGTGCAGGCGAGGCGCGCGGCCTCGTTCTTGGACCACGCCCAAAGCGTCCCTTTGAGGCCAATTTCAACAACCACCCGCCAGAACTTCCTTTGGACAGAACTTCCTTTGGACATCGTTTAACCGAAGGGCCAACGGCCCGCGCGGGGCGCAACTGGAGGCCGCGTTGGCAAATCACGCGCGGGCCGATGGCCCTGCGGTTAAACGACCGTGCACGCCATTTGACGTTTTGGCGGGTGGTTGAATTTCCATGATCCGCTGGACGCTGCGGCCCGGCCCTCTATTATTTATACCAAGTGCGGTTGACATTATTCCGGGAGGCGGCCGCATTCCCTCCCTTTGGCGGGTATGGCTGCGCAAACGCAGGGAGTCTGCCCGCTCCATCCTCAACGAGAACTGGCTCGCCGATGATGCCGGTGGTACAGAAAGCCCTGTCGACCTTGAAGAGCCCCGGCGCGTCCCAGGCGTCTCTGGCTCTCCGCACAGAGATCGTATTCGGCCCTGGCGCAGCGGCCCGGCTGGGTGAGTTGGCTCGGCAATGCGGCGGACGCCGGGTGCTGATCGTGACCGATCCTGGCATTGTCCAGGCCGGGCATGTCGATCGGGCCGAGGAGTCTTTGAGGGCGGCCGGATTGGCCGTGGCCCGGTTCGATCAAGTGGTCGAGAATCCCACCACGCGGGTCGTAGACGAGTGTGTGGCGGCAGCCCGGTCGCATCGGGCGGACTTGCTCGTGGGACTGGGCGGCGGCAGCAGCATGGATACGGCCAAGGGCTGCAACTTTCTCCTGACCAACGGCGGCCGGATGGAAGACTACTGGGGCCGCGGCAAGGCGGCGAGGCCGATGTTGACGCTCGTCGCGGTGCCGACCACGGCGGGCACGGGAAGCGAATGCCAATCCTATGCGTTGATTTCCCAAGAGAAGTCCCATGCCAAGATGGCCTGTGGCGACCCCAAGGCCGCTGCGAGGATTGCACTGCTGGATCCCGAGCTCACCTTGACGCAACCTCGCGCGGTAGCGGCCGCCACCGGCCTGGACGCCCTTTCCCACGCCGTTGAATCGGCCGTGACGACCGCGCGAAACGCCTTTTCGCAGATGTTCGCGCGCGAGGCGTTTCGCCGATGCTCGCGGAGCTTCGAGCGAGTCCTCTCCTGCCCCGACGACCTGGACGCACGAGGCAACATGCTGTTGGGTGCCGCATTGGCGGGCTTGGCCATCGAAAACAGCGTGCTCGGCGCCGCCCACTCGGCGGCCAATCCCTTGACCTCGCATTACGGCGTCGCGCACGGCCAGGCCGTGGCGCTGATGCTGCCGGCGGTCGTTCGGCTCAACGCCGAAAACGACGAGGCCTTCCGCATGTACAGCGAATTGGCGATGGACGCGGGCTTGGCGCCTTCAGGGACCGCGCAGGCGGAAGCCGCGGAAGCCCTGGCCGGTTTCTTGGAGCAGGCCCGGGATCTGGCGGGAATGGCTGGGTCGCTATCCGAATTGGGAATCCACGCACCGCCGCTGGCGTTGCTGGCCGAAGAGGCGGCCGGGCAATGGACCGCCCGCTTCAACCCCCGGCCGGTGGCCGCCGAAGATTTCATCGACTTGTACCGCCGGGTCTCCGCCTGAACTGGACGCGAGGTGTACGATGGCTGCCGAAACCGACCTGTTGCCACGAGAGACACGGCAGACGACCGCGGGCAATTACTTCGTGGCTAATTACCCGCCGTTTTCCTTCTGGAAACCCGCCTATCGAGGCCAGGCATTGGAGGTGCTCCAGCAAGAGCCTCGCTCCCGGACGCCGCTGGGCCTTTATCTCCACCTGCCTTTCTGCCGCAAACGCTGCCACTTCTGCTATTTCCGCGTCTACACGGGCCGCGAGGCGAAACGCGACCGGGTAACCGCCTACATCGATGCGGTCCTGAAGGAGTTAAAGCTTTACGCGGACAAGCCGCTCATCGCCGGGCGGCGGCCCCGCTACGTCTACTTCGGCGGCGGCACGCCGTCCTTCCTTTCCCCGCAGCAGCTCCAGCGCCTCATCCACGGCATGAAGGACGTCCTGCCCTGGAACGACGCCGAAGAGGTGACGTTCGAGTGCGAGCCCGGCACGCTCGACCAACGCAAGCTCGACGTTCTTCGCGAACTGGGAA
>JABWBD010000491.1 GCA_013360685.1 Pirellulales bacterium
GCTCCTGGTAGATCTTGACGATCTTGGCCCCCAGCTTCGGTCCGATGCCGCGGATCGCCCCCGACGCCAGGTATTTTTCGATGCCTTCGGCCGAGGCTGGATGGGTCGTCTTGAGTTCGTCGGCCTGGAATTGCTGTCCATGCTCCCGATCGACCACCCATCGGCCGGCGGCCTCCAGATGCTCGCCCGCCGTAACCGAGGTGGTGTTCCCAACGACCGTCACGAGGTCCTGGCGGCCCTTGACCTTTACCTTGAGGACGGCAAAACCGTTCTCCGGGTTGTGGTAGGTGACGCGTTCAACAAGGCCATTGACGGTTTCGGGCATGGCGGAAGGCCGAAAAAGCGCAACGAGGTGACGGTACTGGTATTATACAGGACAGTCGAGTATGTTTCTTGAGGGCCGAGCGGAGTATTCCTGCCGGACTTCAAGGTAGCAGGATGACGAGAGATCGATGATAGGGAGAGCCAAGATGCCGTCGATCACCGAAATCGCACCCGACGTTTATCGCTTCTCGATTTACGTAGCCGAGATCAACCTGCAGTTCAATCAGTTTCTCGTGAAAGACGACGAGCCGCTGTTGGTTCACACGGGGACAAGGGGCATGTTCCCCCTGCTGTTTGAGGCTGTCGGCAAAATCCTCGAACCGACAAGGATCCGCTGGATCGGTTTCAGCCATTTCGAGGCGGATGAATGCGGTGCTCTCAACGTTTGGCTGGACGCAGCGCCGCTGGCCGAGGCCGTGTGTACCCTGGTGGGAGCGATGGTCAATGTCAACGATTTCGCCGTCCGTCCGGCGCATGTCTTGGAGGATGGCGATGTGCTGATGACAGGCAAGTATCGCTACCGACTCCTTCCCACACCCCATCTGCCGCACGGCTGGGATGCGGGCATGTTGTTTGAGGAGACCCAGCGTACCCTGTTTTGTTCCGACCTCTTTCACCAGGTCGGCGATGTCGAACCATCCACCGAGTCGGACCTGATGGGACGGTTCCGGGAAGCCTTGACGCTCTATCAAGCGGGTCCGCTCAGGAACTACATGCCCTATACCCCCAACACGGAACGCTTTCTGGCGGAAATGGCCGGATTGAAGCCGAAAACCCTTGCCACGATGCACGGCTCCGCTTTTGTCGGCAACGGCGGGAAAGCACTGCTCGATCTAGGGCCGGCATTGAAGGAACTGCTGGGGAGCTAGAATAGGATCACGGCAGTTTCAGGTGAGGACACGTCGTTGGGGTCGATCGCAATGGCGCTCAGAGCTTGCCATCGATATGTCGGGGTTTTGGCGCTGGCGGCGTTTCTCGGTACCGGGCTTTACCTGCGGTCCGGTGCTTCCAGCCTTCCTGAATCGCAAGACATCGTCCGCTTGCTGTACCGGACCAACCACATCTACGTGCTGTCCGACTGCCCTCACCCCCTGCCCCTATGGGCGAAGCAGGAGAGGGGAGTTGAGTTAGGGCCTCTTGCCGCGTCGAGGCTACGAAGCGCAGAGATGGCAGGCGCGTGGCAGGATGGTTTGGAGAGACCGGAACAAGTCTTCGGGCTGGATGGGCTTCGAGATATAGTCGTCCATTCCGGCTTCCAGGCACTGCTGGCGGAAACCTCCCTGTGCGTGTGCCGTCATGGCGATGATGGGAATGCGGGCGCCGGAGGCCCGTTCCATCTCCCGGATCTTTGCGGTGGCCGTCAGTCCGTCCATTTCCGGCATTTCAACGTCCATGAGCACGACGTCGAACGGTTCCCGGCGGAACGCTTCGACAGCCTCTCGGCCGTTCTCGGCAACCGCCACGCTGTGGCCCCGCATTTCCAGCAGACCTACGGCGACCTCCTGGTTCACCGGACCATCTTCGGCCAGGAGGATGCGAAGCTTGCAGTCGCGTTCGTTCTGCGTCAAGGGTGGAGAGCCACGGTATTCCGGCGTCGAACCGGCCGCTTCCGAACGGTCCGGCGTTGCGCACGGCTCGCTTGGTTCGGGCAGGGCAAACGGAACGAGGAAGTGAAACGCGCTGCCGCGGCCGACTTCGCTTTCCACCCAGATCCGGCCGCCCATGAGCGACACGAACTCGGAGCAAATGGCCAGTCCCAGGCCGGTCCCGCCAAAACGACGCGTCGTCGAACTGTCGCTCTGGCGAAATGCCTCGAAGATGTACTGTCGCTTGTCGGCCGGAATTCCGATCCCGGTATCGGAAACGGTGAAGTGGAGAAGCATGGAGCATGGAGCATGGAGCATGGAGGGAGGAGGGAGGAGTAGTGAGCCACTAGTTTTGCTCCGTGCTCCATGCTCCATGCTCTGTGCTCTTTCTTTCCGGCTCTCGACCTTCACTTCCACCCGGATCTCGCCTTCACTGGTGAACTTGATGGCATTGCCGATGAGGTTGATGAGGATCTGGCGCAGTCGGCCGGGATCGCCGGTGACTTGCGATGGGATTTCGGGTTCGACTCGGCAGGCCATTTTGAGGTTCTTCTTCGCGGCCGGCATGGCCAGCAGGCGGACCGCATCGCCGACCGGCTCGCGAATGTCGAAGGGGATCTGCTCGAGTTCCATGCGGCCCGCCTCGATCTTGGAAAAGTCGAGGACGTCGTTCAAAAGGCTCAGAAGCGCATTGGCCGACTCCTTGACCAACGAAAGCTGATTGCGCTGCTGGTCCGTCAAGGAGGTATTCAGCGCCAGTTCGGTCATCCCCAGGATGCCGTTCATGGGCGTCCGGATCTCATGGCTCATGGTGGCCAGGAAACGACTTTTCGCCTCGCTGGCCGCCTCGGCCGCCTGCTTGGCCACGCGAAGCTGCTCCTCGGTCTGACGCAGTTCCTGGGCAATCCGCTCCAGTTCCTGGTTGGAACGGGCCAATTCCCTCGCGCGGGCTTCCGCTGCCGCCGTCCGTTCTGCCACGCGCCCTTCCAGGGTCTCGTTCCACCGCTGCAACTCCGCGAAACCTTCGGCATTCTCGAGAGCTGCGCCGGCAATCGTGGCGATGAAGTCGGCCAGTCGCTCTTCGTCGCGGCCGAACAGGCCGCGGACATGCTCGTGGGTCGCGTACAGGCACGCCGCGGAGCGGCCCCGGACGTACATGGGAGCACAGAGGGCCGATCGCTCGCCGGGACCGGCGGCGCTCGCCGGCGCCGAATCGATGCGATCTTCAAAGGCGACCGACCGTCTCGCCTCGACCGCGGTGCGGACCATCGTTTCGTCAAATGCCTCCCTCGTGTCGCCTGCGATCGGGGCCAGTTCGTAGGGACTCGACTTCGAATCAACCTCGAGCACCAGGCATCGTTCCGCACGCAACAGCCGCAGCGCCGCCTCGCGGGCTTCTTCGCAGACCGCCTCGGTCGTCAGCGCGGAGGCGATCTTATGGCCCGAGTCCAAGACCGTGTCGAAGCGGTCGGCCAGTGAAAGCGACGCGGGCTCGGCGCGGACCGCATCGCGCGCCGATGCCGGCAAAACCCTCAGCTTCCGGAGCAAGGCTTCCGCGTCACGCACCTGCTGGTCCGCATGAGGCCAGCCCAACTCTTGCCCCAACCGGCCGTAGGCAAGCAGCGTCTCAGCCCGTTCGTAGCAGGCCTGCTGGCGCCGTGCGACGGCGAGGCTCCTGTCGAGCAGTCGGCGGACGCCGCGGAGATTTCCCCGCATGGCGCGGACCAGTGCGTATTCTCGCAGCGCGTGAGGCAAGTCGTTCGTCAGCCGGCGGCCCCGTCGGACGGCCTGTCGCGCGATATGTTCCGCTTGGGCCAGCAAACGATCGCGGGTGTAGGGAGTCAGTCCGGAAGCACTCTCGGCACATCGCCGCAGGGCCGTTGCCAGCCAGGCCAGGCCGGGGGCGGTGTACGCGTTGGGCATGCCCAGCCGGTTGCCTTCGACCAGGGACTTCTCCAAGGCATCGACCGCCGCCCCATGGTTGCCGCACGCGGTCGACTGGACCCCCTGCGCCAGGAGGACCTGCGCCTTGCCTTGGGCGTCGACCCGATCGCGTGCCAATTCCTGGGCGAGGATCTCCTCGGGGACCTGGCCGCCGCTGGCCATTGCCCAAACGTCGAGGCTGATGCCGGATGCCTGTTCCTCGCCGAGTTCCAGTCCGGACTTGTGCATGCGGCGGGCCTCTTCCATCGCCGCACGGAGATCCCCCAGTCGGTAGAGCGACGCGGCGATCTGGTAGCGTGCGATATGCACTTCCCAGTAGTCACCCGTACGTTCCAGCAGTCGGACGGCTTCACGGCATTTTTCCAGGGCCTCGGCAAATCGCGAGGCCGAGTAGAGCACGCAGCCGTAGAAGCTGAGCGATTGTCCCTGTCCCCAGAGATCGCCGAGCGACCGGCGGATCTCAAGCGATTTTTTCGCGTAGGCGAGACCTCGCGCAAACAGGCCGAAAGGGGTCATCCCCATGGCGTGTTCCGAATAGATCTGCGCCAGTTCCAAAGTCGGGGCGTAGCGTTCGGCCAGGTTCATGCCGTGCAGGTGCACGACGAATGTCGGGATCTTCCCTCGAGTGAACCAATAGGCGTACGCCAGACGGCTGTGCAGCCGGAGGCGCAGGAGTTCCGTTTCGGAAGGCGTTTCCTTGCGTCTGCCGACAAAGAGCCGCGGCAGCAGGGTATGCGCCGCCTGGACCAGGGCTTCCCACAAGAGGGCGAGAATCCCCAGCGGCATTTTCGGCGGATAGGAATGGCCCAGCAGGCGCAGTGCCTCTTCAAACGCGACCGTGGCGCTCTGCATGTCGCCCCGTTTGAAGTCCAGTTCGCCGAGCTTTCCTTTGATTTGCGCGCGGGCGTGATCTCCTTCGGCAACCGCGGCGGCCGCCAGGAACACCTGCTTTGCCTCCTCGTACCGTCCACGGAGCATCAGCACTTCGCCGAGCCCTTCGCGGATGCGGTACTTCGTGGGCCGGTCGGCTGAGGACTGGCCCCGTTGGGCGATACGGTACTGCTGCTCGGCGATTTCGAGCGAATGCTGGCGGCGCGCCTGCTCGGCCGCCGCCAAAGCGTAGGGCAGGGCCTGGGCGCTGCGGCCCGCGGCGTCGAAGTGGTACGCCAGGTCGAACACCCGGCCGGGTTGTTCGCGCTGTAAATCGCGCGCAATGCGGTAGTGGAGGTCGCAGCGGCGCTGGGGCGTGAGCCGCGACAGCAGGCCGGCGCGGATCTGGTCGTGGACCAGGGCGCACTCGGCGCCGTCGGGCCGGATCCAG
>JABWBD010000075.1 GCA_013360685.1 Pirellulales bacterium
GAAAGTCGATGATCGACTCCTCGCTCACCTGCGGCGACTCGCGCATGGCCTGGTTGGCGACCATTTCGGGCAGTTCGCCGTCCTGGGCCGGCGGCAAGGTGAATTGGAGCAACTCGACACTGGAGCGGTCCACGCCGACCAGCGTCGTCGGCCGGCCTACCTTCTGGTCGGCGAGCGCCGCGCGCAAGGAGTTCCCGATGTCGGGATGCGGAGCGTGGCCGCCCTCGATCACGTCCACCAGCGGGACGGCAGCCACGGCATGGATCCTCAGCCGCTCGCCCGACGCAGACGCCAGAACGTAGCGGGCCTCGCGGCGGTCCCAATCGACGGCAAGAAGGTTCATGGGCTCTCTCGATCACGGTCCCAGACCGACAGGGGCTTGGCATCCGCAGGCGGTTCTCCGCCGAGGGTCTCCAACGGATACCCGGGCCCCAGCATGCGGAGGTCTTTCCAGTATACTTGACGGGGCGGGCGGACGGTAGCATCGATCACCAGTTCCACGCGAGCGCACGGGGCCGGCCGATCGAAGAACCCGACGATCTGGGCCCGGTAGACATCTCCGCCGCCGGTCACATAAAGCGACAGCTCGCGCATCTGCTCCAGATCCACCAGGCCGTCGGCCAACAGCCAGACGCCGTGCCGCCGCGCCGGATCCTCTTGGGACGGCTGGGAGCCCCGCGAAGCGACGATGCGGTCGGCCAGGGCATCGTCGATGCCGGGGACCGCACTGAGGACTTCGCGCGGCGCCAGGTCAAGATTCACCCGGCCGCGGATCACGGGACTGCGGACGACGGTCACCTGGTCGAGCAGTTTCGGCAGACTCTCGCGGAGCGAGGCGGGGTCGTTGGCCAGTGGGCTGCTGAGGACGATCGGCTTCTCTTGGCCCGGGCGCGGAATGCGGACCCTCGCGTCGACCAGATCGAGCACGCTGCGGAGGCGGAACCTGCCGGGCACACTGAGATCGAGTTGGAATCCGGCGTCGCCGCCCGATTCGGCCGGGCCCTTGAACGGACCATACTGGCGGTAGGCGATGATAAACCTCGTCCAGTCGGCCGGAAGCACGAGCGAGAGTTTCTGATGGAGGCCCGTCAGATCGCTTTCGTTGAGATCCGCGCGAGGGTTGCCTTCCGGCGTGGTATTCCGCTCCGCGCCGGCCACGGTCAACAGCGACGCCCAGGGGATTGGCTCGCCGGCCCCGGCGAAGCTCAGCGGCGACGGACGGTCCGGGCCCTCTTGCTCGCTTTCCTGGGAATTGAGGCCGGAGGGGCCGAGAAGCAGGTCTCGGGTGACGCCGCGGACCAGGAGCAATTCTTCCAGGGAGGTGGGCGGAGCGTTCCGCGGAGCGTAAGGCGCTTGGAGGCCCATATAGTAGTCTTCTTCCGCGCCGTAATCGCGCTGGTTTGCGTCGGCATCGACCCAATCGAGCAGCCCGTCGGCGACCGACTCGGTCATGCCCGGCAATCGCATCAGGGCTTCGCGTCCCGCGCCCGGGCGCTCGTGCTCCCACTGGGGCAACACTCCCAGGTTGAGCCGGGCCGACTCGTTTTCCAGGCCGAACCGTACGCCGGAGCGATCGCCGTTTTCGATGCGAGGCGAGACGATACAGAAGCGGCCGCGCGGCCCCGAGCGCTCGTTGCCCAGGACGATCACGCCGCGAAAACGGTCCGGGTTGTCGTACCATCCGCCGGCTTCCTCTTGCTCCTCGTAGGGCATCTCCAGGAAGACCTTGAGCAACTCCTCGCCGGAGCCGACCAGATGGTCCGCCTGGATCTCGTCGCCGCTGAGATGGACCGCCTTGTGCTCGGTGTACAGCAAGGAGACAAAACTCAGCCCGGCCAGGCTGAGCATGACCACGACGACAACCACGACGAGCAACACCATGCCGCGGCGGCAACGCGCGCGGCGTGCAGGGCTCGTTGGCCGGCGGCGCGCGGCACTGCTTGGAGTTGTGGAAGGGCTGTAACCAATGGCAGGCCCGTTCAACTCCAAGCAGCGATGGCACACGGTCGGTCTCTCGGGGTTGCGCGGCGTCATGGAGTCCTCAGGTGCTGGTCGGCGGGAGGCGCGGCAGAATCGCCTCGTATCCGGTAGCGCTGCCGGCGTCCTTCGAGCCTCTGGGCGGCCCGGTTCGGCACGCCGGCCTTGATCCGCTCGGTCAGGGGACCGGTCTTCTCTTCCGGGCGTTCGAGCATCGAAACCGGCAGGTAAACCACCAGGCGATCGACCGGCGGCCCCGCTTCGGCCGCGAGCGCGTTGAGGTCCGAAGGGTTCTGCTCCTCGACGAACTCGACTCCCTCGGCGCGCTGCGCCGGATCGGTCGGCGAGGCCTTCTTGGCGTCTTCCGAGGGTTGGAGTTGAAGACGGATTTCGATCGCCGCGGGCAGGGACTTCCGCTGAATGCTGTTCCAGGAACTCGTCCAGCTTCGGCCGTCAAAATAGCGAAATTCCGCGCTGATCACCTCGGGAACGTACATCACGGCGTCGTCGGCCACCAGATCGTCGAGCGACGGCCCTCGAAGCGGATCCGAGGCGAGCGGATCGCTCGATTCAGCCGCGACCGGCACAGCCGACCGCAGTTGCGAATCCTCCCAAGATGGTCTGCCGCCGCCTTGCGGCAGTTCCCAGTCGAGCTCGCGCCGCGTCAGTCCCGGACGCGGCTGCGCCCGGTCGTCCTCCGCTGCAAGTCCGCCTTCGCCCGCCGGCGCGAGCGTTTCCACCGGCTCCTCGAACGAATACAAGACCGTACGGAATTCGGGCGCCTTCGGTCCCGAGTCGTCCGGCAGCTCGGCAAGATCCACGGTCGAGTCGGCCGCTGGGCCGAGCGGAAGCCGATGGTCTTCCGGCGGCGCGACACGCATGATGTCGAATTGAAGGGATTGCGACGTGCCGAACAGGCCGAAGCGTCGCAGGGGCGTGGTCGCCGGCGTTTGGGACGGGCGCGCGGCGGTGTCCTGGATGGCGCTTCGCACGTCGTCGGAAAACTGCCGGAGCAACGAGCGGACCAGTTGCGCCTGCTCGCTCCGCGTCTGGCCGGTCTCGAACAGCCGGGTGTAGATGTGCAGCAGGCTCCACATCCCGGCCAGCAGCGTGGCCATCAGCACGCTCGTCAGCACGACTTCGAGGAGAGTGAAGCCGTTCATCGCGTCCCTGCGAGCCGCCAGGCGACCGGCAGACGCGTTCATGGTTCCGCCCTCTCCGAAGCAGCAGGCGCGCTGAGCAAGCCGAAATTTCCCGCCCGCGAGGCGGTGTCCGGCGAGGCCGGAAGATCGGAGGGAGACGATCCGGCGCGGTGGTAGTCCGGATCGCGGATCCAGCGTACGAGGGCGTATTGCCTGCCCCGATGTTGCTCGTCGGCCTCTCGGAAGACGATGACCCGCAACGCGGCGAGCCCCGGCTGCCGGTCGACGGGATCGACTTCGACGGAGAGACTCCACCCGGGATGCTCGACAACGTCTTCTTTCTCGACGGCCTTGATCGGTTCGGCCCCCGCAAGGATCTCATTCATGCGCGTTTCACAGACCCGCTGGGCCAGGGCCAGTTGTTCCGCGGAATTGACGTGCTCGCGCCCGACCGCCGCCAGCTCGAACAGCACGATCGCGCAGCCCAGCAGGATGGTGGTCGCCAGGAGGACTTCGAGCAGGGAGAAACCCGCTCGCGAGACAGGGCCGCGCGCGCTCGGCGCGGGTCTCCAAGGCGCGCTCGGCGCGGGTCTCCGACCCCGCCGCCGACTCGACCGCAGGTCTCCTCTTGTCTCAACGCCCGGAACGTCGAGTCGCAGGTTACCTCTCGTGGAAGCCAACGGAGGCGTCATTGGAACACCTCCTCGGCCGGCCTCGGTCGCCGCAGTTCGCCAATCTTGACCGAACCGGTAAGCCCGCGGAGCGTAACGTCGATGAAGTCGTTCTGCGGGCCCAGAACGCGGAGCCGCGCGCTGGAGGTCCGGCCGGTCGGGTAGAAAAATACCGGTTCGGACCACTCGGGGTCGACCGATAGCGACGCCCCGCTCGCTTCCGGATCGAGAAGCTGGGCAGGCCCGGCCGCAGACGCCGCCAGGTTCGGTGGACCGGTCCCCGGCATCAAAGCGGCCGCCGGTTGGTCTGGCAACGGCTCATGGCTGGGATCGCAAAAGGTGGCCCCATGAGGAAGCTCACTCACCAAGGGGGAATCGACGAGAGTCTCCTCTTCCACAATCAAGTCGGAGTCCTCTCGCTGGATTTCCTGCGTCTGCGGCGCCAGGATAAACCGGCCCGTGCCCGGCTGATAGCGAAACGTCCAGACGGCGCCGGACTCGATCGCCTTCAGCCGGGTCTTGGCCAGATCGATGCGAAGCTGTGCGGCGGCATCGCGCAACTGGCTCTTCGCCAGCGGCCCGCGCATGGCCGGAAACGCCAAAGCCGCCAGGGCCGCAACCACGGCCGCGACAATCAGCATTTCCAGCAGGGTATAACCGCGCGATCGCGACATGGGCCGACTCCCCCGGGGCCGGTTTCGAGGACCAACAACTCATCCCGGAACTCGCGCACCGCTTCGCACGTTGACCAAGGGCAGACCTCTGGGGCGGAGTTGGGAACAGGCTCAGGGCTGCCGGCTTTCGGCGGGAGGCGGCGCAGCGGCGGCGCGGTCTTCAGCCGGCGCCTCCCGCCCCGGCGCTTTCTCGCCATCCTCCTGAGTCTGTCCCCAGTTGACGATGTCGTCCTCCGTGCCGTCTTCGCCGTCCGGCCCGTAGGACCAGATGTCCGGGTACTCGCCCGTGCCGTGCGTCGGCGGGTATTCGTACTGGTACGTGCGGCCCCAGGGATCCTTGGGCAGTTCGGGCGAGTTCAGGTAAGGACCGGCCCAGTTGCTCGGAGTCGTCTGCTCGCTTTCCGCGGCCGCTCCTTCCTCGGCCGGAGCCTGGAGCAATGCGGTCAGCCCTTGCTCGGTGGTCGGAAAGCTTCCCATGTCCAGGGCATAGCGTTCCAGGGATCCCTTGAACAAGCCGATCTGCGTCTTGGCAGCGCTGACGTTGGCTTTCTTCTGCGTGCCGAGCAGCCGTGGGGCGACCATGGCCACCAGCAGCACGAGGATCGCGAGCACGACCAGCATCTCCATGAGAGTGAAGCCGTGCCGTCCGGCATAGCGTTTTGTTCGACGCGACATGTTTCGTTCCTCCTCGAGAAAAAGTACACATCCTGCCGCCCGGCGCGTGGCCCGCGGCTTTCTCTAACCCATCGTTGCACTCATTTCAAACACCGGCAGCAACAGGGCTACCAGCACAAAAAGAATGATCCCGCCCATGACCAGCAAGAGCGCGGGCTCCGCCAGGCGGACCATGATGTCCAGGTGACGGCTGTTGTTGCGGTCGATGCCGTCGGCGACATTGATCAGCACCTCGTCGAGATTGTTCGACTCTTCCGCGACGCTGATCATCGCCATCACCGGCCGCGGAATGAGGCCGCAGTTGGCCAGCGGCCGGGAGAGCGTTTCACCGGAAGAAATGTTCTCCGCCGACGCGCGAATCGCCTGCGCGAGGACCCGGTTGCCGGCCGACTCGCTGCTGATTTCCAGGGCGCGCAGCAGGGGAACGCCGTTCTTGAGCAGCGTTCCCAGCACCCGGCAGAAGCGGGAGACGGCAAAGCCCAGGAAGATCTTGCCGGCAACGGGGATCTTCAGCTTCCACCGGTCGATCAGCATCCGCGCTCTCTCGGTGGCTGCCCAGCGCCGCACCCAGGCAATCGCGCCCGCGGCGCCGGCAAGCAGAAACACCCCGTAGCGGCTCAGCCCGTCGCTCAGTCCCAAGAGCGCCACGGTGGCGATGGGAAGCCCTCCGCCCTGTTGTTCGAGCCGATCGAACAATTCGGCGAACTTCGGCACGAAGAAGACGATCAGGAAGACGGTCACGCAGAACCCAGCCACGGCCAGAAAGGCAGGGTAGGCCATTGCGCTAACCATGCGTCCCTTGAGTTCCTCCTGGAGCTCCAGGAAGTCGGACGTCCGCTTCAAGGCATCTTCCAAGAACGCGCCTTCGGATCCGGCACGGACCATGCTCACCGTCAGTTCGCCGAACACCTGCGGGTGCCTGGCCATGGCATGGTCGAGCGCCGTGCCTTCGGCCACCTGGTCGCGGACGTCGACCAGGATCTGGCGCAGCCCGGCGTGCGTCGCCTGCTGGGCGAGGATGTCCAGCGACGACAAGAGGGGTACCCCGTTTTGCAGCAGATCGGCCAACTGCGTCAGGTTCATGGCCACGACCTGCGCCTTGACCCGCTTCGTCTTCTTGCTGCCGCCTTGCCGGCCGGCGCGGGCCGGCTGGCGGCACTCGACGCGGACCGGATAGAGCGATTTCTCGGCCAGCATTGCCAGAGTCTCCCGCTTGCTGCCGGCCGTAATGGTGCCGGCAACATCCTCTCCGGTGAGTGTGCGGGCGGTATAGGTAAACTCGGGCATGCGATTTGGTCATTGGTCAATGGTCATTGGTCAATGGTCATTCGTCATTAGTCGCTGGTCAATTGCCAATGACCAATGACCAATGACAAGTGACCTATCAGTCGGCCTTGGTAACTCGAAGGACTTCGTCGACGGTGGTTTGTCCGCGGAGCACCTTGCGCCACCCGTCCTGCCGCAAGGTCCGCATACCGGCGTTGATCGCGGCCTGCTTCACGAGGTTGGAGGGCGCTCGCTCGCTGGCCAGACGCCGGACTTCGTCGTTGGCGACCATGAGCTCGTAGATTCCGACGCGTCCGGAGTAGCCCGTTCCGCGGCAGTGGCGGCAGCCGACGGCGCGGAAAACGGGGGTCCGGTTTTTCAGGCAGGCTTCCAGGGGGAAATCGGGCGGGACATCTTCGATTGTGGGCGTGTAGCGCCGGCGGCATTGTTTGCAGAGCGTCCGGACCAGGCGCTGGGCCATGATTCCTTCCACGGTGCTGCACACCAGGAACGGTTCGACGCCCATATCGACCAGCCGCATGAAGGCGCCGGCCGCGTCGTTGGTATGCAGGGTGCTGAAGACCAGGTGCCCGGTGAGCGACGCCTGCACGGCGTTCTCGGCCGTCTCCAGGTCGCGGATTTCTCCGACCAGAACGACGTCGGGATCGTGGCGCAGGATGCTGCGGAGGCTGGCCGCGAAGGTGAGCCCGACCTTCGTGTGCACCTGGATCTGGTTGATCCCTTCGAGCTGGTACTCGATCGGATCTTCCGTGGTGATGATCTTCGTCTCTTCGTCGCGGATCTCGTTCAGCGCGCTGTAGAGCGTGGTCGTCTTACCGGAACCGGTCGGCCCGGTGACGAGGATGATCCCGTGGGGCAGCTTGATCAACTCGCTGAACCGCGCGTAGGTATCCTCGTCCATGCCGATGCCGCGGAGAGAGAACTGCATGCGGTCCTTGTCGAGAACGCGCATGACCACGCCTTCGCCGTGGAGCATGGGGATGATCGACACGCGGATGTCGACCTCGCGGCCGGCCACCTTGAGCTTGATGCGGCCGTCCTGGGGAACCCGCTTCTCGGCGATGTTGAGCCGGGCCATGATTTTCAGGCGGCTGATGATGGCGTTCTGGAAGCGGTTGATTTCCGGCGGCGTCGGCTGGCGCTGGAGCACGCCGTCGATGCGGTAGCGGATTTTCATTCCCGCGGCTTGCGCTTCGAGGTGGATGTCGCTGGCGCGGGTTTCGATGGCCTCGGTGAGGATCTCGTTGACCAGCCGGACCACGGAAGGCTCCTGGGCCGCCTCGGAGGCTTCCGACTGGTCCCACTCGACCTCTTCGAGGATCTCGACGCCGTCCTGGTCCTGTTGCTGGGCCAAGAGGCCGTCGATCGTCTCGGCGCCGACGCCGAGGTGCGTCTTGATCAGTTTGTTCAATTCGCCCGGCAGGACCACGACGGGCACGACGCTCACACAGGTCGCCGCGCTGACGGCATCGACCGCCTGCAAGTCGAACGGATTGCCGGTGGCCAGCACCAGAGAGCCGTCCTCGTACTTCAGCGGAAAGACGCCGTAGCGATGGATCAACTTGATCGGAAAGCCCTCGAGGAGCGACAGATCCACTTTCGCCGCGGACAGGTCGATGTAGTCCATGCCGAGCGATTCGGCAACGGCCCGCAACGCATCTTCTTCCGTGGCGAAATTCAGGTCCGCAGCGACCTGGCTGAGCCGCCCGTGCGCAGCTTGCGCCTCTCGCGCCAACTGGAGTTGGCGCGCATCGAGCATGCCCTTGTTCAGGAAGGACTGGGCAGTAAGCATGGTGTGTACCGAACTTGGGCCAAACAGCCGCTCCGGCTCATCGACAGCGACGAAACCGGAGAGGAATCATCCGTGACTCATTGGCAATGATTTCCGGTCTCCCGGGCCAGCGTTCACTTTTGGGCAGGTATGGTGGGTGGGCGAATGATTGGAGGGCTTGACCGAACGCTGCCGAACCATGTTGAATATCCTAGTAGAGATTGTACTAACACCTGGATTGGGGTCAATAGAAGTGTCATTAAACAGATAGGAATTTATCTGACACCGTAGGGGATCGCGCGTTACACTACCCTAGAGTGCTGTCCAGTCTACTTCCACGCAGATTGCCGAATAGCTTCCCAGATTCACGTGTTTATCCAAATGCACCAATGACTTCGGACGACCTGAAAAAACAGGCAAATGCGATAGGAAAACCATCACCGCTCAACCGCGCTGCAACGAATGGGGAGTCTGTCATGGGCCGCAAGAAAGCATTCGCCGACAGGATTGTTTGCGGGACTCTCATCGCGATGGGCATCATGATTGGCTTACGGTGGCCCGCCGGCACGGGTGCAAATCTCGTGTTTGCGGATGCGGATCCGCCACGGGAAGGCCGTAGTGGAGCGGCACCGGAAAGCGTGCCGCGCAACTCGCAGACTGACAACGCGGAAGGCGGAGCCGGCCATGCGGACCGTGCCGTCGATTCCTCGGCGATTCCGGCGAAGACCGCCCGCTACGCCCAGCGTCTCTTGGAGCGTTACGACAAGGACCACAGCAAGGCGTTGGAGAAAGCGGAATGGCAGGAGATGCGAGGCGAACCGTCGTGCGCGGACCGCGACCGCAACGGCGTCCTTTCTTTAGAAGAATTGATCGCGCACGTCGCCGAGTATGGTCGTGAGCGGAAGATCCGGCTTCTGCCGCCTCAGCCGGGCGATCTGGCGGAGATGGCGCCGCTCTTGAATCCGGAGATGGTCGGCCCGGCGACGGCGGACGAGGCGGCGGTAGGCGACGGCAGGAAGCCAAGGGTTTCGGAAAGCCCATCGGCGGAAAGCGCCGCGACGCCGCCCGATTCATCCGCAGAGCAGCCGGACGGTCCGCAGCGGCGCGATACGAAGTTCTACGTGCCGGCATCCCGCCTTCCCTCCGGACTGCCGGCGTCGTTTCTGGCCCGCGACGCCGATGGCGACGGCCAGCTCACGCTCGCCGAGTTTGCGCCGAAGAAGAGCAAGGCCGAACTGGATGAATTCGCGCGCTTGGATCGCAACAGCGACGGGGTGATCACCGCCGCGGAGTATCTCGGCAGGTCCGGTCCGGCGGCGGAAAACAAGCCCTCGCCCCAGACCGAGGAGAACTCGCTCCAGACCGAGGAGAAAAAGTAGTGCTCCGTCAATCTTCCATGAACGGGTGTAGTAGCCGAACTCGTGATAGTTCACGGCCGGAAGTGTCGCCACTTCTGCCACCTGTCCATCGAACATCGACGGAGCACTAGCCGCGCCGGTCCATCCCAGCAGGCGAAGACTCGATCGATGTCGTGGATCAGGGTTGTCTCGCCGGTCAAGCTCCTCTGCAGGTCGATTCTCTCGGCCTGATTCAGCCGGTGGATTGGATCCCCGCGCCTACTGCCAATACGCGAAGACCCGGTCGACATCGTGGATCTCGGTCTTCTCGCTCGCGCCGGATTTGCGGAGTTCGATTCTTTCGAAGTGCTTGAGCCAGAGGACCTGGCCGATGGTCTTCGCGGAAAGATTGTCCGGCTGTCCGTACGTGACGACATCCACCACGGCGTCGCGGAGAACCGCCGTGTCCTCGCCGGTGACGGCAGACGTGTGGATCTCGTCGAATGCCCTGGCGTAGTTGGCGAAAACGCCGCCATTGGGACCGGGGCCCGAGAGGGCCACTCCCGCGGCATCCGCATCGAGCAGATCACTGCCGTTCCACGTGCCATACAGCCAGGCGACGTCGTGCCCCAGCCCGGCTTGCGCATGCACCTCGTCGAACAAACGCGCGCGCAGCAGATAACCCGGCCCCTTGAGCTCGGCGGACAGACTGTTCGCCGTGAACGTATCGTTCCGGTTCCTCGTGTCTGCCGGTCCCGCGGAGTCGGAGAAGAACGCCTGATCGAAGCCATCGCCCGAACTGTAGGCGGCCACGGAGGGGAATCCAGTGACCGTGTTGGAATAGCCGGCGCCATAGAGCGTCGCCACGGCCGGATCGGCCATAAGAACATCGTCGCCGGCCGAATCTTCCAGGGCCACATGGTCGTTGCTGTCGGGGTTGGCTCGCGTGGCCTGGACCGTGCCGAACCCGAAGGCGCTGACGCCATAGGCGGGCGCGATCAAGTGCGTTTCCAGCGGCCTGAGCTTGAGCGTGTCCTCGCCGGGAGTGTCTTCAACGACGAAACGGTCCGGACTGCCTTTCTCGCCGCGGCCGTAAGCGGTGATCGTGTCGAACCCGGTCGCGTGCCGCCAAGCACCGAGCGTAAGCATTCGCGTGGTAAGGGTCGTGGACTTCACCCAATCGGCGGCGGGCGACCCGCGGAAGATCACCCGGTCGACGCCGTTCTTGCCCAACGCGGCTTCGCCGAACATGTTGACGAAACCCAGCAGGTGGTGGAAGTATCCCGGGCCGGTCACGCGGGCCCAGACCGGAAAGAACTCGTAGAGGTCGTCGGCGGGCGAGTCGTAAACCGTGGCGCGATCGGTCCCGCCGCCGCCGCGGGCATAGATCAACTCGGCGGCCACGGTGATCGACACGCCGTCGCCGGCCATCTCGCCTTTGCCCGGCCAGGCAGTGTATGTGTCGGCGCCCTGAGAACCATAGAGCGATACGGAGTCGAACCCGCCGGCGCCATCATAAGCAGTGGATTCGACACCGGTGAACGAAAGCGAGTAACCCGCACCGGACAAGGTGGCCGAGGTCGGGTAGAGCGTTGCAGCGTCAGGGCCGTCCGAGCCGGCAAACTGCACACGGTCGCGGCCGCCCAGCCCGTCGAAGGAGTACGCTGCCGTTTCGACCGGACTGAACTCATAGCCCAGGCCGTTGATCGAAAATCTACGCGCCGACGCGTCGAAAACGAAGTGATCGTCGTCCGCCGTGCCATAGACCGCCACGGTCCTCTGCTGACGCCGGACCAGATTGGCTGCGTGCAGATCAACATTCGCGGCCACGCCGCCGACACGGAGGTTGAACACCTCGCCCACCTCGGCGGGCCAGTCAATCCGCTGTCGGCCGTCGAAGGGGGCAGAGACCTGTAACGGGCGGAAATCGGCGTCCAACAGGGTGAGTTGTGCGTCGATAGACGACGTCTCCAGCGTGAGGGTCGCCGAACGAACAGTCGTGATGTTGTATAGGAGGTCTCCGGCCAATAGGTCCAGGCCGTGCAATTCCAGGAAATCGACGCTTAGGGCAGCTCGAGACGTAATCACCGCTTCGTAGACCCGGCCATCCGGCTGGTCATCAACGCCTCCGTCGGCGATGTACAGGGCCATTGCGCCGGGACCGTCATCGGGATCCGAGGTGGGAGCGAAGCAGAGCCCCTGCGGAGACCTGGGCGCCGGCGAGAATCCGCGGATGTCGTACTCGTCGACGAACATGCCCTCGAGCGTGTATTCGAAAACGGCCATCTCCGATTGCGAAACCAGGTACAAATGACGGCTCGCGCGGTCGTAGGCGATTCCCTCGGCGTCGGCCATCCGGTCGGAGACGGAGAACTTGTAGAGGAACTGCAGGTTCGCATCGAAGGCGGCAACCCAGATCCCCGTCGCGCCCGATCTTCCGTTGACCACGTAGAGATTGCCGGCGGAGTCGGAAGCAATCCCTTCCGGATCCCGGAGGACGCTGTCGGCATCCTTGGTGCTTGCCGTCGCCAACGCCGAGTTCAAGGCGAGACCATAACGAGAGATGGTCCGCAAATCGTCGTTGGTGACATAATAGAATCCATCGAATTCGCTGTACGTGATGCCGGTTGGTTCGCTGTTGCCGGTGGCGTATTCCGCATAGACCGTATCGCCCGCCAGGGACACCTCGAAGACGTTATTTCCGACGAAATAGCCGGTCTGGTCGATCTCCGAATCGGCGATCAAGAGGTGTCCGGAAGGAGGGTGATAGGTGATGCCGGAGGCGTCCGTGCTCCTGATGATTCCGCCGTCCCACAGGTCGAAATGACGGACCAGCGCGATGTCGCCGGCGAGGAAGAGCCGCGGTTCGAGGGCTTCGATCCGGCAGGAGCGCCCTTTCGGTCGCCGTCGTTCCGTACCGGCCGCACCCAGGTCCGCACTCGCGGAAAACAAGGAGCGGACCAGGCGTTTCGGAAGGCGGCTCATGTAGCCTGTCTCACATGTCGCATAGCACCCGCCGTCCGAATGGGACGAATCTGCAATCATTCGCTCCTCTACGAAGACACGCGTCTGGGTATGGCGACCTGGGGCCCGAAGCACGGACCTACCTGCCGCACAACCAGCCGCTTTGGGCATGTTTTCTCGGCTGCGAAGACGTGTCGAGTGGCGATCTATGGGCAACCGGCGATAACTGTGGGAGCCGGCACACTTCGTTTCCGAACCGTCTCCGCACGACACTCTCCTTGAGCAAATACCTTGTGCCGCCGTTCTCGGCGGTTAGTTCCGGACTCCCGGAAGGGTGGAAGGCAAGATGGCGAGAGTGGGGGCGCGGGACGGCCCGATGGGTCACTCGGCGGATTCGGCGGCCATCGCGATGGCCGGCCGGGCGGTGATTTCGGTCGTGGCGAGCACCGCGACGGACGAGACGATGATTTCGACCATGACAAACACCGCGATGGACCTTTCTTGGCCTTTTCGAGGAATGCCTTTAGGAGCTGTCATACGCCGGAATTATTATGTGGAGAACCACCCCTTCACCTCACGCGATGCAGCCGGTATGGTGGGGATGCGGAGGAGAGTGGCAAGCCGAGCTTCCTATTATTCCGGGCTTGACATAGCATGAACCGACCTGTTTGGGTGATCTGGCTGGGAGTGGCGGCCTGTTCCGCGACGAGCTTTTCGATTGCCGGCCAACCGGCGGCCGGACCATTGCACGTCGGTTGGGCGACGGTCGATATCACGCCGTCAGCCCGGGTGGTTCTGGACGGCAGCGGTTACAAGCGGGTAACCAGCGAAGTGGAAGACCCGGTAACGGCAACGGTGCTGGCTTTGGAGACGCGCGACGGAGACCGGGTGCTCGAACAGGCGATTATGATCAGCTTCGACCTTGTCCGGATGACGAAGGAGGTCCATGAAGGGATGCAGCGCGTGGCTGCCGGGAAACTCAAGGATTTCGACAGCAGCAAGCTGTTCTGCGGCGCGACGCACTCCCATTGCAGTCCAAGCATCTCTTACGAGCGGACCGGACCAGGACAGTTGTACGACATCAGCAAAGAAACGGACGTGATGACGCCGCAGGAGTACATCTTGCTGCTCTATGAGAGAGTCGGAGCGGGGATCGTGGAGGCTTGGCAGCGCCGAAAGCCGGCGGGCATGAGTTGGGGACTTGGCAACGCCGCGATCGGCTACAACCGGCGGCTCACCTATACCGACGGGTCGGCCATCATGGGCTTTGATACAGCCCGGCCTGACTTCTCGCACGTCGAGGGCTCGGAGGACCATGCCGTGGAGATGCTGTTCTTCTGGGATGCGGA
Organism: Pirellulales bacterium; assembly: GCA_013360685.1. GTDB lineage: Bacteria > Planctomycetota > Planctomycetia > Pirellulales > Thermoguttaceae > JABWBD01. The sequence continues at coordinate 13,848 of JABWBD010000075.1, forward strand.
CCAGAAGCTCACGGGGACGCTGCTGAACATCGCCTGCCCGTCGCAGGTCGGCCGCAAAGCGATCAGCGCCGATTTCTGGCACCCCATTCGCGAGGGCATCAAGGCGAAATACGGGCCGGGGATTCACGTCTTCGCCCAGTGCGCGGCGGCGGGCGACCAGTGCCCTGACCCGATCGTCCGCAGCAAGGCCGAGAAAGTGATGACCCAGCGCCGGAACCTCTCCTGGAAACAGGAATTGGCCAACCGCGTCCTCCGAGCGGTCGACGACGTCTGGCCCTGGGCGCGGGCCGACGTTCAAACGCACCTCGTCTTCGTGCATCGGACGATCAAGCTGGACCTGCCCAACAAGAACTCCTACAACGAGGCGCGCTGGATGCCCTCGACGGTGCCCGTCGAATTTCACGTGTTGCGGCTGGGCGACATTGCCATGGCCACCAATCCGTTCGAGTTGTTCCTGGATTACGGAATCCAGATCAAGGGCCGCAGCAAAGCGGTGTTGACCTTCATCTCCCAGTTGACGTGCGACCACCAAGGATACCTGCCCACACGACGGGCAGTGACCGGGGGGGACTACAGCGCTGTGAATCATACCGTCGGTCCGATCGGCGGTCGCGTACTGGTGGACGAATCGGTCACGGCCATCAACGCGCTGTGGCCTTGATGGGATTCGTCGGTTGCTCTTGGGCGCTGCTAGGTGATCGGACCGCGCGGGAGGTTGAGGAACTGCCGGTACTTGCCCACGTCACCATCGACCACGAGCACGTAGACCAGCCCGCCGGCCTGCCAGGCCGACGCGGTACGCTGTGCCGTGCCGTAGGGTTGCTTGATCTCGGGCATGGCGGGCAGACCGGCGCCTGTGCCGCGAACGGCGTAGAGCGTTGCGCGCGTACCGTCTGGAGCCACAAGGTCGTAGGCGACCCCGCTGCGTCCCAGGAAATCTTGAATGGTTCGCCAGCGGATATCGGGGAAAAGCCGAAGGTCCGGGCTGAAGCGATGGTCGTCCGGGGCGGTATTCCGAGGCTGCGACGGACCGGCCCCGGCATCCGCGACAGAGCGGCCCATTGCTTCCTGGATGGCGATGTTGCAGGTGATCGGCGTGGAGTCGGCGCGGCCCATCCAGAAGAGACGGAGAGACAGCGCTGCCAGGACCGTCGCAGCCGCTGCGACGATGGCGGTCCAGAGCCGGCGCCGGGAGAGTCGCCGTGTGGCGGGGATCGGCGGCGCGGGTTGCTGGGTTTCCGGGGCCGGCGAGATCGGGTCGGAAACGACCTCGCCGCTGCGCGCCGCGGCCAGTTTCGCCACCAACCGATCCGCCAGCCCCACCGGCACCGGCACGTTCTTGAAGGACTTGGCGAGTCTTGCGTCGACGCGTTGAATGCGTTCGTAGAGCTGATCCAACTCGGGATGGGCGGCGAGCTGTGAGGTCAAGAATGCCAGCGACGGGTCAGAGAGATCGTCGCTGCCGGGACGGCACGCCTCGATCGCTTCGAGGATGCGGGGGTCGCGGATCGGTTGGTCTTCCATTGCTCTATCCTCGCCTCTTGGCCGAGTGTGGAAGGTGACTCGCCGCCCCGTGCCCCTCGGGTTCAAATAGCCTGGACCGAAGATGGGCCTTGGCCCTGGCCAGCCGGCTCATCACGGTCCCGATCGGCAGGTCGAGTTGCTCAGCAATCTCCCGGTAGGAACGGTCCTCGTAGTAAAACATCACCAACACCAGACGGTACGCCTCCGGCAGGTCACGGATCGCCTCTTGAAGCTGTTCGGGGTCGATCTCCTCGTCCTCGGAGATCTCGGCGGGGATCCTTTCCACGTCAAAGTTCAAGTCCCCGGCCGGAACCGGGCGCCGCTTCTGCCGCCCCTTGAGAAAGCAATTCCGCAAGATGGCGAACAACCAACTCTGCGCACTCTCGGCTTTGCGCAATTGGACCAGTTTCTGCTGGGCCGTGAGGAAGACCTGTTGCGTAAGATCCTCCGCGTCGGCTACGGAACCGGTAAGCCGGTAGGCGTATCGATAGACCCCCCCGTGGTGCTCTTGGACCAATTGAGCCACGTCCATCGCGAGCCGGTCGTCGGCCATAGGGATTCTTCCAACAACTAGAGGCTGAATCAATGGGAGTTATTCCCGATCAAACGGAAAAATACTTCCCGTGAGCAGACAACGCTCCGTGAAGTGTAACTCTACGACATTCAAACGGCTAGGGATGTTACGCACAATGGGGGGCGTCGTTTCGCTGGGCGGCGGGCGGAATCTCCGGTAGCCGAATTGGTGAGAATTCGGACAAGAGTCGCAAGCGGGCGCTCCGAAGCCCGAGGTCTCACGACTCCGCCTGCTTGGATGCGAGTCCATTCCTGCCGCGACTTACTTCTTCGGTTTTGGAACGCGCGAGCCGGAGCTGCCTTGGCGTCGTTTGCGCCGCCGGCCGCGGGCGTCGCGCGTGGCATGATCGACGTGGACTTCGCTCATCCGCTTGCCGATCTGGTCGCGCATCTGGACGATCCGGTCGCGCAGCGCTGCCGCGCGCTCGAACTCCAACGCCTCGGCCGCCGCCATCATCTCGGCTTCCAGCTCGGCGAGAAATTCCTCGGTGACGTACTGCGATTCGTCGGCCATGCCGACGGCCGCGTTGGAGCGTGCGTGCGCGGCGGCTTCCGCCTCAATCCCCGCGCGGATCGCCTTGCGGATCGTCTCGGGCGTGATGCCGTGCTCGCGGTTGTACTCCTCCTGCATCTTGCGGCGTCGGCGGGTCTCTTCGATCGCCCGCTGCATGGAGTCCGTCACGGTATCGGCATAGAGGATCACCTTGGCGTTGACGTTGCGCGCCGAACGGCCGATCGTCTGCATGAGCGAGGTTTCGCTCCGCAGGAAGCCCTCTTTGTCGGCGTCGAGGATCGCGACCATGGAGACTTCGGGCAGGTCGAGCCCTTCGCGCAACAGGTTCACGCCCACGAGCACGTCGAACTGCCCTTCGCGGAGTTCCCGGAGGAGTTCCACCCGTTCGAAGGCATCGAGCTCGCTGTGGAGCCACTTGCAGCGGACGTCCTGCTTGGCAAAGTAGGCAGCAAGATCCTCGGCGAGCCGCTTGGTGAGCGTGGTCACCAGCACGCGTTCGCCGGCGGCTGTACGTTTGCGGATCTGGTCGAGCAGGTGCGGCACCTGGCCTCGCGCCGGCGCCACTTCGATTTCCGGGTCCAAGAGGCCCGTAGGCCGGATTACCTGCTCAACCACCTCGCCGCCGGTCTTTTCCAGTTCATAAGGTCCCGGCGTGGCGGAGACGAAAACGACCTGGTTGATCCGTTTCTCCCATTCGTCGAATTTCAGCGGGCGGTTGTCCAGGGCACAGGGCAGACGGAAGCCGTGCTCGACGAGCGTCATCTTACGGTTGTGGTCCCCCACGTGCATCCCCCGGATCTGCGGGACGCTGACGTGGGATTCGTCGACGAACAGGAGGAAATCCTCGGGAAAGAAGCTGAACAGCGTGTCGGGCGGGCTGCCCGGCGTGCGCCCGGAAAGGGGCCGGCTGTAGTTCTCGATACCCGGGCAGTACCCGACTTCCTGGAGCATCTCGATGTCGAACCGCGTTCGGGCGTTGAGCCGCTGCGCTTCCAGGAGCTTGCCTTGCCGTTTGAATTCTTCGAGCCGTTCTTCCAGTTCCCTGCGGATCTCGTCGATCGCGCCGGCGATCCGTTCCTCGGGCATGACGAAGTGCTTGGCCGGGTAGACGAAAAGCTCTTCCAGCCGCTGGATCACCTCGCCGCTGGTCGGGTTGATGATGGAAAGCTGTTCGACCTCGTCGCCCCAGAGTTCGATCCGCAGAGCGAACTGCTCGTACGAGGGATACACCTCGATGCAATCGCCGCGGACCCGGAATTTTCCCGACTCGAACGCCACGTCGTTCCGGTCGTACTGAATATCGACGAGCCGGGAGAGGATCACCTCGCGCTCGACCACCTGCCCGAGCCGCAGGCAGACCATCATCGACCGGTAGTCCTCCGGCGATCCCAGGCCGTAGATGCAGGACACGCTGGCCACGATGATCACGTCGCGGCGGCTCACCAAGGCGCTGGTCGTGGCCAGGCGGAGCCGGTCGATTTCCTGGTTGATCGAGGCGTCTTTCTCGATATAGATGTCGCGCTGGGGAATGTAGGCTTCCGGCTGATAGTAGTCGTAGTAGCTGACGAAGTAGTGGACCGCATTGTGGGGGAAGAATTCCTTGAACTCGCCATAGAGCTGCGCGGCAAGCGTCTTGTTGTGCGACATGACCAGGGTGGGCCGCTGGACGTTCTGGATCACGTTGGCCATGGTGAACGTCTTCCCCGAACCGGTCACTCCCATCAGCGCCTGGTATCTCTTGCCGGAGCGGACCGCCTCGGTAAGTTGTTCGATGGCTTTGGGCTGATCGCCGGCAGGGGCGAAAGGGCTTTCGAGCTGGAACAAGGCAGGGTCCGTTCGGGGTTGTGGCACGCGGAGCACAATCCTTTATTCTACGACCTTGCCGGGCAAGGCGGTGAGCGTTGCGTCGGAATTTGTCTGGACCGATTGTGCACCACCCCGATTGGTTGTTTGTCATCTGGCACCGCTTTCCGCGCGGAAGACGCAAGGATCAAGGCGGAGGGCGGAAGAGAGGAAGGGTAAGTCGCGCGATGAGGGGCGGGCAGGTGCCTGACTGGTGTCCGGGATGGCGGCGGGACGGCGATGCACCGCACCGCATCGGTGTTGCATGGAGTTGCGGCGAGACGGCTTTTCATAAGTCGAGATGTAGCAGCAGGTTACGCGCGAGGCAGCGAACGCAAGTGAAATGCTGTTCGCGCGAATCTTGTGTTGCGGGCAGAGGAGTGGCGGTGGTCGAGCTTGTGGCGACGGGGTCACGGCACGGCGGACGAGTGATCGTTGTTGACAACGTGGCCAGTCGGTGCACCGCCAAACTGGGTTGCGCGCGTCAACCAGGCGGACAACGAAAAGGAGTTGGAGTCGTTGCGAAAGAGCGTACAACGAGGCCGCCCCTTCGGCACTCCGGACTGGCAGAAACAGATTGCCAAACGTTTGGGCCTGGAATCGGCCTATCGTCCCACAGGTCGCCCGAGGAAGGCGGGCCATTGCGAAGAACTCTACGACGCGTGAGATTGCAGAAAGGCGAACCACCTAGCTTACCAATATCGAACCTGTCCCGCTTTTTCTGCCCTTTTTCCGCCTGTAGCTCACGACCGGTGCACCGTTCCTGGACTGGTACAGCGTGCCATGCTCCCGCCAGGGCTGCCCCTTGCCGCAATCGTTGATCCACCGAAGTTCAAACCGTATCGTCCCGCCGTGCCTGTGGAAGGCAAATACGACAGGACTCGGCGCGGTCTTGGCTGCCGCGGGGGCATAGACCAGCGATTCCGGGCGATATCCTCGCACTTCCACTCCTGCCGTACCAACTCGTTGGCCTCAACGCAGTTCCAGTTGCCTACGAACATCACAACCGCGATGGCGGCAAGGGACATGGGAGTTCTCCAAGCAAGGGGCCGGCTGAGTTTGGAAGGAACAGGCACTGAATCCGTCGTCGCAGGAGCACCGCCTGCGGCACAACGAGCGCGGCGGTGAGCGCCGGTCGGCCGCTTGGTGGATCCCACGCTCCGGTGGAAACAGGGGGCGGATGTCGCTAGACTGGCAGGGAAGAAGCGGCGAATCAATCAAGAGGAGGTATCCCATGAAACGCTGTTTGGCGCTGCTGTATTTGTTGCTGGCCAATGCGATCTCCCAGGCCACGGAGCCGGTCGCCATCGGCTCGCGGCGCGAGTTGTTTGTCGACGATTTGCTGGTCGAACGCCTCGAGGGCAAAGCCGAACTGCGGCTGCATCCGCCGACGCCGCAGAATGTCGCCCTGGTGACCGGCGAACCGTGGGAAGGCAATGGGACCAACTATGTGACGGTGTTCCAGGACGGCGCGAAGTACCGGATGTACTATCGCGGCAGCCACTATTCCTACCTGGGCGGCAAGGACCGGCCAAACACGCATGATCTGTACTGCTACGCCGAAAGCCCGGACGGCATCCATTGGACAAAGCCCGTGCTGGGGCTGTTCGCCTTCAACGGCTCGAAGCAGAACAACATTGTCTGGGACGGCGTCGGCGCCCATGCCTTTGTGCCGTTCCGCGACACGAATCCGAAATGTTCGCCCGACGCGGCCTACAAGGCGCTGGGCGTCGGAGGAAGCAAGCACGGGCTGTACGCGTTCCGCTCGCCGGACGCAATCCACTGGACGCTGATGCACCCGGAGCCCGTGCTTACCCAAGGCGCCTTCGACTCGCAGAACCTCGCGTTCTGGGATGCGGAGCGGGGCGAGTACCGCGAGTACCACCGCGATTTTCGCGAGGGACGGGATATCCGCACCTCGACGTCCCAGGACTTTCTGCATTGGACCGAGCCGGAGTTCCTGACGTACGCGGCCAATGTCGATCCGGGCCGGCGCGGCGAACGCACGGCGGACGTCAAAGACCCGGTCGGGAAGAAGTATCCTTTCGGCCGCGTCAGCGAGCTCTACACGAACCAAATCGCTCCGTACTACCGGGCCCCCCACCTGCTCTTGGGATTCCCCACGCGGTACATCGACCGCGGTTGGACCGAGTCGGCCAAGGCGCTGCCGCGGTACGACTACCGGCAGGTCCGGGCGAAAGGGTCTCCGCGCGAAGGCACCGCCGTGACCGACGGCATGTTTATCACCAGCCGCGACCGGAAGCAGTTCGCGGTCTGGCCGGAGTCGTTTCTGAGGCCCGGACTGCGGACCCGCGACAGTTGGTTCTACGGCGACACGTACCAGAACTGGGGCCTGGTCGAGACGAAATCGGCCGTCGAGGACGCGCCGCCGGAGTTGTCGCTCTACGTCACCGAACGCACGCTCCAGGAGACCGGCGGTGTTCTCCGGCGCTACAGCCTGCGGATCGACGGGTTCGTCTCGCTCCATGCTCCGCTGGCCGGCGGCGAGCTGCTGACGAAACCCATCACCTTTGCCGGCAGCGAGTTGGTCCTGAACGTCTCCACGTCCGCCGCCGGGTCGGTCCGCGTCGAGATCCAGGACATCGACGGGCGGGCGATCACCGGCTTTGCGCTGGCCGATTGCCACGAAGTGTACGGCGACGATCTAGAGCGCACGGTGGCATGGAAGGGGAATCCCGACCTCGGGGCCCTCGCCGGCCGGCCGGTGCGGCTGCGGTTTGAAGTCAGCGACGCCGACCTGTACTGCTTCCGCTTTCAACCGCGTCAACCGTGACGGATTATCGCCGGGGCTTCTGGGCCACGACGACCCGCGCCTCCTGGGAGCCCGCGTCGGCCAGGAGGACCACGGCGCGGTTTTGCGGCAGAATATCGCGGGCATCGATCACGCGGACCATCTCCTGCCACGGCCCCGCTCCCGGGACGATTTTCAGGAGGCGGTTGGGGGCGTCGAGGAAGAACTTCTCGTTCAGGTAGTTGCGCTGGCGCTCAGGGAACAGGGCCATGTAGAGGATGTTCATTTCCACCAGCTCGTTGAGGAAATGGGTGCCCAGCGAGACGTCGGGGATGAGATTCTCGCGCATGGTGACGATTTCGCAGAGCACCGACACGCGGTTGATCTCCGCGAAGGAGACCGGAACGCCCAGTTCGGGGCTGGATGTGCCCCATCGGCCCGGCCCCAGAAGCATCGTCGCTCCCGCTTCGGCGCCGTCCTCGTAATTGACCCGGCCGAGGACCCTGGCGACCTCGTAGCGGCGGTTCAACGGCAGCTCGCCGTAGAGCCGCGGCACGACGTAGATGAACCGGTCCAACGCCAGGAAGCGGCTCGGGCCGATGATCGCCCCCCGCGCCTCGATGATCCGGTCGGAATCGGCCACGCGGATCTTCGGCAGGGTCTTGCTCCCGGCGCCCTGCACCTGCAACGGGCGGCACTGGAGCAGGTTGATCCGGTAGTCCTCGTCGGTAAGAAAATTGGCCGTGAACTCGATGTCGATCGGGTTCTGGTAGGCATCCTCGATCGTCTTGAGCATCCGTCGCATGTCGTCGACGAAGGGGGTGTCCGTGAGGAGTTTCTGGAACGTCAGCACCCGCATCGGCGGCCCCTCCGCGTAACCGGTCGTCCGGTTCTGGGAGCTGACCATGTCCAGGGGAAGGCCGGGCGTCTGGCGTACAAGGTCGCGGAAGTGGCCCGACGCGAAACGGTTGGCGGCGAGGTCGAGATAGTCGACCCGGTGCTGGGAGTACTCGGCGACTTCGTCGAAGTTGCTCTCCGGACGGCGCGTGGGCGCGTTGAGCGCCACGACGCGCGTGTAGTCGTCGTCTGCCCGATCGACCGCCCGCGTTCCGAGCCCGCAGACGAGGCGGATGACGCCCGCGTGCGGGTCGATTTCCTTGTGCCACACGTAGGGATTGAAGGAAAAGCCGACGCCGGCGATCTGCGGCAGGAAGCGGTCGCCGTACTGGTCGCCCGAAACGCGCATCACCAGCAGCGCCATCTGTTCGTCGCGGTCGAGCAGGCCGCGCGCGGCGCGGTACCGCAAGGCTTTTTCGCTCATCGTGCTGGCATAGACCCGCCGCACCGTGTCGAGCAGCGCGCCGAGCCGGTCTTCGCGCGTCCCCTGATTGACGCAGAAGACGCTGTCGTACTTGCCGGCGAACGCGTTGCCGTAGGCGTCCTCCAGCAGCGAGCTGGAGCGGACAATGTAGGGCGACTCGCCGAAGTAGTCGAGCATGGCCTGGAACTGGTCCATCGTGTAGTCGGGAAAGCGGCCTTCGAGGAGCCGCGCCCGCGTCTCCTCGATTCCCTCGAGGAACGTCTCCGGATTGCGCTGTTTCTGGCGCATCCACCACACGCCGTTGCGGATCAAGAACGTGTAAAATACGTCCGCGCCGATGTAGAACGAATCATGCGGTTCGAGCAACTGGTGGAGGCGGGGTTCGTGCTGTTTCAGAATGGCGCGGGCCAGGAGCATGCCCAACGTCTTGCCGCCGATCAACCCGATGCCGATCATGCGGTCGCGTATCTCCAGGATGTCGGCCAGGCTCAGGTAGCGGTGCACCAGCCGCAGCATCGCTTCGTCGCGCGACAGGACCATCCGGCTGAGACGCTCAAAAACCTCCCGCTCGTGTTCGGGGGGGCAGCGGCCGGCGCGGGCGTCGTCGTAGGCTTGCTGGGCCTCGGTGAAGATCCTCCGCCAGAAGCCGAGGCGGATGTCGGCCCGCAGGCCCGGCCACCGGCTGGACGCGAGCACCTCCGAAATCACCACGCTGGAGGTGATCGGCCGGAATTCGTCCCCTTCCCACAAGTGAATGGTGTTCATCGACTGCGTCGACCGGTGCTGGACCTTGATCGGGCGGACGTAGATCCGCTGCTGTTGCCGGAAGACGTCCAGCAGGAACTGCGTGGTTTCGGTGATCGGATTCAGCGCGAAGGAGGCGTGGTAGTTCCGGAAGATGCCGAAGTAGGTAACCGTCTCCAGGTCGTAGAGCCGCGGACAGGTGAGCAGGAAGAAATTGCCCAGCATCTGGTCCGCCGACCAGGTTGACGCAAGCTCCGACAGGCAGTCGAAGATATAGACCACGTGCTTGCCGGCATCGGTGATCACCCGGTGGACGTGGGCAACGAAACTCTCGAATCCCAGCGAGGGATCCGGGTGATGGATCTCGGCGCCGAAATCCTCGCTGATCAACGGTTCGTGGGAGGCAAACCGAAAGTAGATCAGCCGGCGGCCGGCCCGCCGCGCGGCCTCGGCGCATGGCGCGACCAGGATCCGGTAGTCGGACACCGAATCGACCTGCCAGACGATGTTGTCGCCCGGCTCGATTCCTTTGAGCACCTTGTCCAAGCCCGGCATCAGGTCCTTGACCCGGAGGAGCTGGGTGGTGACCTCGGCCTTGCGGATGCGGTTGATGGTCTGGAGGTTGCTCTCGGAGCGGAACAGGGGCTCCAGGGTCAGCAGCTCGTAGAGCAGGGCCCCCAGGCTGAACACGTCGCTGGCGGGCGTGAGCTTCTTGTCCGGCTGGGTCTGCTCGGGCGAGAGGTACTCCATCCGGCTGGGGACGGGGGAGGACATGCCGCCGTGGCTCAGGGTCGTCGGCGAGCGCGTCAGGCCGTAGCCGCCGAGCACGACCTTGCCCTCGCGCGTGACCAGGATCGCGCCGGGGCGCAGGCCCAGGTGCAGCACGCTGTCGGTGCCCGAGCCCTTTCCGGGGCGGCCGTGCAGCGCCTCCAGGCCGTTGCAGACCTGGGTCGCGATGTTGAG
>JABWBD010000076.1 GCA_013360685.1 Pirellulales bacterium
CCGGTGCCGCGTCCGCCGCAGCCGACCAGCCCGATCTTAAGCAAGTCGCTGCCGGATGCGTGGACGCCGCGGCCGATCGGCAAACCGGCAGCCAAGGCGCCGGCGGCCGTGGTGGCGCATTTCAGGAACTCCCGGCGCGAGGTCCTCGCCGGCTTGGTGCGTTTGCCCTGGTGAGACATGTGCTCCTCCCGAGGATTGCGAGTCTGCCGGACCACCGCGCCCGGTTTGCCCCATTATTGGGGCGGTCGCATACGACACGCAATCCCGGAAGGTCTCAAAGGCCGCGGCGCTATTGCACCAGCGCCACCGCTCGGCGCGAGTCTCCGACCCCGCCGAAACCGCGGACCGAAGGTCTCCTGGGCCGGTCTTGTTAGGACCTCAAAGGCCGCGGCGCTATTGCACCAGCGCCAGTTTCCGGTCGGAGGCCACGCGCCGGAAGACGTCCTTGAGCTGTTCCTCGTATTGGTTTACGGTTTGGCCTCCGGGGATCTCGAAGTAGACCCCTTTCGTGATGTCCGCAATCTGTTGCATCAGTTGCGTGTCCGCGCCGGCGCCCAGGGAGATGGTCACGATCGGGATGCGGGCCCCGGCGGCTGCCCTCGCCTCGGACAAGGCCAGTTGCTTGGCTTGAGACCCCGGCAGGTTGGCCTGCCCGTCCGTCATAAGCACCATCAGCCGGCCGGCCGTGGGGCGGCCGTTGTTCTGGAATTCGAGGCGGGCGGTTTTCATCCCGTCGTAGATGTTGGTGTAGACGTTGTAGTGCCCGGCCTGCCGCCGGCGCGTCTTGTAGGCAACCTCGCTGAATTCGTGGGTCATCGGGCTTTCCAGGATGGCCGTCCCATTGGATGACGTGTAGAGCGAAAGCCCCAGCCGGTCGTTTTCGCAATTCTCCTGAAGATAGGCGACGAGCAGATCCACGGCGTCTTTCACGGCGGTGACGGGCTGTTCGCTGGTCATCCACAGGCTTGGCGTTTCGGCGAACTGGGGTTGCTCCGCGAGCAGGTAGTTGACCCAAGTGAGATAGCCGTATTTCTTCCGGTAGCCGGCCCGGTAGATTGCCGAATCGTTCATGATGTAGCTGATGTAGTTGTCCCAGCTTCCCGAGGGATACGGATAGGGGACATTCTTCAATCCCAGCCAGTTCTTGACGGTGGTGATGTTGCTCGAGGAGTTGTACTGCGGCGCCCACTTCATGCTGCCGAACGCCGGCGAGCCGAGCTCGGTGTAGATCTGAAGCAGGTTGGCTTCGACCGCCGCGCGGCCGAGCGTGTCGATCGATCGGAGCTGGCTGTCGTAGCACATCGAGCCGGAGAAGTCGAGCACCAGCATGATGTCGCGGGGCGAAAAGGAGGCAATCGCTTTCGCCTCGCAATCGAATCCGTCCTGGCCGAGCACCCGTGCGAAGAAGAAGGGGCGAGAAGAACTGCGGAGGGTTATCTCCATGGCGTTCGGCTCGTCCCCTCCGGCATCAAAACGCCTGCTCTGGGTGTCCCAGTTTCCGAAACGAATCTGGGTCTGCGATTCATCGATGGCGGTGCCGTTCGTCTTGTGCAGCGCGACGTACTTCCTCGCTTCTTCGGCCGCGGCATCGAAGCCGCCCACCATCGTCCCCGCGCCCGCCAGTGCCCCCGCGTCGGCGGCGTTCTGAAGCTCGGTCCGCGTCAGGGCCACGTAGCCGAGATCGACGGCGAACGCGAGCATGGCGAAGATCATGATCATGAGCACGGCCGTCAGGACCAGGATGGCCCCGCGGCGTGCCTTGCCGTGGTTGTGCAAACTGTGGCTCACAATCGGCCCCCCTATTGTTCCGACAGGTATAGAAGACGCGCGTATCCGAAAAGCTGCCGTCCAAGCCGCCAGCGGCTGGCCCGATCGCGAAATCCCGGACCAGCATCGTTCCGCAACGGCCGGAGCGCAAGGTCGCGCAACGAAGGCGCAAGTGCCTGTGAAACTCTGGCTCAGAGACGGCTGGGAGTCAACCCTGATAGGCACTGCGAATGGGTACTGCCGAGCGAATTCGGGGGAGGCTGTTGTCCGGCTCGTTGCAGCCGGAACAATCGGAATCCGTGCCCGGAATTCAGGGTTCAGGGTTCGGGATTCATGGGGCAAAGGTCGACGGTCGAAGGGTCGGGGGTGGAATACGGGGGGCAGTAATGGATTGTCGCCGGTAGTCGAATCCTGAACCCTGGACCCTCAAGAAACAGCAAAGGGCATGAACTGCATGGCAATTCATGCCCTTGCTCGTCGATGAGGGGGGCTCGATCACGTTTTCTGATTGGCTCCTCGATGCGTGCCCTGCGCGTGTCGCAGGGCGTTGGGAGCGGCCGTATGGGCCCAATGGGCAATCAGTTTTTCCAGCTCAGAGTCCAGCCAGCGGTCGAACTGGACAAAGGATTCGTAGGCGACCTTCACCGGCACATCGCTGTCTTCGTGGCTTCTTCGACTGTGGCCGGTGATGGATGGTCCGTCGCTTGTCATACCGCACTCCGTTTTGCAAGCCGCGGGGCCCGTGGGTAAACCTGGCGAGTCAAAACAATCCGTTTTCCGTTGAAGTTGGTCGAGCGTTGCGGAACGTCCTCTATTACGTTAGACACAAAACGGCTGTTCTGGTTCATTTTGTCGACCGGTTAAGCAAGGAAATCGCCCAGCCAGACTTCGCGGGTTCGTGGCGGGTTTCGCCCCCCGACGTTTTGCCGCTTGGGAAGAAACAAACCGGTCGCGAAACGTCGACCGTGGTGGGGCTCGGAATGCCTTCACCTTGGAGCGTTGCCCGTCTCTCGGCCATCGTTCACTGGGCGAGTGACAGCAATGGCCGGGCGATACTGTGGTGCAGCCAACCCACCCTCAAGACGGACGCGGACCGGTATGGCCGGTTTCGAGCGGTCTCGCCGATGTTGCCAGGTTTCCGGCTTCTTCCTATAATCCGGCCCGGCTTCTTGCCGAACATCAGATAGTGGACAAACGTATCAAGAACAACGGCTTGCACGATTAAGCCGGAAGCTGTCTTGGCTTCCGGGTCATAGGGGAGCATAATGGAGGCGGATTGAGGCGGGGACCGCATGGGCTGGACCGCAGGTTCGGAGGGGCCGTCAGAATGAGGCCGGCCGAGTCGATGACAATCGGCCGCGTTGACCTCGTTCGACAAGGTCGCCTGAGAACGACACCTGTGGCACAAACTCACCGACCGTCCTTTGCCGGGAGACGATCCGTTTTCGTCGCGCGAAAACCATTCGTCACAGGCGTTACAGGTCGGGAACCAGCGCGGTTTGATACGATCAGGGTGATTTCGGTTTGGGTGATTGCCCTGCAATCGGCCGGCCGATGACACGGGTGCAAACGCATCCGTCGGCCGCAAGCCGGGCAGTGCATGAAACCGGCAATGCGTGACCTATACTTCGTAGGACGGATTCGGCGTTTGTAGGCGACAAGTACATGGCTCGTTCGTACCGTTTTCTCCCGCGCGATTTGCCGGCCAATTCAAGTCGAGCGATCGCAAGCCCGTTCGGGCGCAGTCGAGCCGAGCCCCGAGTTCTTGAGGAGACGTAGGATGCAGATTTACGGCCCAGCGCACCTTCACGGTGCCCAAGCAATCAGCCCGCCGCACACCTCCAGGGTTTCCAACCCCTCCGCGGCGAACATGCCGGCGTCGATCCATGATGAACTGGACATTTCCGAAGCCGGCCGGCTCGTGGACCAGGTCCGCGACGTGCCGGAAATGCGGTTGGACCGGATCCGCCAGATCCGGGCCGAAATCGCCGCCGGAACCTACGAAACCGACGAAAAGCTGGAAATCGCTCTCGGCCGGATGCTGGATGAGACCGCGTAAGGTCCGGTCCGGAAACCACCAGGCAGAGCCACGCCGGCCCGAGGATGGCTGATGATTTTCCAAAGTCCCGGGATCGGTTCCCATGCCGGACAATTTCTCGCTTCCCAAAGTGCAGGTCAAACTCTCCCCTGAGGAGCGGTTTACCCAATTCCTTCAGAAGCGTGGGAAGCGAGTCACCCAGCAGCGGCGGCTGATCGTCGAACAGGTGTTCAGCCACCACGATCATTTCGACGCCGATGAGCTCCTCGAGCACCTCCAGGAGCTGATCCAGCGTCGCGAACTCAGCCGTCCGACGGTCTACCGCACCTTGGGCGAATTGGTCGAAGCCGGCCTACTGCGCAAGATGTCGCTGAGCGGCCGGAGCGTCTACGAGCACGACTACGGTTATCCCAGCCATGACCACCTCTTCTGCCAGGTCTGCAACACGCTGATCGAGTTCCACAGCGATCAGATCGAGCGGGTCCGCGACCGCGTGGCGCGGCAGCACGATTTCCATGTCCTCGGCCACCGCATGTTCGTCACCGGCATCTGCACGGAGTGCCGGAAGCGGGGATAGCGGATCTCACGCCCCCTCGTGGTGTGCGTGCGGTGTTTTGACCGCGAACGTGGTCAGGGCGGCAAGCACGAGCAGTCCGGCGGCCGTGTAGTAGGCGTATTCGAAGCTTTTGTTGATGTCGTACAACTTGCCCGCCAGCAGCGAGAGCGCCAATCCTCCGACTCCCCACGCGGTAAAGATGAGCCCGTAGTTCACGCCAAAGTTCTTCAGTCCGTAGTAGTCCTTAGTGATCGAGGGGAAGAGCGACAGGTTCGCTCCGTAATTGGCGCCGATGAGGGCCGAGATGAGCATCATCACCGCCAGGCTTGCCAATGGCGTGCCGGTTGCCGCGCGCGACAGGACCAGCATCAAGATCGCCTGCATGAGGAAGCAGCCGAGCATCGTCTTCTGGCGGCCTAACTTGTCCGACGCCATCCCCGCCAGGATCCGTCCCGCGCCGTTGCCTACCGCGCAGGCAGCCACCAGTACGAATCCCTGCGTAATGGAAACTTGCTCGGCCCCGATCTTCGCCAGCTTGGCAATGATCATCAGCCCGGCACCGGCGCCGCAGGCGTACATGAACCAGAGAAGATAGAACTGGCCTGTGCGCAGCATTTCCATCGGAGAGAAGTCCTCTTTGCGGGCAATGCCCGCGCTTGCACCGGACGGCGTGCCCGCCGGAACGTAACCCTTGGGCGGCGGCGTCAACAACTGCGCCAGTCCGACAACCACGATCAGGAAGGCGATTCCCAGAATTTTCATCGTCTCGGAAAGCCCGTACAGAGCGATCAATTTCGATGCCAGCGGCGCCGCGTAGACCGACGCCAGGCCGAACCCGGAAACGACCAGGCCGGCAATCAGGCCGGTCCGCGAAGCCGGGAACCACTTCACCGCCGGCGGCGTGGCCGAGGCATACCCGAAGCCGAACCCCGCGCCGGCCAGAATCCCAAAATAGAGGACGTAGAACGGGTACTCGGTCGTCGTGCTCGCCAGGATCATGCCCAGGCCGACCAGCAGCCCGCCGACGCTTGCCACCAGTCGCGGGCCCAACTTGTCCTGCAGCCGTCCCGCGGGGACCATCGTCAGACTGAAGACCAAGCACGCGATGGCGTAGGGCCAGGACCGGTCCGCCTCTTTCCAGCCCCATTCCGCCGGGATCGCCTTGCTGATGACGCTCCAGGTATAAAGGACTCCCAGAGCCAGGTTGATCCCAAGCCCGGCGAACGTCACTCGCCAGCCCAAGTTCCTGACCGAGTGATCGATGGTCGCATCCCGTTTCATTCTGCGATTCTCCCGATGGTGGAAAGTTGGCGAAACCCTTGGGGGGCGTCGTGGCCGAAAAGCATCCGCGCTCGCACGCGTGGCGAAATGGCCAAGCAGGAAAGCCACCAGTCTGATCGGATATCGGGCCTAAGTCAAGGTGGTTTCGGCAGCGGAGCGAACCCTCGGGACGACAGAGACTGGGGTGATGGAGTATTGGAGTCCTGGAATGCCCGAAGGACCGACACTGAGCCCCCATCACCCCATTCCTCTCGCGCTCCACTACTCCATGACATTCGCGAACGGTGGACGGGTATCCCAACCACCTGACGAGCGGGGCAAGCCTGCGAAGGAAGTTTGCGGTTCCATGTTCGCTGGTTATAATCGGCCCGTAGAGGGCTCGGTCGACTCAACCGCCCTCGTGTGGTCCACGCTGTGCCTGCCCTCCCACCCCTGCCGGAGAGTCCCGCCATGACAGCGCCCCTCTTCCACACGCTCACGTCTCTCCGCCGAGGATGCGAGCTCTTGATACTTCTCGCGATTGCGGCTTGGGGCCATCTCTGCCCCGCCGTCGCCGTTTCTGGATCGGCCGACGTCGGCCCACAGATGCAGGCCCTGATCGAAGCCGACTGGATCGAGCAGGACCGGTCCTTCGTCGCGATGAAGCAGGAGAAGCCCAAGGCCCCTGCCCGTCCCGAGAAAGTCACGACGGCCGAGGACGCCGCGGGCGGGTGCGACGGCATCAAGAACGGCCACTGGGGTTTTCACACGGCCAGCGGCGAGCAGGATCCCTGGTGGCAGGTCGATCTTGGGGACGCGGTGAAGCTGGACCGCGTGGTGATTTACAACCGCACCGACCACGGCAAGACGGGGCGAGCGGCGCGGATCCAGGTGCTGGTGGCCGACGAACCGGAATGCCGGGAGCTTCGCGGCGTCTACCAGCACGACGGCAGCCCATTCTTCGGCGTTCACGAAAACAAGCCGCTCGTCGTCGACCTGAACGATAAAAACGTCACCGGAAGGATCGTGCGGCTGGCCGTTGCCGGCCGCTGTTCCTTCGCGCTCGACGAAATCGAGGTGTACGCGTCCGCCGATCCCCAGAAGAACATCGCGCTGGGCAAGCCGGCCGATCAGAAGAGCGTCGGCCAGTATTCGTGGCCCGGGACGATGCCTGAGGCGGCGGTGGCAGCCATTTTCGGCGAGACGCCGGCGCCCGCCGGTTCGGAATTCGCCCTGCCCCACCTTCGCCAGGTCGTCGAGCGCGGCAAGGCCCTTGCCGAGCGAATCAAGCCGAAGGCCGGCGCCGGTCGGCTGGCGCCGCTGGTCGAAAACCTCGCCCAGATCGACCGCCGCGTGGCGGAGTTGGAAAAGGCCGCCGACCCGCCGATTGGTGCGAGAAAACAGCTTTACCTCGACGCCCGCCGTGTGGTCCGCCGTATCGCGTTCTGCAATCCGCTCCTGGACATAGACCGAATCCTGTTCATCAAGCGGCACGACGCCGCCGGCGTTTTCCACATGTGCGACCAGTTCTACGGCTGCAATGCCAAACCCGGCGGCGGGCTCTACGTCCTCTCCGATCCGTTCGGGCCGGACCCGAAACTCATTAACGTGTTGGAGAATTCGGTTGTCGAAAACGGCCGGCTGGCGGGCAAGAAGCTCGAAGGCGGTTCGTTCCTCTCGCCGGAGTTGTCTTTCGACGGCCGCACGATCCTCTTCGCCTACAGCGAGGCCGGGGCATGGTCGAAGTACCAGGGAAAAGAGGCCTACGAGTGGACCCCGGAGTGTAGCTACCACACCTTCAAGTGCAACGCCGACGGCACCGGCCTGGTCCAGTTGACCGACGGCACGTGGAACGATTTCGACCCCTGCTTCCTTCCCAACGGCCGGATCGTCTTCATCTCCGAGCGGCGGGGCGGCTACCTGCGGTGCGGGCGGCACTGCCCGGTGTACACGATGTTCTCGATGCGCCCCGACGGCAGCGACATCATCTGCCTGAGCTTCCACGAAACGCACGAGTGGCAGCCCAGCGTGAACAACGCCGGCATGCTCGTCTACACCCGCTGGGATTACGTCGACCGCGACACCAACATCGCGCACCACATCTGGACCTGCTATCCCGATGGTCGCGATCCCCGCTCGTTTCACGGCAATTATCCGGTGAAGCGAGAAAGCCGGCCCTGGATGGAGATGAGCATTCGGGCCGTCCCGGGCTCGCACAAGTACGTGGCCTCGACCGGCGCGCACCACGGCCACGAGTTCGGCTCGCTGGTGCTGATCGATCCGCGCGTCGAAGACGACGGGGCCGAATCGCAGCTCGAACGCCTCACGCCCGAAGTCCCCTTCCCCGAAGCGGAAGGCAGGCCGACCTCGCGATACATGTCCTACGGCACTCCGTGGCCCTTGAGCGAGGACGATTACCTCGCGGCCTACGACGCCAACGCCAAGAACCACGGCATCTACTGGATCGATCGCCACGGCAACAAGGAGCTGCTCTACCGCGATCCGTCAATCGCTTCGATCAGCCCCATCCCCTTCCGCCCGCGGCCCGTGCCGCCGCTGGTGCCCAGCGGGACCCGGCAGGCGGCCGAAGACGTGGTCCGCTCCAACGCCGGCCAGAAGGCCACCATCGCGGTGATGAACGTCTACGAATCCGACTTTGCCTGGCCCGAGGGGACGAAGATCGACGCCCTGCGCGTGATCCAGGTGTTGCCGAAGTCGACCGCGCCGCCCAACCTGCCGCGGATCGGCATCGCCAACCAGACGAACGCCCGCGCCGTTTTGGGCACGGTGCCAGTCGAAGCCGATGGCAGCGTCTACTTCGAGGCGCCGGTAGGGATGCCGATCTATTTCCAGGCCGTCGATGAGCGGGGCCTGGCGGTGCAGTCGATGCGTTCGGCCACCTACGTGCATCCCGGCGAGCGGATGACATGCCAGGGATGCCACGAGCGCAAGCACCAGCCGCCCCGAACGGCGGAGCAGGTGCCGCTGGCCCTGCGGCGCCCGCCGTCGCCGGTCGAGCCGGACGTCGAGGGCTCCAATCCGTTTACCTACGTGCGGCTGGTCCAGCCGGTGCTCGACCGCAACTGCGTCGGCTGCCACCAGGAAAAAAAGGCCCTCGATCTGACCGGAAAGATCGAGGGGGGCAACGGCTGGACGCGGTCCTACACGAATCTGGCCGCGAAATACGGCTTCTATTTCCACGTGAGCAACGGCTCGATCAACCAGGGCATCCACGGCGGCAGCCGCACGGTCCCCGGCCAGTTCGGCGCAAAGGCATCCGGGCTGATGAAGTACCTCGACGCGTCGCACTACGGCGTCAAGCTCTCCGAAGAGGATTTCCACCGCATCACGCTCTGGCTCGACTGCAACTCGGAGTTCTTTGGCGCCTACGAGAATACGGAAGCGCAGTCCCGCGGCGAGGCGGTAAAGCCGTCGCTGGAGTAGTCCCTTCGGTTTGGCCTCTCGTTGAACATTGCCGGGAGAGAGACTAAAATGCCGGTGACCGTTCACGAACCGCCAGACACGGACCACCAGAGCCGTCTTTCGCTCCGCGAAAGTAGCGCTGCTTTCGCGGAGCGAAAGGCGACTTTCTGCGTCATAATCCCGAGAAGCCAGCAGCGGTCCGTGAACGGTTACAAATACCGGTTGTGTCGTGTCTGTCGGCGTGCGGAGTTTTCTCAATGACTTCCGTTTCTCCCGGCCCGTCCTTTCCTCCCCAGGATTGGACAGTGGCTGACCTGTTGGAGTATTTTGGCGACGTCCCATCGGAGCGAGTGCGGATGGTGCCCACGCCCGGGACAGCAACGGAGCACGACCTGTTGGAGACGGAAGCTCGCACAGGACGAATCTGTGAGCTGATCGACGGAGTCCTCGTGGAGAAACCGATGGGCTGGTATGAGTCGGTGTTGGCAGTTGCTCTCGGGCGTTTTCTTGGGAATTATTTGGAGCAGAACCCCCGGGGCCTGCTTTCGGGTGAAGCAGGGTTTCTGCGGACGGTTTCGGGGCGGACGCGAGCTCCCGATGTCGCGTTTGTCACATGGGAGCGGATCGGTTCGCATTCGCCGCGCCGGCAGAAGATCCTGCCGGTGCCTCCCGACCTGGCAATCGAGATTGTCTCCGAAGGCAATACGCCCGCCGAGATGGACCGGAAGCTCCGCGAGTACTTTGCCGCGGGCGTGCGTCTGGTATGGTACATCGATGCTTCCACGCGGACGGCCATGTCGTACACCGGCCCGGACCAGGGCGAACCGCTTCATGAGGATGGCCTGTTGACCGGCGGCGACGTCCTCCCCGGATTCGAGCTTTCGCTGCGTGCTTTATTCGCGGCAGCCGAGGATGTCGGTGCAGGCCCGGATCCGCCGGCGCAAAGCTAACCGACCGGCCCAAACTCCTCGACCCGCTCGGCGATCCGCAGCAACCGCTCGAACTCGGCCGCCGGCGGCGTGGTGTCGGAGATGCCCAAAATCAAGTGATCGCCCCCGCCAATTTGCTCGAAGAACCCCTCGAGAAACCGCTCGAATTGCCGGTCGTTCATCGATTCCTTGATCAGCGCCACCGATGGAATGCCCCCCATGATCGTGATCCGGCCGTCGAAGGCCCGGCGTATTTCGCCCATGCTGAGCCTAGTCATCGGGTGCGGGCAGACCGAATCGGCGATGTCGAACCCCGAGGCGACATACTGCTCCAAGAGTCCCCGGTTTTCCCCGTCGGTGTGCGTAAGCAGGTATTTTCCGCGCGCGTGGAGCATCGCGGCGAACTCGGCCAGCGTGGGCCGGATATGCTGCTCGAAAAAGGGCGGATACTGGATGGCGGAATCGTAGTTTGCCCCGAGCAGGAAAACCTCCGCGGGACATGCGGCGGCCACGTCGAGCGATTGCCGCCAGTAGCCGCCGATGCTCTCGGCGAGGCTCGCCAACTCTGCCGGCCGGTCCACCATCTCGAAAAAAAACCGGTCGACCGGCATCAGGTCTCGCTGGATCAGGTGCATCGGCGAGGCCCCCGCGCTGACATAAGCCACCGCGAACCCGCGGTCGCCGATCCGATCGGCAAACTGGCGGTAGCCCTCGTAATTCGGCTCCGCCCTCGCGTGGCGAAAGAGGTATTCCAGCGGTGCGTAGTCCTCCGCCCCCTGAAACGCATACCGCTCCACGTGCGCAATGCTGATGCCCGCCTTGCGCATGGCCTCGTCGTAGAGCGTCACCGTCGTGATCGTTCCGACGGGCGTGCGGTATTCCGCGATCGTCCGGTCGCCTTCCTGGCGGATCGCCAAGTCAACGCCGTCCAGCACGGTGCGGATCGGCATGGCGGCAAGGTTGTAGATGCCCAGCGCGCGGTGGATCTCGTCGTCGATCGAGCGGACGTTCTTGTACTCGGGCACGACCGCGTGGTAGCCCCAGCCCAGGTCGTCGACCATTTCCATGAGGGTCGCATTGCGATACTTGGATGGCAGCGTGCCGGCGAGCCGGTTCGCGCGGTACCAGAGATCCAGCCGTGGGAAAAAGGGAATCCGGTCGGTCGGCTCTCCTCGCAAGACCGAAAGCATACGCTGCTTGTGGTTCATCGCTTCGCTCCTCAGGTTCGTCGGGGTTTGCTGCCTGTGAGTCTACAGGGAAGTGGCCCGCAAGAGAAGACTCGGCGTCTCTTCCACT
Organism: Pirellulales bacterium; assembly: GCA_013360685.1. Taxonomy (GTDB): domain Bacteria; phylum Planctomycetota; class Planctomycetia; order Pirellulales; family Thermoguttaceae; genus JABWBD01. Next base: position 11,270 of record JABWBD010000076.1, read on the forward strand.
TCTGTTCCATCATGGCAACGCCAACCATGCACTGGCTGTCTTCGTTGCGCTGCCAAGGATCGGGATTTGCGCACCGTGCGTGCATTCTTAATCTTAATCTCAATCTTGATCTTAATCTTAATCCTCTTTCCTTTGGTTGCGGCCAAAGACCTCGCCAGGCCCTTCGCTTCTTTGCGTTTTCATTCCTATAATAGTCCCCTGCAACCTCACACCACGAGACGTCCGGCGGGAGAGAACCATGCAATTCCCCAGACCACTGCTGCCCCTGATTCTGCTTGCCTCCCTCTTGCCTGCGGCCTGCGCCGAGGAAAAACCGGCGGCAGGCTGGCGCGGCGAGTTGGTTGCCCCGGCCGCCGAGTTCTCCCAGATGCCCTTTTGGTTCTGGAACGACGAACTCGACAACGCCGAAATCGCCCGCCAGATGGCCGAATTCCGCAGGCAGGGCGTCTTCGGCTTTGTGATCCACGGCCGCATCGGACTGCCCCAAGAAATCCCGTACATGGGCGATCGCTGGCTGGACCACGTGCGGTTCGCGGTCGACGAGGCGGCCCGCACCGGAATGCACGTGTGCCTCTACGACGAGGGCATGTACCCGTCGGGCTCCGCGCACGGGGCGGTCGTCCGGTCCAACTCGGCCTTTGCGGCCAAGGGACTTTCGGCCCGGTCGCAAGAGATCGACGGCCCGGCGAAACTCCGTATAGAAAACCCCGTGGAAGGCAGCCTGGTGGCCGCCGTAGCCGCGCGGCGCAATGGCGATGCGGTCGACCTCGACGGTGCCCTGGTAACGGACAAGCCCGGTGAAGAGATGAGCCTGCCGGAGGGCCAGTGGCGGGTGGTGACGTTCTCCTGCGTCTCTTCCGGCGGCCGCATCCGCGGCGTCCATTTCGGCGAGGATGACGGCCAGCCCGGCGCTCCGCCGGCGGCCGACCTTCTTGATCCCGATTCCGTCCGCGCCTTCCTCCGCTTCGCCTACGAGCCCTACTACGAGAAACTCAAGGACCACTTCGGCAAAACGGTCTTCGCAGTCTTCACGGACGAACCCAGCGAGTTGGGCCGGGGCGCCAAGCGCGGCCTTCAGCCCTGGACCGGCAGCCTGGCCGACGATTTCCGCCGGCGGCGAGGCTACTCCCTGCTCCCGCTCCTGCCGGCGCTCTTCATGGAGGCCGGCCCCCGGACCGAACGGGTCCGCCAGGATTTCAAGCTCACGCTTGCCGAACGGCTCGACGAGACCTATTACCAGCAGCTTTCCCAATGGTGTGCCGACCACGGAGTCGAGTTGACCGGCCATCCTTCCGGCAGCGACGAAATCCGCCCGCTGCGGCTCTTCCAGCTCCCCGGCCAGGACATGGTCTGGCGCTGGGTCCTGCCCGGCCAGCCGACCATGCTGGAAGGGGCCAACAGCACGGTGGCCAAGTGCTCCAGCAGCGTGGCCCGGCACGACGCCCGCCGCCGCAACGCCAACGAGATCTACGGCGCCTACGGCTGGCACCTGACCATGGACGAAATGAAGGGCCTGGCCGACTGGCTTATGGTCCGCGGCGTCAATCTGCTCTATCCGCACGCCTTCTACTATTCCGTCCGCGAGCAGCGGGCCTACGAGCGTCCGCCCGACCTGGGCATGCACAACGCCTGGTGGCCCTGTTACCGGCAGTTTGCCGACTACACCAGCCGCCTCTGCGGGCTCTTGACCGACAGCCGCCAGGTCTGCGACGTAGCCGTCTTGAGCGTCGCCAATCACCTTCCGTGGCGTGCAGCCAGGTGGCTTTTCCAGAACCAGGTCGATTTCAACTACCTGGAGGACTGGCGCCTCCTGGAGCAATCGAAGCTCGAAGGCGCCACGATGCAGGTTGGCGCGATGACCTACCGTCTCGTGATCGTCGACCACGACGAGCCGCTCGCTGCGCCCGTCGCCGCGAGCCTGGACGCCTTCAAGAAAGCCGGCGGACTGGTCCGCTACTGCCGCTCCGAGCCGACCGCGGAACTGGTCTCCGGGCTCCATCGCGATCTGGCGGTCGAGCCCCCTTCGCCGGACCTCCGCTACGCCCATGTCCAGAAGTACGGCATGGATTTCTACCTCCTGACCAACGAGGGAGAAGGGCCCATCGATACGGCGGTTACTTTCCGCGTGCGAGGCAAGGCGGAATGGTTCGATCCCTGGACGGCGGAATTCCACCCGGCGATGGCCGCCAGCGAAGGTCAAGACGGAGCCATTCGCGTGCGCCTCCGTCGCCGCGAAAGCCTTGTCCTTTCCATCGACCCGACCCAGCCGCCTGAGAAAGCCACACCACAGCCACGGACACCCTCCTTGGAGGCCCCAATCGACGGCCCATGGAAACTCGCCGACGCCTCCGGCCGGCAGCTTGCTCGGGCGCTGGACGACTGGCGCGTGGCCCCGGAGCTGACGGAGTTCGCCGGCACGCTCCGGTACGAAACCGCGTTCGACGCCGCAACGAAGCCCGGCAAACGTTATGAGTTGGACCTCGGCGGCGTGGGCGATTGGACCGTCGTGTGGCTCAACGGCCGCAAGGTCGGCGTTCGCTTCTGGGCCCCCTACGAGTTCGACGTGACCGAGTCCATCCGGGACGGGCGTAACGAACTGCGAGTCGAGGTGACCAATTCGTGGGCCAACAAGCACGCGCCGAAAGACGCCCGCGCGTCGGGCCTCTTCGGCCCGGTCGTGCTCCGCGGCAGATGACCGAACCTCCCCCGACCAGGTATATTGTGGGCGGCCTCTGGATGCCGTCCCGATGTGGTTCGATCCGCGCCCAGAGGGTACAATAACGCGAAAGGCTGCCTGAAGTGCTTGATCTACCAGGCGCGCGGCTAGCTTCAGCCTGGGCACCGGCCAGAGAGATATTCACCAAGCGGACGCCACGATGCCAGCGAGTCTGTTCTCCGGTGTTTCCGCGATAGAATCGGCCGTAGCGTAAGACCTGCGGAGCAAGTAGGATGACAGGGCATGACTGGAACGCCTATCAACAGCAATGCGACGCTTTCCACCGCCAGTGGTTGCGCTGCCTCACGCAGAAGGAATCAGTGATCCTGTATCAAGGACTCCACCGTTTTGCACGGGCCCAATCCGACGATTCCCCGGGATGGCGGAGGCTGCGGCAGAAACGCTGGGAGGAGAAAGTGGCTATCCGGCGGAAGCTGCACGAAGCGTTCGCTCAATTGGATGCAACCAATGCCCGTTGATCCGCTCTTGCAGACGTTGCGAGACGTCACCAACTTCCTGCGAAGCCAGCGCCTTGGATATGCTCTCATCGGCGGACTGGCAACCGCGGTTCGCGGCGAGCCTCGATCGACATTGGACGTCGACCTTCTCGTCAACTGCGATGTCCAGCGGTGCTTGGAGTTGATCGGCGGCCTGGACGGTTCCGCGTTCCGTCCCTTGTTTCCAGGAGTTCACGAAGTCGTCCAGACCGCCTTCATTCTTCCGCTCGTTCATCGCCAGACATCCGTGAAGGTTGATCTGGCTCTCGGGTTAACGGGCTTTGAACAGAATGCGATTCGCAACGCGACGCCAGTCAGTTTTGAAGACAATACTGTCGCCGTTGTTTCCGCCGAAGACCTGATCTTGATGAAAACTCTTGCCGCGCGCCCGCGCGACATCGACGATGTCGCGAAGATCGTTGTTCGCCAAGGCGACGCGCTAAACTGGGATTACATCCTGACAACCGCCGCGGCGCTGGAGCAGGCCATCGGCCAGGACCTTGTGGCGCCGCTGGAAAGACTGCGCGGGGACCAGTGATGGACGCGGTAAAGTCGCATGCGCCCTGCCTTGCCCTCTGGGGTGGGCGACGAGCGCGGAGGGTGGCGTCGTCCGCCGCAGTTGCTCAACACGCTCGCGGCGTCGCGTGATATCCTCGTCCGGGTCTTTCTGGTGGTCCCCGTAATAGGCCAGCGCAGAATGGACCTTCCCTAGCGACAGGTAGGGATGTTCCCCATCATTCCAGCACCTCTTCATTCCGCGACACACGGGCAGAATTCGGGGGCAACGACGCTACTCGATCTTCGGCTCGCACCAGCAGGCCCAGTCGAAACTGAAGGGACCGTCGGAGTCGGTAATGAGCGAGAGCACCACGGCGCGGTCTGTCCACGGTGAAAGGTCCAGCGAGAGCGGCTGCCAGGGGCCGGGCGTCATCCGCTGCCGGGCCAACTCGCGGCCATTGGCCTCGACGATAAACAACACACCTTCCGATCGCGAGCCTTCGCGCAAGCCGACGCGGCAGGTGAAGCGCGCCGGTTCCGCAGGCAACCGCATCGGGAAATGGGCGAGCGTCTGCCCGTGGTTCGGTGGATGGGCGAAGAGGCCGGGTTTCCTCTGGCCATCTTCGGCGAACGGCTCGGGCCGGATGGCCGCATGCTCGGCGCCGGTCAGTTCGCGCCCGGAGTCGTCGAGAAACATCACGGTCCTCGGCTGCGCGGCGAGGTCCAGGGGAAGCCGCACGGCCTGGGGCGGTTCGCGGAGCAGGAAGACGGAGCCGGGCAAGAGGGCGTCGGTCCGCAGGCTTGCACCGTCGCGAAGGATCGGACGCTCCCCTTGGCTGTCGACAGCCAACGCGCAGGCCCCACTGCCGGCAAACGCGACCGCAGCTTCGCGCTGGCCGCTCTTCTCGACCCGCGGCTGAAGCCAGCGGGCCCAGTCGAAACTGGGCGAACGTTTTGGCCCCGGCTCCACGGCCAGTTCCACCGTGGCCTTCTTGCCGGCCAGTGGGGTGAGATCCAACTGGAGCGTCTGCGGTGTCTCCGAAGCGTGGTGGATCTCCTGCTTCCACTGCCGGTTTCCGTCCGTGGCCGAGATGCGGAACGTGACACCGTCGGACCGGCCCGGCTGCTCGGCGCCTTCGGCCAGGGCGACGCCGCTGGTCAAGACCACGCGGCCGTCGCGCGGCAGGTCCACCTGGTAGCGGGCATAGGCGATGCCGCTCCCCTCGGTTTTCCAGGGCGGATGCGCGGCCAACACGCCGCCGCTGGAATCGGTGAAACCGCCGCCGTCGTCGGCCGAACCGGGACCTTTCCACTCGCGGCCGGCCTGCGAATAGGGCTTCGACCCGCAGACGGCCCAATCGATCTGTTCGGCCAGGTCGAGGACGGTGTTAGAACGGCTGCGCGTGCGGAGGATGGCCAGGCCGTCCTGTGCCACCACTCCCGCGCAGACGACATCATCCGGCAAGGAGACGGCATGGAATGCGATCACTACGAGTTGGGCTTCCCAACCGATCGGGTAATCGAACTGGTGGCGGCGGCCCGGGCTGTCGGCCGTGAGGCGGATTCCGGATCGCCCGGGCACGATGACCGCATACTCCAGCGGAATGCGGCCGATGGACCAGCTTACACCCCAGACGCCCGGCTGGGGCGACGTGGCCGATTGCGTGAGGACCAGCTCTTCCTCCGCAGCCGCGCGGTAGGTTGTCTGGGCCTTGGCGCCCTCCAAGCCGGAGAAACCTCCGTATTGGCGGCGGACTTCGCTGCGGTCTGCCAGGGTGGACGGCCCTTCGGACAAGCCGGCATGGTGCTCGCCCGAGATGCGGTGAATGCCGAGGCCGGGGGTAGCGTCGGCGGGGCGGACGTAGACCGTGCCGCGGCGGTCGCGGAGTTCGAGGAGGAAGCCGCAACGGAAGCGGGCCGTCAGGCGCGGTGTTTTGATGTCCAGCGGCTGCGGGTCCGGGACGTTTGCCAGAAGCAACAGGGAGATGAGGAAACTGGAGGGGCAGAGCATGGCGGCCTCGCAAGGGAATCGCGATTGTCGGATGGATGCGGGCCTTCAAGGTAAAACGGAATTCATTCCGTTCGGGTCGTATCGGACTGGTACCGATTATAACGGAATGATTTCCGTCCTACGAGTCGCGGTGACCTGGCTCGGAACTGCATAGTCTCGAAGCGGGCTTACTGAACCGCCGGGCGGGACCGCTGAGTCGCTTTCCGGGAATGGGTACTAGCGGACCGGTTGTTGTGCACGGGGCCTTCCAACGATATAAGAGGTACCGTGGCTGTTCCCGTTTCCGGATAGCCACTGAGGTCGTACAGGAGATCCATCCATGAATCTCAGAATATCGACGGTGCTTTGCTCCGTGGCGGCGATTGCCTGGGGCGGCTGGGCAATGGCGGCAGAGCCCGCGGATTCGGCGCCGGCAGGCTGGCTCAACGCGCGCGAGTGCGGCGCGTCGGGCTCCGAATTCTCGACCACCGCCCCGACCGAGAAGGGATCGAAGACCATCACGGTCGCCGAGGCCGGGGATTTCCAGGCCGGGCAGGGAGTGATGCTCTCCCAGTGCAATCCCCGCGTGGCAGGCAAGGCGATCTGGGGGCCGCGCCACGTGGTCGTCATGGGCCGGCCGCTGGACGACAAGGTCGAGATCCGCGGCTATGACGGCACGCAAGGCGATTGGGTGGTCCTGCTCCTCGACGTGCCGGAGGGGAGCAAGTCGTTCTGCTGGTCCGAAGACCTCGCCCGTACCTGGAGCGAAACCGTGCCGATCACGGGCGACTGGCAGCCGTTGCGGGACGGGATCGAGGTGCGGTTCAACGAGCATGACTGGGAGAAGGGCTACACCGTCCACTTCTCGCTGCGAGGCCAGCTTGTGACGGCGATCGAGAAGGTCGAGGGGAAAGCGATCACGCTGCGCGACGCGCCGACGCGGACCTCGCCCGCCGCGACGCTCCGCCATTGCGACGACGCCGCCTTGCAGGCCGCGATCGACCGGGCGGTCCGAGAAAAGCGGAACCTCCACGTGCCGGTGGGCCGCTACCGCCTGTCGCGCGGTCTCTACGTGCGCAACGCGACGGCGATGACCATCGAGGGCGCCGGCGCGGTCGACACAATCCTGGACATCAGCGAGGGAGAAGGCGGCTGCATCTCGCTCTCGAAAGGGGTCGAGGTGACCGTGCGGAACTTCACCATGGTGGGCCACTCCGGCTTCGCCGAGCGCGACCAGTGCGGGCTCTTGCGGACGCGGGGATCGAGCTATTTTTGGGGGTTCGGCGCGAAGGGCTGCAACGCCGTGTCGATCGGGAGCACCGAGCGGGTTTTGATCGAGAATTGCCACGGCCGGCGAATGGCGACGGAGTGTTTCGTGTCGGGCAGCACCAGCCGCGGCACGGTGGAGAAACCGAACGAGTCGCATTCCAAGCAGACCACGTATCTCAGGTGTTCCGCGATCGACTGCGGCCGCAACGGCTTCAACGATGTGATGTGCGGCTCGGAGAACACGAGCGTGCTGTATTGCCGGATCGTCGACGTGGGCGGATGCGCGTGGGAGGGGGCGTCGCGCTTTGTCCGGTTCATCGGCAACTACGTTCGCAATGCGGGCACGGTGGCGATGGGCAATCTCGGCCCGGCCAATCACGACGCGACGTTTCCCGAACTCGGGGCCGGGCAGCACATCGTTGCCGACAACGTGTTCGAGAGCAACGTGCCCTACGGCGGCTGCGCGATCCGAGCCGCGGTCGGCGCCACGCAAGTCCTGGTGCGGGACAACCTGTTCGTGAACTTCGGTTCCTCCGCGGTGAACATCAGCGGCAAGTCGGACCTCACGCACTACCCCTCGGCCAACGCCACGATCTCCGGGAACCTTTTCGACATGACCGAGATCGGCGAGAAGTCGTCGCCGCGAATCGCGGTGGATGTGAGCGCCCCGGACGTGATCGTCGGCAACAACCAGATCTACGTCCGCGGCGACTGCGATCCTCAGGTGACTGCGATCAAGGTCGAGGAGCCTGCGGTTCACTTGAACATCCACGACAACCTGATTCGCAACTGCGGCGCCGGCATCGTCACCTCGCGGGCTTCGTCGCGCGTGGGCGAGGTGGTCGACGGGCGCACGTTCACGCTGAGCACACGGACGGTGCCGCTGGACCACCGTGCCGCCGACCAGTGCCGGGGCTGGGGTCTCGTCTGGCTTGCCGGTGGGCGGCCCGCGGCCCTCTCGGCCATCGAGGCGATCGCGGGCGCCGAGACGACCGACAAGGTGAGGGTGACGCTTCAGGAACCGTACACGGCGAAGGCGGGCGACGGCTTTGAGCTCATTCCGACCGCCGCCAATTGGGTATTCCGGGGAAACACCGTCAGCGGCTGCCGGCGGCCGATCGTGCTCGATTCCTACGGCGGGCCGAGTTCGATCGTCCGGGCGAACATCGTGACGCGCGGCGGCACGCCGGATGTGAAGCAGGCCATCGAGATGCGAGGCCGTTTTGACTTGATCGGCAACCACGTGGCCGGCTTCGACGAGGCGGGCAGCGCGGCGCTGCGGCTCTTTCCCGACCCCCTGAGCCGCACGGCAGGCGGGCTGGTCGCGGACAACGTTTTCCAGAGTTGCGCGCAGGTGGTCAGCGAGAGCCAGGAGGGCTTGTGGCAGGCGATCCACGCCAAGGAAAACGTGTATATCGAGTGCGGGAGCACGCCGGTGAAGCAGCAATGAGGGCAGGGGCGACCCACGCCCTGGTTCACTTCCTTTTCCGCCGCTGGGGACGTCGTTGGGCGCGTGCGATCCATGTCTTGAGAGAGAGTTCGAATCCGGGGAGCAGATCGCTGGCGTCGAGCAGGCCGTGCTCATCCACAAGCGTATGGCGCCGGGGCGACGTGAAGATCCTGGTGCTGCGGGACTTGGGATCCACGATCCAGACCCGGCTGGACCCGGCCTTGAAATACTCGCGGACCTTTCGCTGCATCTCCGCCTCAGTGTTTCCCTCCGACACGATCTCGACCGCCAGATCGGGCGGCACCGGCCAGATCGCTTCCTCGGGAAACGCGTCGCCCGGCAGCCGCTCCCATCGAATGAAGGAGACATCCGGGGCGCGGACCAGTTTTGGGAAGAGTTTTAGAAAGCCGGCTTCCCCCAACACGACCCCCAGATCCCGCTCGTCGGCGAAACTGCCCATGATCCGAATCAGGGTGCTGGCCAGTAGCGACTCGAACGAACCCATGACTTTCTCCACCAGAATTCCCTCGACCAGTTCGCAGATGCGGTCGGTCCTCGCCATGACGCTGAGCACGTCTTCCTCGGTGGCGGTGCCGGGAGCGGGAAATGTCCGGATGCGCTCGGCGGGAATGCCGTCGAGCCGCTGTTGGACGTCGGCAATGGTCCAGTCCATGGGGCCGGACTCAAGCGACGGAGAAAGAGTACTCGCCATGGGCGACTCCTTGGAGGAGAACAGGGCAATCCGTACTCGTCTATTATAATACGGCTTTCGGCCGCAACCAGGCAACGATCAGCTCTTCTGATTCGCGATTGCGTCGGCTTCGATTTCGACCCGGGCAACCTGCAAACCCGCGGCGTTCACGTTGCCGATCGCCGACCGGATTGCTTCTTCCAGCGTCGGCGCATCGCGACAAAAGTCGATCCGAGTCACTCGCCCGGAGGTGCTGATCGTGCCGTCGTCGCAGCCGGCCTCGTACAGCGCGTTGCACTGATCGTCAGTCACTTCTCCGATGGACAGGATGAGCGTGAATTCGTGGCTTTGCATGGCGATTCCTTTGCTGATCGGCGTGCAGGTCATCCGTGCGGACAGCCGTCCACCCGGTGACGGATGTATTTTGCGTGATTCTCCGGGTTTCGCGGAGTCGAGAATACCCGGACCTGGCAACCTTCGCGGCTTCGTTCGGGGCACCACAACACGCCCCAAATATGGCCCGTCGACGCAGTTAGCCGCCAGCCAAGCTGCTCGGCGTAGCGAACGGCTTCCCGAATATGCTTGTTAGGATGCTGCTTAGCCATAACTGATTTCGGATAACGGGCGCGCCGTCCATTGTAGCCGGTCAGACGGGCCAACGGAAGCGTTCCTCGCAAGGCTCTTCCGAGCGGGACCTTCGCTGCCGGGGGCGTCCGCCGGTGTCGGACTCTTGTGATTCGTTTTCCTCGCGTGTCAATAGCCGGTGTCCGAACGCCGTCTCCGTCGGTTCGGCTTCCTGCAGCACCTGCCGCCCCTTGTGCGGGAGCCGGTATCGCTGCTTGCTGCTTTGCACCCTGCCGGCAACCGTGCGTTCCAGCATGGCAGCCGGCATCGCATCGAGGGCTTTCCGCAAGGCGGGGACGGCGGTATGGTAGTAGTTGGCTGTCCGTCCGGTCCCCTCGCATGAGAATCGTCTTATGGCTGAAGAACCTCTGATCGCCGTTTTCGTCGACTATGAGAACCTCGCTCTTGGCGTCCGCGACATGCGGGGGCTCAAGGCCGAGGGGTTCAAGATCCAGTTGGTGCTCAAGCGGCTGCTCGAAAAAGGGCGGCTTGTCTTCAAACGCGCCTACTGCGACTGGAGCCGCTACCGCGACGCCGTGCAGGAGTTCCACTCCCAGGGCATCGAACTGATCGACATCCCCCAAAGCAAGCTCAGCGGCAAGAACAGCGCCGACATCCACATGGTCGTCGACGCCCTGGATCTCTGCTACGGCAAGGGACACATCGACATCTTCGCCCTGCTCTCCGGGGACAGCGATTTTTCTCCGCTCGTCTCGAAGCTCAAGGAGAACAATAAGCGAGTGATCGGATGCGGCGTGAAGAGTTCGTCGTCGGGGCTGTTCATCGGCAACTGCGACGAATTCATCTACTACGACGACCTGGTCCGCGCCGCCCAAGCTCCCCGCCCGGCGCAGAAGAAGGCCAAACAATCGCCCGACAAAAAACAGGAAGCCATCGACCGGTTGGTCGAAACGGTCCGCTCGCTGGAACAGGATTACGACCCGCTCTGGGGCTCCATGGTGAAACAGGCGATCCGGCGGGTCTATCCGGGGTTCAACGAGGCTTATTATGGCTATCGGACGTTTTCCGAACTGCTCGAGGACGCCGAGGCCAAAGGCTGGATCAGCCTGGAGCATGACGAGGCCCGCGGGAATTACAAGGTGAAACCGAAAGAGGGGTGATTGGCCGGCAAATCGATCGGGCGTGCGGGGACTTGATAGCCAGCGAATTCCAGGTTGAACCGGCGGGGAAGATCCATGATCACGCACAAGACTCGTTGCATTCTGATCTTGGCAGCATTGCTGTTGATATTGCCGTCCGATTCGACCGCTCAGGAAAACCTCCTGGCAAATCCCGGATTCGAGTCGCTCGGAAGCGGGTTCTTCACCGATTGGAACCCGGGCCGGGCAGCCCTGGTCGGAAAAGTCTTGTTCAGCGACGAAAAAGAAGCCCTGCAAGGCAACTACTGCCTGCGTTTGGTCGGAACGCCCGGCACTTGGACCACATGCCCGGCCAGGCCGATTGCCGTGAAGCCTGAGAGCGATTATTGGATCACCTGGTCGTTCAAGGCGCGGCAGCCCGGCAGCAGCCGCACGTACCTCTTCCTGCAGACAAACCTCGCGCAGCGGGTCTTTCCGCACACGGACCAGACCGGCGATTTCGGCTGGACGCACAACATCGTCAAGTACCGCACGGCGCCCGGCGAGACTTCGCTCAGCCTGGTGCCGACGATGCAGACGGCGCATGAACCGCCGGGCACGTCGTGGTGGGACAACGTCGGCGTCTGGCAAGAGCTCCCGCCGGACCTGGAGGTCGAGTACCGCCGGCAGCATCCCTGGGACGACATCCACGACTCAACCGCGCGGCAGCACCAGGCAACCGACTCGCTGCTGCTTTGGGGCGACTGCGGCGAAGCGAGGATCTACCCGACGACCGCCGCGCCGCCGGACGATCGTCGCCAAGAGACCCTTCGGCTCACCGCGCCCGGCCGCGGCCACGACATCCATCAACTGGTCGTCACACCCAAGCGGAAGATGGAGCCCGTCTCGCTCCGGTTCTCGGAGCCGACCGGCCCGGGCGCCATGCTGGTTGAAAGTCTCCGTTATCGGATCGTCCGTTGCGTGCCCGTCCGGGAGGTCCGCGACAAGACGTTTCCTCTTGGCCCCACGCCCGATCCGTTGGTCGAACCCAGAGGGCCCGAACCGGTCCGCGAAGGGGAGAACACGGTCTTCTGGATCGAGTGGGGGCCGCCGGCCGGGAGCACGCCCGGCACGTATTCCGCCCGCGTCGAAGTCCTCTCCGGCGGCCGGGCGGTCGCCGCCGTGCCGCTGCAACTCTGCCGCTGGGGATTCGATTTGCCCGAAGTCTCGCATTTCCGCTCCATGGTCCTGGTGCCCGCCTACACGATCCGGCAGTTCTATCCCGCGGCTTCGGAGGAAGACGCCTTTCGGATGGCGTGGGGGCCGTTGGGCGAGCATCGCCTCAGCGGCTTCAACATCGCCTTGTGGCCGACCGTCAGTCTGAAGGAAGGCAAGCTCCAGATCGATTGGACCCGTTTTGATCACCTGGTAAACGCTGCCAAAGAGTACCGGGCCGCTGCGATCACGCTCGGTCCCATGTTCGGCGGCGGGGCCGGGCAGGGCTGGAAGCCGCACCCGCTGGCCGGTCTGGCACCGCTGGCCGATCCGCAGTTCGATGCGGTTTACGTGGAGATGAACCGCCGGATGGCCCAGCGCCTCCGCCAGGCCGGCATGCTCGACCGGGCCTATGTCTATCCCTACGACGAACCCGAGCCCGACTACATGGACAAGATTGCCCGTCTTTGCGACCTCATCCACCAGGGCGATCCCGAGTTGAAGTGCCTGATGACGGTCGCCCCGCAGATTGCCGAGCCGCTGTGGGGCAAGGTCGACGCCTGGATCGTGCCCTCCAGCAGTCTGAATCGGCAGGTCATCCAGGAGCGTCGTGCGGCGGGCGACGAGATCTGGATCTACAACATGACGGCGGCGATCGAAGAAACGCCCCTGGAGCACCGGCTCTATATGTGGCGGGCCTTGGGCGTGGACGCGGCCGGCGCCCTGTTGTGGAACTCCTG
>JABWBD010000492.1 GCA_013360685.1 Pirellulales bacterium
CGTCGTGGGTCCGTGCAGCCAACTGGAGCCGCATCGCGTGGTCGGCGACCGCACTGCCGTCCCGGCGGCCCGCGAGGTCTTTGAGCGTCCGGGCACACTGTTCCAGGACCCGGAAATTCCGCTGTCCGAGTGCTTCCTCGAGACGGGCGATGCATTCGGAAAGGAGTCTTTCTCCGTGGGCCGCCTCGGCGTCCTCCGGCGGCACGGCGGGCCGGTCTGCCGCGTCTGGTGCAAAACCGGGGATCTGACGCTGGAGGGCCTCCAGCAGCGCGTCGGCCGTAAACGGTTTGGGCAGGTAGTCGTCGGCCCCAGCCGCGAGACACTTTTCCCGGTCGCCCGGCATGGCGCCGGCCGTCACGGCCACGATCCGCATGTGCCGGCCGTCTCGGGCATCGAGTTCGTCCCGGCGAATCCTCCGGATCGCCTCCAGGCCGTCAATCCGGGGCATCTGAATATCCATGAACACGAGGTCGTAGCGGTTCCATCGCAGCACTTCCAGCGCTTCGCGGCCGTCGCCGGCCAGGTCGACGAAGCACCCGGCCCGAGTCAGCAGCAACTCGATCAGGGCGCGGTTGAGGTATTCATCCTCGGCGACCAGAATGCGATATGTTCCGGGCCGATTGGAGGTCTCGCCCTCGGCCTTCCACGAAAACACGCGCGACATCGCGCAGGAATCCCCGGATACTTCCTCGGTTTCCCGGCGGCGCCGCTTCAGCGGCACGGTGAACCAGAAGGTGCTTCCCTGGCCGGGAGTGCTGCGGAAGCCGATCTCGCCGCCCATCAGGTCCACCAATTGCTTCGACAGCGACAGCCCGAGGCCGAGGCCGCCGAAACGGCGAGTCATCGAGCCGTCTGCCTGGCAGAAGCTCTCGAAGATCATCGCCTGGCGATCTTCCGGGATTCCCACGCCGGTATCCGCCACGACAACGCGCAGGACCACATGGTCCTCGGATTCCTCGTCCACAGCGACCCGGATGTGGACCGTGCCGCGCTCGGAAAACTTCACGGCATTGCTGACCAGGTTCGACAGGACCTGCCGGAACCGTCGACGATCGCCCGTCAACCGGGCCGGCACCGCTTCCTCAACGTGGAATTGAATGCAGAGCCCTTTCTCAAGGGCAGCCGACTGGCCGGCGACGAGGGCTTCCCGCAGCAAGGCGTCGACCTGCAGGGGCTCCTCGGCCAAAGTGACCGCCCCCTTGGAGGCCCGCGAAAAGTCCAACACGTTTTCGACCAATCCCATCAGCGAGTTTGCGGCGTCGCAGATGAACCCTACTCTCTCGCGCTGGATATCCGGGAGCGGCTCGCGGAGGAGGAGCCGGGAAAACCCCAGAATCGAGTTCATCGGCGTGCGGATCTCGTGGCTGACCTTGGCGAGGAACTCGGCCTTCACGCGGGTCACCTGCTCCACATCCTCCAGCGCCCGGGCCAGCCGAGACCGCGATTCGGCCAGTTCATCACGGAGCCGATCCAATTCCCTTCGTGCTGCGCGGCGGTCCCACTGAACGGCCACCCACGATCGCACGACTGCCGGGTCCCATGGGCGCGGCGCCACCAGGAACTGCGATGCCGGAAGCGATCTCGCCGCCGCCTCCGCGGCCGGCGACGCCGTCGAGAGGAGGAGCGGCAACGAAACATCGATATCAACCAACCGGCCTGCCGCCTCAACCTCGCCCGCTCCGCTGGTTTCCTCCAGAGAGACGACGGCCAGACGGTAAGGCCGTTTGGTCCGAACCGCGGCGCGAATCCGCTCCTCCGCCGCACCGATTGTGCCGACTTCGTCGATCCGGTCATCCGGCGGGAGGTGGTCGCTGCTCGGCGCGGTTTCCTGCCCGTCTGCCGCGCCGGTTTTCGATATCGGCCGGACCAGCATGCGGTCAACGAGCGACCGTGCGATCGGGTCGCTGCCAACCATCAGGATTCGAGTTTCGTCGGCGTCGTTCATCGGGGGGCTCTCGGATAACGCACACCGAAAGTATAGATCGCGTTTTGGCCCCACACCCGGGCGCAAGAGGCTCTTCCGTTCTTAGGTGTAGGACGGCCTTCCCGGGCCGTCTTTTCCCTGCGATCTCGACCGCCTGGGAAGGCCGTCCTACAGAAAACGCCGAGCCGAGAACCTCAAAAACGGAAGAGCCGCGCAAGAACGGACGAACCCCCAGACCGCGAATCCACCCTCCTTGGGGATTCGTTACCTCTGCGCCTTTGGCGGCGGCGAGACCTCCTGGCCGCAGCGTGGGCAACGGACCAGCTCCGCGCCGTCGGCCGCCTGCATGTGGACGATCCGCTCCTGTGAACCGGCAGTGCCTGGCAACGCCTCGATTTGATAGACGATGCGATTGCCGCAGAGGCACTCGTAGACCCGCGTCTTCTCTCTGTCGGCCTGCCCCATGTCAAGTTCCCCGCGTGCCCTTGGCAGATAGGGCTGCCCGGCACCGGCGGGTGGTCAGCCGCCGATCTGCCGGATCGCCTCCCGGGCCAATCGTACCAGCCGGGTCAACTGCGGGTCGCCCTGGGATGCGACGTCTCGGAGCAAGTCCAGGGCGGTCGCGGCAGGTGGGCCGATCTGGCCCAGCGCCCAGGCGGCCCGCTCGCGCACGGAGAGAGCCGTCGATCCACGCAGGGCATCGCTCAGGCCGGGGACCGCGCTTGCGGCATCGGCCTTGAGCCGTCCCAGGAGCGTTGCCGTCCAATAGCCCACATCGGGCGAAGGGCTGCTCAGCAGCCCCGGCAGCAGGAAAGAGTCCTCCAGCCGCGGCGGCCCGATGCCTTCCAGTGCGGCCGCGATGTACTCACGCACTTCCTCGCAGACATCACCGGCGGCCTTGACCAGATTGACTGCGGCAGGGCGAGCGTCGGGACCGAGCCGGGCCAATTGCTCCGCGGCCCGCACCCGTTTCTGGGAATCGGGGGCCGAGAGTCCGGCCACCAGTTGCGCTAGTTCAGAGGCCATTGCTATTCCTCGACCAACCGGAAACCGTTCAACGAACCACTCGGGCACCTTTCCCCTTCATCACGGCTTCGACTTCCTTGAGCGTGGCCATGCTCGTGTCGCCGGGAGTCGTCATGGCCAAAGCTCCGTGGGCGGCGCCGTACTCGACTGCTTCCTGCGGCGACTTGTCGGCCAACAGCGCGTAAATCAATCCGGACGCGAAACTGTCGCCGCCCCCGACGCGGTCAAAAATTTCCAGGTTCTCGCGGACCGGCACTTCGCAAAACGCCCCGTCGGCATAGACGATCGCGCTCCAATCGTTCAAGGTCGCGGTCTTGGCGTTGCGGAGGGTGGTGGCCACGAGTTGGAAATTCGGGAACTTTTCGATGGCCTCCGAGATCATCTTCTTGAAGTTGGCCGGGTCGATTTCAGCCAGGTGTTCGTCGAGCCCGGGAACCTGAAATCCTAGTGCCGCCGTAAAATCCTCTTCGTTGCCGATCATCACATCGACGAGAGGGGCAATGCGGCGGTTCACCTCGACGGCCTTCTGGGTCCCGCCTTGCGATTTCCAGAGCGAGGGGCGGAAGTTGAGGTCGAAGGAGACGATGGTGCCGGCTGCCTTGGCCGCTTCCATGGCCTCGATGGTCAGTTCGGCCGTGGTAGGCGAGAGCGCGGCGAAAATCCCGCCGCAGTGAAACCAGCGGGCCCCCTCTTCGCCAAAGATCCGTTTCCAATCCACGTCGCCCGGCTTCAACTGCGACGCGGCCGAATAGGCCCTGTCGGAGCATCCGACCGCTGGGCGGATGCCGTAGCCGCGCTCGGTAAAGTTTAATCCGATCCGGGCGGCCCGCCCGATGCCGTCGAACGCAGTCCACTTGACATGCGAGAGGTCCACACCCCCCTGCATCATCAAGTCTTCCAGGAGGCGGCCAACCTCGTTGTCCACGATGGCCGTGACCACCGCCGTCCGCAGGCCGAAGCACTTCCTGAGCCCACGGACGACGTTGTACTCGCCGCCACCCTCCCACGCCTGGAAGCACCGTGCCGTGCGGATGCGTCCGGGCCCCGGATCGAGCCGAAGCATGACCTCCCCCAGCGCGACGGCATCCCAACGGCATTCACTCGGGCTCTTGATTCTCAGCGGCATCCTAGGGCTCCCTGCATACGGGCGAGTTGCGAACTACCAATTTAGCCGGACCGTCCGGGAATGCAAGGGACAACGACGGAGGCAACCACCGACATTGCCCCGGTTGCAACCGTTCATGGACCGCTGCCGGCTTCTCGGGAAGATGACGCAGAAAGTCGCCTTTCGCTCCGCAAAAGCAGCGATACTTTCGCGGAGCGAGGCGACATTGGCGGCCCGTGAACGGTTACCCCCGGGCTTCGCATGCCGGGAGCGGCCGATACGATTCACTCGACGCGCAGCGATACCAGATAATCCCGGCCGGCGGCCAGGACGGCACGCCATGGAAAGGTGGTTCTACTGCTTACCAGCAGCGGCTCGTGGCGAATATCATGACTACACCCATTAGGATAGTGCGGGAATGCCAAGGATTTCAGATTTCGGCGAGCACTCGGTACCACGGAACCGGCCAAAATGCCCATCGACGGGTAGCACCGATGGCAGGAAACGGTGGGGGTATAAGCCGGAGATACACGGAGGATTGCCTCTCCGTTAGTCAGGGCGACGGTTTTTCCCATGCGAGCCAGCATTTCCTGCCGCATCGTTGCCAGACCGTCCCCACACAATCTCCTGGGAATTTGACTTGCGCATCCTGCAGTTAATTGACGTGCAGTTTTTTTCTGGTAGGCTACGGTGGGGGCTGGAAGCAGGTGACTCTCTGCATTCTCCTTTACTCTGACGACATTGGAGTCCCGCAACATGAAGTGCGAAGCGTCCGGAAGCAGGTTGTGGACAGGAATTGGGCTTTTGCTGGGTGTCTATGCGCTTTCGGCCACGGCCGGTTGCAGCGAAGGCACCGCTAGCTCGGCGAGCGGACAGATCACGTTCAGCGGCCAGCCAGTCGAAACCGGCAACATCGTCTTTCGTCCTATCGATGGGACGCCTGGTCCCGGCGCTGCGGCCAAAATCACCGCCGGCCGATACGAGATCCCTTACTTTCCGCGGGTCTGCGAGGCCATTTCTTCAAATTTCCAACCGCGTGAGTGACGGCGGGGCCGGATGACGATGGCCGCGTCGCTCAGATGCACG
>JABWBD010000077.1 GCA_013360685.1 Pirellulales bacterium
CCGCTGGAGCTTTACGAATGCGTCGGCTACCATAACTACTTCATCCACTGACGAGATCCATGGGGCATTTCGCGGGAGGAATGCGTGATGAGCCTGATCGAAAAACTGTCCGAGTGTACGGTTTACGAAAGCCCGGAATCGGCCCGCCCGCGCCTGAACGCGCGGTTCCCCGGCATCGTTCAATTGCCCTCGGGCCGCCTGTTGGCGATGTACGTGCTGGTCGAAAAGATTGATGAGACCATTGCCAGGACTCACCTCTCCTATTCCGACGATCTGGGCGCGACCTGGCATGACCAGGGAGAGATGTACGACCCGCGTCTGGCCGGAGTCGAGTCCGAGTTCGACGAATGCTTCAAGCCGCTGGTGTTGGACGACGGCTCGCTGCTGGCGCTGGGCTACCGGTTCAACCGGCCCGACCTCGCCGTGCCGATCGTCAATCCGGCAACGGGCGGATTTCTTTGCGGTCCGGATGTGGTCAGCCGCTGCGTGGATGGCGGGCGGACCTGGAGCGTGCCGGTGGTCATGGATTGCGGCGTGCCGGAAACGGTGGAGCTGGCCGGCTCGGCCATCCAGACCCGGTCGGGCGATATCCTGGCAGTCGGCGGCGTCTTCAAGCACTGGGACGGGACCAATCCGACGGGCGAGGTGGGACTGCTGGTTCGCAGCCGCGACCGCGGGCGGACCTGGAGCAATTCGGTGTATTACCGGGACGACCGGGATCGGACCGCACCCTACGAGGCGCGGATCTGCGAAATGCCGGACGGCCGGCTGGTGGCCATCGTCTGGGCGTTCAGCCACCGGGAGAACAAGAATTACCCCAATCGCTACGTGGTTTCCCACGACGGCGGCCGCAGCTTCTCCGCACCGGCGGATACCGGCCACCTCGGGCAGGCCGTGGGCGTCATGTCGTTGTGCGACAACCTGCTGCTGAGCATTCACTGCCACCGCGCCGATGCCCGCAACGGCCTGTTCGTCCGGGTTGTGGATTTCACGGGGGACCGCTGGAACGTGCTCGACGAAAAACTGATCTGGGAACCCGCCGCGGGCCAGTCCAATACCGGCGGCCTGGCCTATCAGGTGGGCGCCCTGCAATTTGGTCAGGCGGAAACGCGACGGCTGAACAATGGCGATGTTCTGGCCTACTTCTGGGGCAAAGAGAACGGCCTAGCCAAGATCAAGGCACAGCGTTTGCGCATTCACACGTGAAAGGGGTCGGCGATTGCCGCGAGGCGGTCGCAATTTGGACAACTGAGGAAGATTCGCGGGATAGACGAGCCAGCTCTGGTACGCCTTTCTCGCCACTTCGTCGTCATGTTGCGCCGCGTGACTTGCAACCTGAATGAGCCGGGCGCGGAACTCGGTCAATCTGGGCCGATCAAGCCCGCAAACGCGGATCAACTCCAACCCGACGGACGTCAATCCCTCAATCCGTCCGTCGTCGTCCACAGCGACGTGACGACCGTACGGTTCTTTACACGGATCGGGCACCGGGTACAGATCCTGTTTGGCGGAGTTGCATTGAAAGCACGCGTACACCAAGTTGTCATATTCAAGGAGCTTTTCAGGAAATGCCAGTTTTGGCTGGACGTGATCGACGCCGAAACTCCCCTCTCCACTGGGAAACCACCGTTCGCGACACAGGCAATACACGCAACGAAACTGGAATTCGTCGCGCAGCCATGGCTTGTATTGCTGGTAGTTGGCATAGCCACGCGGACCGTGGCGCCGACGATGCGGCTGCTGCGGGTACCGAAAGAGGTCGAACGCTGCGGTCATGTTGGCCCGGTCCGAGAAAACGCGATCCTTTGGTCATGGCATGACGGTGTTTTCCAAATCGGCGATCCTGTCCAAGAGATCCTGATCCGCGGTTTCCATGCGTTCATAGAGTTCGGCTTGAAGGTCATCAAGCTCGGCTTGTTCGGCCGCCGTGAGTTCGGCGCTCGTGCTTTTTCGGATCAATTCAACACGCCGCTGATTGCGGGCTCTCCAGTTGCTCGATACCTGGATGCGATGCATGGCTTCGGCCAATAAACGACGGCCAAACTCCTCGAGCGACATCTGTCGCGCCGCCGCTTCCGACCGTAGTTGCGACGCCATCGCATCGTCCAATTCGATGGTGATTGCCACAGTTCATTTCCTCGTCGTGGAAAGGCTACCAGGAGACACCTTCATTATCACCCTGCTGCAACGGGTTGACAAGTACGCCAGCACAGCGGAGTGTCTTCGCCTCGCGGGGGGCGGGGGAAAATGTGAGCCGTTCCCTTGTTGCGGCAACTGGGCGAAATTAGAGAAGGACAATTCGCGCTAATAGCCGCTCAATGGACAGTGCGATTGCGCGGCCGTCCGCGTTCGTGAAGTGTGCCTTGCAAGCCGAGTTGCTCTCCAGTCATTTCCAGGCTTGACCAGGGCCAAACCATTCGACGCCACGATCAATGACCTTGCCGCGCTGGGGCCGGCCGATTTCGTCACGCGCTTCGGCGGCCTGACGACGCTGCCCGTGCAATTGCTCAATGTGGACTTATCCACGATGGCCACGGCCGCGGATGTCGTGTTAGGCATCGGCGAGCCCTTGGCGGAGGTTTTCTACTTGGACGCGCAGGCCAGTCCGTTGGCCATGAAGCATCACGACCTGTTGTGGTACAATGCGCTGCTGCACCGCGCCTACCAGGTCCCCGTGCACAGCACGGTGCTCGCCTGCCCGATCCCCGCTATGAAGAGGGCTTTGAGGGCGACGCCTTTATCTCCCCGATGTTGGTTGTTCTGTGCCTTGCTCGCTGCACTCTGCTGGGTCAAGCGTGAACGTGACTTCTTTCTTGTCTGCCTGCTGTTCTTAGGACGTG
Source organism: Pirellulales bacterium (assembly GCA_013360685.1). Lineage (GTDB taxonomy): Bacteria > Planctomycetota > Planctomycetia > Pirellulales > Thermoguttaceae > JABWBD01. Next base: position 2,841 of record JABWBD010000077.1, read on the forward strand.
TCCAAGAACAACTCCGTGAGTTGATGTAGAGCGGACTATAATCCGCTCCGGCGGAATAAATTCCGCCCTACGAACTTGTTCGCGGACAGGTGCTTAACGCTGAACCAAGGACCCCTCCGGGTGGCTGGTGCATGGCGGGCCGTGTTCCTGCCCTTTTCTCCGACTGGTCTTACTACTGTATACGTGCTCTTAACCTTGTCGGTTGCGGCTTCGGCGGCGACAGGCGTCCGTCGGTGCAAAGTCCGGACGTAGCCACTGTGGCCAACAACGCGGGGACGCTACGCCTCAGCATCCGTGCCGCGGACGCCTCCCGTGTGGTGCCGACCGTGGTGAGATGGTAGAATGATCGGTTGTTGAACCTTGAACTGAGCTGCCGGCACCGGGGTCGGCCGAATGTTTCGTTGGCGGAGTGGTATCAATGGGCCCTGCAACCGAGAATCCTTACGAGTCTCCGCGGACCGGCGACAAGCCAGAGGCGGCCCCGAAGGCATCTCCTCAGCCGCCATCTTCGTCCCGAGCAAGAGCCATTCTCGCCGGGATGCGTCGCGGTGGAGCACTCGGTGGCAAATGGATGGCCATCATCTTGGGACTTCTGCTACTGCTGATGTGGTTATCCATCCTTGGCGTGACTCTTCATCGCTGGTTATGGCGAGGCATTGAACTTGCGTATCTCATTGAGATCCTCGATCCCATTAAGATGATTGCGATAAGTTGTGGCCTGATGATCACGGCAACACTCTGGACGGCCATAATATGCGCGCTGATCATGGGAGTAGGGGCTGGGGTTTCCTACAGAAAGCCTGCGAGAAGTTCGGCCACGATCGTTCAGACGCGGGCCCCGCAATCGCCGCGACAGGAACACACGTAAGGTGCAACATTGAGAGTCCGCCAAGCCGCGGCATCCGTGCCGGAGAGGGTTAACCCGAATCCGAGTGGCTGGCAACGGCGTCCCCCTCGAATTCCGTCGGCCGCAGCGAGGGAGGTGAGCAGATGAACAAGCCGAGAGCGATCATTTCCGTTGTTCTCGTCGCACTTGCCGGATGTGGAGAATCGCCGCAGTCGCAAGAGAGCCTATCCGTCACAGTTCCTCGCCAGCAAGTAAATGCCGAACATGCTAAGGGCGCACTCATTGCGCTCATTCGTGGGAATCCGAGCCTCTTCGAGGGGCATCCTGATCCAGACCGTCTTCAGGGCCTTTCGCTCGAAGAATCTGAATCCGGCAGATACCATCTAGGCAAGTTCGAGATAGATGTAGCGAGAAGGCGGTACTCGGCTTTGATCGGGGGCGATCGATGGATGGTTTCGTACAACGGGGAATTTCAGATACTACGCGATGGCACCTGGGTGGCGAGTATGCCCCAAATCCAGAATTTCGATAGCGCGCCACCGCCAGTTGGCCGCTGAGCCGCGGACGCTTTGCCTGTAGTCCCGGCCGCGAGCCCCTGATAGAATTGAGCGAAGTACAAATCTGGGCTGGCTCGGGTGAATACTGCGTCAGGCTGCCGCTGCGTTGGCGCCATGAACATGCCGGGCGAGATGGACATACTTGACAAGCTGAGCCTGCACTTCTTCGGTTGGGTTTTCCCATGGTTGTGTGCTGGCAGTGCTGCGTGCTTGTGGTTGGCCTGGAAGCGAGGCAACGCGAGCATGGGCTGGCCCACCGCCCCCGGCGTAATCCTGGAATCCGTTGTGGAGAATGAGGACGGGAGTTACATCCCAAGAATCAAATACTGGTACTGGTTCGCGGGGCAACGATATGAAGGTGACGCGGTTACCTATCGCGGCTACCAGGCAAACCGGGCCACCGCCGAGTCCTATACAGCTCTGCAACGCGGAAGTGATCCAGATCGACCAGGATCCGCTCGGCCGGCAAGCACGGATCGTCCGCCGGACGGACGAGGAACTCGTCATGGTCAAGGCGTTGGAGGACGGCTCGGCAGCCGCCGGGCTGTTCAACCTCGGCCAGCACGATCGTGAGATTGCCGTCGCGCTCTCGGAGCTCGGCCTTGCCCGGCGATGCGCGGTCCGGGATCTGTGGCGTCAGAAAGACGTCGGCACGGCCGAGGGGCGCTACTCGGCCAGCATTGGCCGGCACGGCGTCGCCCTGGTTCGCCTGCAGCCCGCGCGGTAATACGCGTTTTCGGCAGTCGGAAACGATCGGCGCAAATCAACGCGGTCGCCGGCGGGAAGGCATCGCGCCGGCGACCGGAATCTCGCATTCACCAGGGCCGTCGCGGGCGGTCCTGATGCATGGTTCGCTCCGTACATGCCCAGCGCGTGGGCATGTACGGGAGCGGGGGATCGCTCAAAGGCGGTCCTAGAAAATGCCCAGGGCCGCGAGGCTGTACCGGACAATCAATCCGGCGACGACGACGCTCACCATGCTCATCAACTTGATGAGAATATTGAGGCTGGGACCACTGGTGTCTTTGAAAGGATCGCCGACCGTGTCGCCGACGACCGCTGCCTTGTGGGCCGGGGTGCCTTTGCCGCCGTGGGCGCCGCGTTCGATATGCTTTTTGGCGTTGTCCCACGAACCGCCGGCGTTGGCCATGAAGACGGCCACGCAGAAACCGGTCGTCAGCGCGCCGACGAGCAACCCCATCACGCCCGCCACGCCCAGCAACAGGCCCACAACCACCGGGGTAGCCAGGCCCAGGACGGACGGCAGAACCATCTCCCGTTGGGCGGCCTTGGTGCTGATGGCCACCGGCGCCGCGTAGTCGGGCTTATCGGTGCCCGCCATGATCCCCGGCTTCTCCTTGAACTGGCGGCGGACCTCTTCGACCATGCCGCGAGCGGCACGGCCGACGGCTTTCATCGTCAGCGAGCAGAAGAGGAACGTTGCCATGGCACCCAGGAATGCGCCCACGAGGACCTTGGGATTCATCAGATGGGCTTCGTAGTAGCGCATGAAGTCCGGCATGGAGGCGCGCTGGACCTTCACCAGAGGAGATTGGGTCGCCGCGAAACGCAATCGCTCGTAGCCCTTTCTGCCCTGGAATGTCTCCAGCAAATCGCCCACCGGCACCGGCCCGTTGGCGACGTCAAGCCTGGCCCACTCCTGCCGGATCTCGGGGTCGATAATCGATTCCGGGAAGACGAGATAGCCGTCGACTTGCCGCTTGCCGCCCGCTTCACCGACACGGCCCACGAACTGGTTGCTGATCTTGTACAACCCGGGTTCTGCCGTGGCCAGGGCCGAATGCCCCCAGCGGTCAAAGCCGATCCGCACCTCCTCGACATAGGCCGCCAGCAGCGCCAATGCGGTCAGTGCGGCGGAGCCGATGGCAAAGCCCTTGCCGGTCGCGGCGGTCGTATTGCCGAGGCTGTCCAGGGCGTCGGTCCGCTCGCGGACGATCGGCTCCAGGCCGGACATCTCGGCGTTTCCGCCTGCGTTGTCGGCGATCGGGCCGTAGGCGTCGGTGGCCAGGGTGATGCCCAGCGTGCTGAGCATGCCGACCGCGGCGATGCCCACGCCGTACAATCCCATGGCAAACCATTCCACGTCGGCGAAATGCCACTGGGCGGCGAATCCGAACGCCATGAGCGTGGCAATGCCCACGACCACCACCGGGAACCACGTGCTCTTCATGCCGTCGGCGATGCCGCCGATGATGATCGTGGCGGGGCCGGTAAGCGCCTCGCCGGCAAGCTCGCGCGTCGGCCGGTACTCGTCGCTCGTCGAGTATTCGGTCCACTTACCGATCAGCCAGCCGGCCACCAACCCCACGATGACGCTGATCGAGACGGTCCAGAACTCCGGCAGCAGCCACCAGGTAAAGAGCACCGCGGCCACCACGATCAACGCGGAGGAGAGATTCACGCCGCGGGCCAGCGCCTTCAAGAGCACCTTCTGCGTCGCCTGTTCTTCCGTGCGGACCGCGAAAATGCCGAGAATCGACAGCACCGTTCCGATTCCGGCCAAGACCATGGGGAGGAACAGCGCGGAAAGCTGATAGTCGAAGGTCGATCCCGCGGCCTCTTGCATCGACATGCCGTCGTTCACCGCCATGATCAAGTCCGGCGTGGAGAAGGCGGCGACGCCGAGGGCGCACGTCGCCAGGATCGATCCGCAGTAGGATTCGTAGAGGTCGGCGCCCATGCCCGCGACGTCGCCGACGTTGTCGCCGACGTTGTCCGCAATGGTCGCCGGGTTGCGCTTGTCGTCTTCCGGGATGCCGGCTTCGACCTTGCCGACCAGGTCGGCGCCGACGTCGGCCGCTTTCGTGAAAATACCGCCGCCGACGCGTGCGAAGAGGGCCTGGCTGCTGGCCCCCATGCCGAAGCACAGCATCGTGACGGTGATCGATTCCAGCGTCATCGGCTCAAATCCCATCGCGGGGACGAGCCAGTAGAGGACAAGGAACCAGAGCGTAATGTCCAGCAGGCCCAGGCCGACTACCGTCAGCCCCATGACCGCCCCTGCGCGGAACGCGATCTGCAGGCCCTGGTTGAGCGACTTCTGGGCGCCGGCTGCCGTGCGGCTCGACGCCCAGGTGGCCGTTTTCATCCCGAACCAGCCCGCCAGGCCCGAGAAGAAACCACCTGTGAGAAAGGCGAAGGGCACCCACTGGCTCTGAACGTGGAGCACGAAGGCGGCAATCGCCAGCAGGATGACAATCACCACGAAGAAGGCGGCCACCACCTTATACTGTTGCCAGAGGTAGGCATTCGCGCCAGTACGGACGTAACCGGCGATTTCCACCATCAGCGGATTGCCTTCGTCGGCCGCCATGATCTCTTTGAAAAACCGCCAGGCGAAGACCAGGGCGGCCACCGAGGCGGCAAAGGCGATCAGCCAGAATAGCCAATAGATCATCGGAGTTGACACCGTTGTGTCGGCGGCAGTGGTCTCCTGCGCCAGGGCCGGAGCCCCCCAGCCGAGCACCACCGCCGGCGCGACGCCCGCGGCCAGACACGCGCGGCGCCGCAAGCCATCGAGGACACCTTGACAAAATCTCATGGTTGACCCTTCTATCACGGAATGGAGGTTTGTGGAACCACGAAGTTTAATGAATGACTTCTCAAACTGTCAACTATGACAGGTGGGTAATTTCGTGGCTCTGGCGAAGGAAGTAACGCTTTCAGGTGGATGCGTGAGGGTATCCCGTGAGAAACGCCGCGCCCTATCCCTGCAATACGCGAAGTTTCTTACAACAGTGTTCATGTGATTAGTGCTTGTCCGCTCCGTGGCTGGCGGCATCCCGTTTCCCGTCGTCCGCGGCGGCGGGGTTGCTCTCGGGGCCAAAGAGTCGCTCGTTCCGCTCTTCACGGGTGCCGACCAGGTGCTGGGTCATCTCCTCGAGAACGTAGATCTCGACCCGCGAGTTTTCGGCTTCCCGCTCCGGGGCTGTGCGGATGGTGTGGGGCTCGAAGGTGTTCGCCTGACTCAACCGGACTCGAGACCGCTCGACGCCGCCTTGGATGAGATAGTCCATAGCGGCGTGGCACCGCTGAAAACAGAGTTCCCAAGCCTCTTGGGGCTCGCTTCCCGGCGCGGTTGGCCGGCGCGAGGCGTGGCCGCGTATCTCGATCTTGTTGAGCTTTCCGAGAAGCTGCGGCATGAGTTCGTTCAGACGCCGTTTCCCCAAGGAATCCAATTCGGCCGATTCCTCGCCGAACGGGACGACCGTTCCTTCGCCCGACTGGCTGCCGTCGTGAAGGACCATGAAGTGGGCGTTCCGGGGCACGGCGTCTTGGGGAGATTCGCCGGGCATAGGTTGGCGGCCCGGTCCGGAACCGCGGCCTCGTTGGCCGGAACCTCCTCGGGACCGCTTGAGATTCGGTACGTCCACCGCCGGCCTCGGCGAAGCGGCCGCCGCTTGTTTGTCGTTCTTCGACGGCATGGCAAACGGGTCTTCGAAGTAGTTGGCCACGGCCTTCTTGACGTCCTTGCTCTGCGCTGTGATCCACATGACCATGAAAAAGGCCATCATCGCCGTCACGAAGTCGGCATAGGCCACCTTCCATGCACCGCCGCCTTTTCCTGCCATGATGGACCACCCTTTGCTGCGATTCTACATCCCGCGCCGTTTTGCTACGACGCATCGACCTTTGCATAGATCTGGTCGAGTTCCTCGCGGTTGGGCCGCACCTCGCTGCTCATCCGACGGCAGGCGCCTTCCACGGCCACTTTCGGCGCCACGCCGGTCGCCATGGCTTCGGCAACGCCGGCGAGCGCCCGGAAATAGGACAGTTCGGCGGTACCCAAGAACTCCATCCTCACGGCCATCGGACCCAGGAAACCGTAGGACATGAGGATCCCGAGGAACGTGCCGACCAGAGCGGCGCCGACCTTCTCGCCGATCTCCTCCACCGGACCGTCGATGTGCATCATGGTGATGACGATCCCCAACACCGCGGCCACGATGCCAAAGCCGGGCAAGGCGTCGGCCGTTTTCGAGAGCACTCCAAGCGGGGCGTGGTGTTCTTCCTCAAGCACGTGGAGCTCCGCTTCCAAGAGCTTGGGCAATTGCTCGGCGGTCACCGTGCCGTCGATCACCGGCGACAGGGCCCGGCACAGAAAGTCCATCACGTGGTGGTTCTTTTCGATCCGGGGGTACTTGCCGAAAATCGAGCTTTGATGCGGGTTGGAGATATGCGACTCCACGGCGATGGTTCCATCGCGGCGTGCGGTCTTCAAGAGTTCATACGAAAACTGGAGCAGTTCTTCGTATCCGCGCTTGTCGTAGGGACTTCCTTTCAGACTCTGGACCATCCCTTTCACCAGATCGACAAGCACCTTCTTGGGCGACATCAGGATCAGCGCCCCCAACGCCGCGCCGCCGATCGTCACGAACTCAGAGGGATGGATCAAGGCGCCGACCTTGCCTCCCGCCATGGTAAAGCCGCCGAGTACGGCGCCCAGCACCACCACACAGCCGATGACAACAACCATGAGACTTGCTTTCCGATTCGCGGAATCCTGACTCGCACGCTTCTCCAGATCTAGTGAACAACCCAACCATAGCATTCGCCGCCGGCGAAGCGCACGGTCCAAGGCGTTTTCGCGGGCTCCGGCTGTCCCTTGGCAGCCGCGATTCGTGGCGGAAGACGCCGCTGGTTGAATTCACCGCACGTTCGGGCTGGCTTGTTCCACCTATCGCGGTGGTTCCGGTTGTGGCGGCTCTACCGTTGTCAGGCGTAGGACGGCCTTCCCAGGCCGTCAAAATCGTGGCAAGAGACGGCCTGGGAAGGCCGTCCTACAGAAAACGCCGAGGCTTGCACCGACCCATGGAAGAACCGTTGCGGCGAGCGTGTTGTTCAGCAACCTACGTCGGGACCTACGGTTGGTTGCCCGAACCTGCACTGGCAAGAACGAGGCAAGTCGGCCATGATGGTGCTGCCGTGAAAAGCGCGAGAGAAATCTCGGTCGGGCGAGAGGCTCCGTCCGCGCGGGCCGGCGCATCCTTGCCTTCCTCGCCCGCTGCACGGGCACCGCTCATAGGTCGTTTCGTTGTCACAATCAAAAAGGATGGGCTTATGGCCAGGTCTCCGGTGAAACGCTACGCGATTGGGGTCGATTTTGGGACGAACAGCGTGCGGGCCCTGGTGGCGGAGGTGTCGGACGGCAGCGAGGTCGCTGCCCACGTGTACAGCTATCCGAGCGGTCAGCAGGGTATCCTGCTGGATCCGAAGGACCCCAACCTGGCGCGGCAGAACCCGGCCGACTATATCGAGGGTTTCGTCCGGTCGGTCCGCGGAGCGGTCAGGGCGGCCAAGAAGCAGCCCGGCTTTGCCGTCGAAAACGTCGTGGGGATCGGCATCGACGCCACTGGCTCGACACCGCTGCCGGTAGACCATGAAGGGATGCCGCTGTCGATGCATCCCGACTTCAAGGATGACCTCGCCGCTTATGCCTGGCTTTGGAAAGACCATACTTCCTACGCCGAGGCGGCGGAGATCACCGAGAAGGCCCGGCAAAGCGGCCACGGTTATCTCGCCAAGTGCGGCGGCACGTACAGCTCGGAGTGGTTCTGGTCCAAGATCCTCCACTGCAAGCGGTCGAGCCCCAAGGCATTTCAGGCGGCGTTCTCCTGGATCGAACAGTCCGATTTCGTGCCCGGCTATGTCACCGGGAATCGCAGCCCCGAGACCATGCCGCGATGTATCTGCGCGGCCGGCCACAAGGGGATGTATCACGAAGCCTGGGGCGGGCTGCCCAGCGAGGCGTTTTGGGCATCGGTCGATCCGGATCTCGTGGCGGTCCGCCGGCGGTTTGCCGCGCCGGCCCGTGCCGCGGACCAAAAGGCCGGCGGATTGACGGCGGAGTTGGCCAAGAAAGTCGGTCTGCCGCCGGGCACGCCGGTGGCCGTCGGCACGATCGACGCCCATGCCGGGGCCGTCGGCGCGGGGATCAAGCCCGGCACCCTCGTGAAGATCATCGGCACGAGCACATGCGACATGATGGTCGTCCCCATGGACCAGGAACTTGCCGACGTTCCGGGGCTGTGCGGCATCGTGCCGGGGTCGATCGTGCCCGGCATGTACGGACTGGAAGCCGGTCAGTCGGCCGTCGGCGACATCTTCAACTGGTTTGTCAGCCGCCTGGCGCCCGGCGGATACACCGCCAAGGGCGACCCGCACGCCAACCTCACGCGCGACGCGGAGCCACTCCGCCCCGGCGAGAGCGGGCTGTTGGCCCTGGATTGGAACAATGGCAACCGGACGGTGCTGGTCGATCCTTTGTTGACCGGCCTGCTCGTGGGGCAGACGCTCCACACGACCGCGCCGGAAATCTACCGGGCATTGGTCGAAGCGACCGCCTTTGGCGCCTTGACGATCATCCGCCGCCTGGAAGAATACGGCATTATGGTCAAGGAGGTCGTCAACTGCGGCGGAATCGCCGAGAAGAACCCGTTCGTGATGCAGCTTTACGCCGACGTCTGCAATCGGCCCATGAAGATCAGCCGCTCGGCGCAGACCTGCGCACTGGGGGCGGCGATCTTCGGCGCCGTGGTCGGGGGAGCCTACAAGTCGACCGAGCAGGCGCAGCGGCGCATGACCGGCGTGAGCCTCACGGTGTACCGGCCGCGCAGGGCCGCCGCCGAGGTGTACGCCCGGCTTTACGAGTTGTACCGCAGGCTCCACGATGCGTTCGGCGTGATTGGCTCGGAGCAGAGTGTCGATCGCGTGATGAAGGAGCTGATTGCGATCAGAGACCAAGTGAGAAGGAAAGGATGAGAGATGAGGGATGAGGGATACATCCGGCATCCTTCTTTCTTGACGGTCGTGGTTGGATTGCGCAAACTAAAGTCGTTTCCAGTTACGGTGACCCCGCGAACCGTTTACCCGGACCAAGGGAGCGGAGCATGCATCGATCGCTTTGCCGGCAAGTTTTCCTGAAAAACACCAATACGCTGTTTCTTCCCCGTACGCGGTTCCGCGCGGTTTTCGCGAGCTTGGCGTTGGTGGCGGCGGCGTTCGTGGCGAATCCGGCTCGCGGTGTCGACTTCACCGGGCCCTTGCCTCAAGAAGCGGAAGTCAAAGAGACGTTCGACGGGCGGCCGTTTACCTACCGTATCGAGTCGAACTCGAAGAGGCCCGACTACACCATCCTGCGGATGACCTATCCCTCGCCGGTCCAGACGGAGTCGCCCGAGAACAACACGGTTCCCGCGGAATATTATCTGCCGAAAAACCTGAAAGCGGACGGCCCGAAACGGCCGGCCGTGATCTGCCTGCACATTCTCGGCGGTAATTTTGAACTGGTGCGGATGACCTGCGCCGCGCTGGCGTCGCACGGGGTGCCGGCGATCTTGTTCAAACTGCCGTATTACGGCGAGCGGGCGCCGGAGCAGGGGCCGAAGATCATGGCGGACAAGCCGCAACTGTTCATGGACGCTCTTTCCCAGGGGCTCCAAGACGTCCGCCGCACGGTCGACCTGCTGGCGTCGCGGCCCGAAGTCGATCCCGCTCATATCGGAGTCACCGGAATCAGCCTGGGCGGGATCGCCTCGGCTTCGGCGGCCGCCATCGAGCCCCGACTCTCGCGCGTCGTGCTGGTGCTTGCCGGCGGCGACCTCGGGCACATCATCCGCCACGCGCGCGAAACCCGCGAACTGCAAGAGGTCATCGACCGGCTTTCGGCCGAGCAGAAGTCCAGGCTCGACCAGGCCCTGGCCGGCGTCGAACCCCTGAACCACGCCTCCAAGCTCCGCGACCGCGCTGCGGACGGCAAGGTGCTGATGATCAACGCCGCGGAGGACGACGTCATTCCGGCGGAGTGCACCAGGAAGCTTGCCGATGCCTTGGGAATCGCCGACAAGATCATCTGGCTCGACGGCCTGGGACACTACACGGCCATGGCGGCCCTGCCGCGGATCATGCAGAGCACCGTGGCCTTTTTTGCCGCCGATCTACCTGCCGGAACCGAAACCACCCCGGCGGAGCCCCGCGCGCAGACGCCGCTGGAAATCGTCGTCGGCCTCTTGAAACAGGTCAACACGCTTGCGGCCATCGAACCGAAACCGGAACACTGCCACTTCGTCGATCTGGAGGTGACCGCCGGGCAGAACGGAAAGACGCTGGACGCGAAAGTGCGGCTGATTCGGGGAAGCGGCAATCGCTTCATGCTCCAGGCCACGCTGCCCGAAGTAGGCGAGATCGGCATGGGGCACGGCGATGACCCGTGGCTGGCGTCGAAAAAAGCCGTCTTTGTCGGAACGGCCGAGAGCGACAAGGCGGCGGCCAATCCGCTGGCCTACGTCAACCCCGAGTACAGCGTCAAAGCGAGGGTGGTCACCGGCGCGCTGGCGGGTGTGACGATGGCGCCCGAGGTGGTCGAACAGTTCGTCACGATCGCCGAGGAGCCCAATTCCGGAGGGCCCAGAACGCTCGGTCTTCGATCCAAGAAAGGCGATCCGGGAACCGTTCGATTGGTTGTGGACAAGGATGGCCGCTCACCACAGTCGCTCGAATTCGACGTCGGAGGGGTCCAGGGCACGGCCAGGTTCCGCACTTGGCAGATGAACACCGTGGCCCATCCGGGCCTGTACGATCCGCCTGCCGGTCTGCCGGTCCAGGAGGTCAACCGGGACGACCTGTACCGGATGTTTTCCGCCATGCTGAATTTTGCCATGGAGAATGCCCAGTGAAACGACAATACAAAGTCGCTGTCGTCTTGGTCCTGAGCATTGCCGCGATTGCGCGATGGGCCGGCGCCGATGAGAGAATCGAAATCGTCGGGAAAGACCCGGCCGGCCACGGGCTGGTCTGCCGGGCCCAGGGCAAGACGATTCTCATCGTGGCCGGTTCGCCGGAGGAGATGGGCGCCGCGCAGGGTAGTCTGCTCGGGGAAAAAGTCCGCTTCCTGATGGAACGGACGATTTACCTGATGGGCGCGGCCGACAGCGTCAATTCCGGCACCTGGTTCATGGACCGGATGAAGGAAATCGAACAACGGGTCGGGCCGCACGTGCCCGAGCGATTTGTCCGCGAGTGCGACGCCCTGAGCCGGGCCGCCGGCGTTTCCCAGCGCGACGGCCGCTACGGCAACCTCTTTCCCGAGCGGTTCCATTGCAGCGGGGTGGCGGTGCGAGGCACGGCGACCAAGGACGGCCGCGTGCTGCATGCTCGCGTGCTCGACTATATCCGCGACATCAACCTGCAGTCCTCCGCGCTCGTACAGGTGTTCATCCCCGAGGGGCGCAACGCCTGGATGAGCCTGGGCTATGCCGGATTCATCGGCACGGTCACCTGCATGAACGAAAAAGGGCTGGCCATCGGCGAAATGGGCGGCCGCGGCGAGGGAGACTGGGACGGAGTGCCCATGAGCCTTCTGCTGCGCGACATCATGGAGCGGGCATCGAACGTCGAGGAGGCGCTGGAGATCTTCCGCAAGGGCCCGCGGACCTGCGAATACTATTACGTGATCAGCGACAAATCGCGGAACATGGCGGGGGTGGCTTCCGACGCGCGCCAGATGACCGTTCTCCGGCCAGGTGAGCAAAACCCGCTGCTCCCGCCCGTTCCCGAGGATACGGTGCTCATCTCCGGCGGCGACCGGGCCAAGCTCCTCAGCCAACGACTGCACGAAGCCCACGGCCAGATCGACGTGCCCCGCATGATCGAGATCATCAAGCGGCCGGTGGCGATGAGTTCCAACCTCCATAACGCGATCTTCTCGCCGGAAACGCTTGACATGTGGTTCGCCGACGCAGGACGACGGACCGTCGCCTGCGACGAACCTTACGCACGGTGCAACCTGGCGGAACTGATCGCCCTCTACCGCGAATCCCATTTCTCCTCGGCGGCGCTCAGGCGCGAGTAGATCGGCAGGAGCGTCCAGAGATCGTCCCGCCGGCCGGCGGCCCAGTCGCGTGCGGCGAGGCGTGCAACCTGAGCGGCCGATGGAGACCAGTATTCCCGCGGAAGCAGTCTCGCGTGAGACGGCACACGGCCCGCATAGCGTCGCAGAGCCGGGCCGCTCGCCCAAACCTCGCCCGGCAGGCCACTGAGCCAGGCCTCCGCATCGAGTAGCTCGGCGGGCGCGGTTGGCACGAGCTCTCTGGTGCCGTCGCGGCAGAACTCGCCCGCCACAACCTGCCCCCGTTGCGCATCGACGGCGATCGATAGCCGCGCTACCTCGTCGGGTGCTGCCGCTGCGACCGTTTCCAGAGTGCCGACCCCCAAGATGCCCGCCTGGACGCAGTAGGCAAACGTCTTGGCGGTCGCCAAACCCACACGCAGCCCCGTGAACGACCCCGGACCGACCGTCACCGCGACCAGATCGACATCGCGGGGCTTCCATCCAATGTCCGCCAGGAGCTGTCTGATTCCGGGAGCCACAGTGCAAGCGCTCTGCTTCTGGTGATCTAAAGCCAATTCCAGCAATAGCTTACCGCCGTCCATTGCGGCGAGGCTTCCCGCTAGTTCGGTAGTCTCCAGGGCAAGGATCTTCACTGGTTACCCCACTGGCGTGTGGTCGTACGGTCGCGGATTTACAGGGGAGAATATCCGGTGCGCCATGCCGCGCGCGGGAAACGCCTTCTGAAGCTTGACCGTTTCATCGTGAGGGCACAAGAGCGCCCCTCGACTTGACCGTCTCAATCGGTAAGAATAGACTCAGCGACCCTGAAGGGGTGTGTCTTCTTCCGGCACTTGGTTTTGTCGAAATCCCGCCGGCGGATTCCCTGCCGCGAGCCCTGGAGAATCTACCGTTGTGAAACGAGCTGTCATCAGCGACATCCACAGCAACTTGGAAGCCTTGACTGCCGTGCTCGGCGATATCCGGCAGCAGGGGATCAGCGAGGTCTACTGCCTTGGCGACATCATCGGGTACGGCCCGAACCCCCGCGAGTGCATCGACCTGGTGACCAAGTGCAAGGTATGCCTCTTAGGCAACCACGACCAGGGCGCCCTTTTCGACCCCGAAGGGTTCAACACCGGTGCGGAACGGGCCATTTTCTGGACTCGCGACCAATTGGAAAACACGGGCGATCTTTCCAACGGCCAGCAGCGATGGGACTTTCTCGGTGAACTGCCCCGCAATCACCAGGACGGGCCGTTCCTGTTCGTGCACGGCTCGGCCCGAAATCCGCTCAACGAGTATGTTTTCCCCGAAGACATCTACAACCGCCGCAAGATGGAGAAGATCTTTGCGCTGATCGGGCAGTATTGCTTTCAGGGGCATACCCACGTGCCCGGAGTTTTCAGCGAGGATCTGAGTTTTTCCAGCCCCGACGAGATCGATTTCCACTACCGGATGGGCGCCTCGAAGGCGATGATCAACGTCGGCTCCGTTGGCCAACCGAGGGACGGCGACCCACGTGCTTGTTATGTGGTCCTCGACGACGATCCGAAAGTGGTGGAATTCCGGCGCGTCGAATACCCCATTGAGCAGACGATCCAGAAAATCTACCAGATTCCCGAGTTGGACAACTTCCTGGGCGATCGCCTCCGCGACGGGCGCTAGGGCCGCTTCAAGACTTCGTTCGGGCGTAATCACCCGTCTTCAGACAAGCTCCGGGCGTACCGACCCACCCAACAGTGCGGACTGTAACATCGCCCGGTGGGCTAAATCGCGGGTTTCGCAGATTTCCCCGGTTGCCGTTGCAAGATTCCGACCACCGGGGACAATAACACCGTAGTAAGGTATCGGACGTTCGTATTCTTGCTGTCCCTCCCGACGGTGCCCGCCTGCCCCGACACAGCTCCAACCCGGTTTACCAAAGGTCTTCCCGATATGGAATCCAATCGTCCGCAAGGAATGTGGGGCCGTTATGCCCTCTTCCTGGCGATTTCGTTCTTGGTTCTCACCCTCAACATGTGGCTGAACCCGCCTCAGGCGCCGAAACCCGCGGCCAAGAACAAAGAGGTTGCGCAACATCCGGCTGGGGACTCCAAGAAAGAAGCACCGAAGCCCGATCAACAGCAGCCGCCCAAAGACGGGCTTGCGGAACAGCCGCCCAAAGACGATTTGAGTGACAAGAAACCGACGGAGAAGCCGGAAGCGCCGGAAGAGGTCCCGGAGCCCCGGGAGCAGTGGCTCACGATCGGCTCCGTCGACCCGACCAGCCCGTACCGGATGCTGGTTACCCTCACCAATCGTGGAGCGGCGGTGGCTCGCATCGAGCTCAGCAGCGATCGGTACCGCGATCTGGAATGGCGCAGCGGCTACATGGGCCACGTGATCATGGAGTCGGAGAAGCGGGGAGCAGGGGCCGTGGTCCAAGTCGTCGGCCGCGGCACCCCGGCCGAAGCGGCGGGCATCCAACCCGGCGACGTGATCCAGTCAATCGGCCAATCGCCGGTCACGGGGCTCTTGTCTTTCAAAAAGGCAATGGAGGCGACGGAGCCGGAGCAGGTCGTCAGCGTGAAACTTGTCCGAAACGGCAAGGAACTCGCGGTCCCGGTGACGCTCCGCCGCCGGCCTATGGAGGTGGTCCGTCCCGAGGACGGCGACCCGTATTCGTTCCTGCTTACGATGGGCCGCATTGACGAGATGAAGCTCGAGGATCTTCAACGGGCCGGCATCCAGGAGGAGCAAAACGCGCCCAAAGGCGACCGCGGACGGCCTAAGCTCGGGCAGGAGTTGAAGGGAACCAACCTCCGCAACGGCAACTGGGAGGTGGAATCGGCGACGCAGTCGCAAGTGGTTTTCCGTCGGTCCTTGCCGGCATGGGGACTGCAAGTCCGGAAAACCTACCGTCTGGTGGAAGTGCCCCCCAACGAAATTCACGACCCGGACTACAAAGGCTATCACCTCGTCTTCGATATCCAGGTCCGCAACCAGGACAAGGCAAAGCACAAGGTTGCCTACCAATTGGACGGCCCGAATGGTTTGCCGACGGAAGGCTACTGGTACGCCAACAAGATCGGCCGAAGCTGGGGCGCGGTGGGATTGCGGGACGTCGTAGTCTCGTTCGACGGCCGCGTTCCCTCACTCATCGGTGCGCCGAAGATTGCCGAAGGCGAAACGGACGCGCCCTGGCAAGCCGAGCCGCTGACGTTCATCGGGGTCGATGCCCAGTACTTCGCCACCGTGATGATCCCGCAGACGAAAAATCCTAATGAGGTCTGGTTCGGCCAGTCGCAGCCGTTGCGGGTCGGTCCCGTGGACCAAGACCGGCCCAACCTGGTCAACACCTCGTATCGGGTTACCAGCAAAGACTACGACTTGAAGCCGGAGGAATCGGTCTCCCACAGTTTCGTGGTTTTTGCCGGGCCGAAACGCCCGCCGCTCCTGACGCAGTACGGGCTCCAGGACATCGTCATCTATGGTTGGTTCTGGTGGGTCGCAGAGCCGCTGCTTTGGGTGCTGCATCTCTTCTACAGCGTCGTCCGCAACTACGGCATTGCGATCATCCTGTTGACCGTGGTGGTTCGCGGGTGCATGTTCCCGCTGAGCATCAAGCAAGCGCTCAATGCCCAGAAGATGCAGGAACTTCAGCCGGAGATCAAGCGAATCCAGGAAAAGCACAAGAAAGACCTCGAGGCGCGGAGCAAAGCGCAGCAGGAGTTGTTCCGCAAGCACAACTACAACCCGATGGGCGGCTGTCTGGTGATGTTCCTGCAATTGCCGATCTTCATCGGTTTGTATCGGGCGCTCATGGTCGACGTGGAACTCCGCCAGGCCCCCTTATTCTCGGAAAGCGTCCGGTGGTGCTCGAATCTGGCGGCTCCCGACATGTTCTTCAACTGGAGCCGCTTCATGCCGGACTTCGTCGCGCACGGCACGGGCTTTCTGGGGTTGGGCCCCTACTTCAATCTGCTGCCGATCATCACAATCCTGCTCTTTCTCTGGCAACAGAAGAAATTCATGCCGCCGCCTGCCGACGAACAGGCCGCCATGCAACAGAAGATTATGCAGTTCATGATGATCTTCATGGGCGTCTTGTTCTTCAAGGTGGCCAGCGGGCTGTGCTTATACTTCATCGCCTCGAGCCTCTGGGGAATTGCCGAGCGGCGATTCTTGCCCAAGCATGCCCCGGCGGAATCGGCGTCCGCGGAACCGAACACGCGGGAGGACCGTCCTCGGTCCCAGCCGAACAAGCTGGATCTCAAGTCGTTGTTTCGCGGGGGCGCCAACGGCGACAGTGCATCACCCCGGAAAAAGCGGAAGGACCGCCCGCGACGGTAACGGTCGCGTTGTCCTTGCGGCCGCACAATTCCGATGCTCAATCCGCTCGACGACTGCATTGCTGCTATTGCTTCCCCGCTGGGTGGAGCCGCACGCGGGATCTTGCGGCTGAGCGGCCCGCACGTGCTCGATCATCTTCGACTGTGCTTCCGGGCCGACGAAGGCCGGAATCTCGCGGATATTCGCATCCCCTCGGTACTGTCCGGACAGCTCGCGGTCGATTCGCGGATCCTCCTGCCGTGCGACCTCTATGTCTGGCCTGGCGGGCGGAGCTACACCGGGCAGCGCGCAGCGGAGATCCACACGCTCGGCAGTCGGCCGCTCCTGGACGCCGCTCTCCGCATGCTCTTGGCCGGCGGCTTTCGCCTGGCGGAACCGGGCGAGTTCACCCTCCGCGCTTTCCTGGCCGGCCGCATCGACCTGACCCAGGCCGAGGCGGTGCTCGGCGTGATCGACGCCGCCGACTCGCGGCAGTTCGACGCCGCTCTGGCCCAACTCGCCGGTGGACTGGCCGGCCCCTTGCACCGGCTCCGCGACCAACTGCTCGATCTGCTGGCCCATTTGGAGGCGGGGTTCGATTTCGCCGACGAGGATCTGCCCTTCATTACGGCGGACGAACTGGCCCGCCATCTGTCCGAAGCCGCCGCCTTGATCTCCCGGCTTGCCCACCAGATGCAGTCCCGGTCCGAAACGTCCGAGGTGGTCCGCGTTGCGCTGATCGGATGGCCCAACACGGGCAAGAGCAGCCTATTCAACGCGCTGGCCGGCAAGGCGGGCGCCCTGATTTCGGACCAGCCGGGCACAACGCGCGACTACCTCACGGCGAAACTGGACTTAGGCGGCGTCCCTTGCCTGCTCACGGACACCGCCGGGATCGAGACGGCGCCTTTCGCGGAAGAGCACGACCTTTCCGACGCCGCCCAGGCAGCGTCTACCGAGCAGGTCCGGCAGGCGCGCGTACGGTTGTTCTGCGTCGATTGGACGCGACGGCTCGAGTCCGGCGAGCGAGAATTGCTCGATAGTACGGGTGAGCAGACGCTCTTCGTGCTGACCAAGTGCGATCTGCCCCAGGCAACGGATTTCGCCGGGCCGGCGGTGCGGACCAGCATCCGGACGGCCGAGGGCATCGCGTCGTTGAGGAACCGAATTCGGGCTGCCGTGCTCGACGCCGGTGTATCTGAAGGGGATGTCGTGGCCGCGACCGCGGTCCGCTGCCGCGAGTCGCTGCGGTTCGCCGCCGAATGCCTGGACCGCGCCGTGGAAATCGTCCGTACCGGGTGCGCGGAGGAACTGGTGGCCGCCGAAGTCCGTGCGGCCTTGGAAGAGCTGGGCAAAGTTGTCGGCGCCGTCTACACTGAGGATGTTTTGGACCGCATTTTCAGCCGCTTCTGCATCGGGAAGTAAGCCATGGCGCCTCCGGCAATCCTCGTTCTCGGTTCGGTGAATACGGACCTCGTGGTCCTCGGGCCGCGGTTGCCCGCGCCGGGCGAAACCGTCCTCGGCGGCCGGTTCTACCAGGCCCATGGCGGAAAGGGGGCCAACCAGGCCGTCGCCGCCGCGCGCGCGGCCGCTGGGCCGGTGATGCTCATCGGGGCCGTCGGCGACGACGCCTTCGGCCGCCATGCCCTGGACCATTTCCGGCGTGAAGCCCTCGACTGCCGCTTCGTCAATACCGTGCCCGGGGAAGCGACGGGCGTGGCCCTGATCCTCGTGGATTCCAACGGCGAGAACATGATCAGCGTCGCATCGGGCGCGAACCTGCGCTTGACCCCCGCCGACGTCGATGCCGTGCCCGACGAAGTATTCCGAGCTGCAAGAGTCTTCTTGACCTGTCTCGAATCTCCCTTGGACACGGTCGCTCGGGGACTCGCACGTGCCAAGGCGGCGGGGCTGAAGACCATCCTGAACCCGGCGCCGGCGCACGAGGATCTCCACCACGCCGATATCCTGCGGCACGTGGACATCCTCACGCCCAACGAAGGCGAGGCGTCGGCGCTGACCGGAGTGGCCCGCTCGGATCCCTCGGGAATCGAAGCTGCCGCCAGGAGGCTCCAGGCGATGGGCTGCCGGGATTGCGTGATCACGCTTGGTCCGCGCGGGTGCATGCTCGTCTCCCAGGACGCGGTTGCGGTCGAAGGCCACCGCGTCGAGGCGGTCGATACCACGGCGGCGGGCGACGCCTTCAACGGCGCCTTGGCCGTTGCGATTTCCGAAGGCCGCACCCTGCTCGAAGCAGTCCGCTGGGCCACGCGCGCGGCCGCCATCGCAGTCACGCGTCCCGGCGCCCAGCCGTCGCTTCCCACACGCGCCGAGATCGACGCTTTCCAGTAACGCGAATGGGAGATCCTGTCATGGGCTTATCGGCGCGAACTCTCGGCTGTGCCTGCCTTGTGCTGTCTGCGGCAGGCGTCCTGTCTTCGGCTGGCACTGCCGCGCTCGCGGCCGAACGTGCTGCCGCGGAGACCGAAAAAAGACCCAATGTCCTGTTGATCGTCACCGACGACCAGGGCTACGGCGATTTCAGCCTGCACGGCAATCCGTACTTGCAGACGCCCCGCGTCGACAAGCTTGCCCGGGCGGGCGTCCAGTTCGAGCGGTTCTACGTGAACTCCTTCTGCGCGCCGACGCGCGCGGCGCTGTTGACCGGCCGGTATCCGCTCCGGTGCGGTGTCTGGGGCGTGACCCACAGCAAGGAGACCATGCGATCGGAAGAGGTGACGCTCGCCGAGGCTTTTCGGGCCGCCGGCTACCGGACCGCGTGCATCGGCAAGTGGCACAACGGCGAGCAGTATCCCTATACGCCGCCGGGCCAGGGATTCGATGCCTTCTTCGGCTTTCACAACGGTCATATCAACAACTACTTCGACACCGAGCTGATCCGAGGCGCCCAGCCGGGGCCGACGCGCGGCTACATCACCGACGTGCTCACCGACGAGGCGACCCGCTTCCTGCGAGCGAACCGCGATGCTCCGTTTTTCTGTTACGTTGCCTACAATGCCCCACACTCGCCCTACCAGGTCCCCGACCGCTTCTTCGACAGGTTCAAGGCAAGCGGCCTGGACGACGCCGTGGCCGCTTTCTATGGGATGTGTGAGAACATCGACGACAACGTCGGGCGACTCCTGGACACGCTCGACGAACTTGGCCTGGCCGACGATACGATCGTCGTGTTTCTCACCGACAACGGCGGCACGGCCGGCGTCAAGCTGTTCAATGCCGGCATGCGCGGGGGAAAGACGAGCGTGCACGAAGGCGGCTGCCGGGTGCCTCTGGTGGTCTGCTGGCCGAAGGGGCTGACGCAGCCGCGGACGGTGCGGCAGATTGCGTCGCACATCGACCTCTATCCGACCCTGCTCGACCTCTGCCGGACACCGGCGCCGGCCGGTCCGCCGATTGACGGAATCAGCCTGCGGCCGCTCCTGGAAGGGCGCGAGAGCGGCTGGCCCGAGCGGGCCCTCTTCACCCACAACCCGATTTCGGAGACGAATCGCTATCCCGGCGCGGTCCGCACGCAGCGCTACCGCCTCGTCCGTGAAATCCGCGGGCCGGGGGGCGGATCGCGGGCCAAGGAGAACGACGCGAGCGCGTCGCCCTGGCAGCTTTACGACATCCAGGCCGATCCGGGCGAAACCCGCAACCTGGCCCAGGAGCAGCCCGAGGAGGCCGCCCGGCTGGGCCGCCTCTACGAGGCATGGTTCGACGACGTTTCACGCGATGGGCTGCGGCGGTTTCCCGTCCCGATGGGATACACCGAGGAGAACCCGGTAACGCTCCACGCCCCGCAGGCGTATTTCAGCGACGGCCCGCGGTTCGCCTGCGGACCCGGGTTCGCCCACGATTGGCTTACCGGCTGGTCCGGCACGGCCGGCAAAATCTGGTTCGAGATCGACGTGGTCAAAGCCGGCCAGTACGATCTGGAACTGAGGTACGCTTGCCCGAAACAGGATGCGGGGTCGAAGATCCGAGTGAGCGCCGGGGCGGCGTCGTTGGACGCGACCGTGTGCGCGGCGGAGGCGCCGGCGGTGAGCTTGCCTCATCGCGACGAGGAGGGACGCCGGAGATACATCAACCGTCCCTGGGGCTGCCTTCCGCTCGGCCAACTCAACCTGCCGGCGGGCCAAACCACGCTTTCGATCCGGGCCCTTTCCTGCCCCGGAGAGCAGGTCATGGAGTTCAAGGGCCTCAGCCTCCGTGCCGTGGACGCGGCGAGCGCGGACCGGCCCGTGGATTGATGGATGAATGGAGTATTGGAATATATACCGGCCACGGCCGGATTTGTCGTAAAACGGATTTCAATCCGTTCGAAGAGGAACGGAGTGAATTCCGTTTTACGATCGGACAAACCTGACCGCACGCAGTATAGAGAGGATGGAATACTGGACGACTGGAATGCTGGAGCAGGCTTGAGGTCGAAGAGCGTGCTGTCGCCTCCAACATTCCAACATTCCAACATTCCAACCCTCCAACACTCCATCGCCCCGTCGCCCAGTCACCCTGCCCCCCTCGCCGGCACGATCGCCTTGTGCCGGCGCAGGAACGCCTTGAGTTCGTCGATCGGGACGGCCAGCGGTGTCGTGTTCTGTTGGGCGGCCAAGGCGGCTGC
>JABWBD010000493.1 GCA_013360685.1 Pirellulales bacterium
GAAACCGCTTCGTCCCGATGCTGACCATCAGTCGTTGACGAAAAACCCCGGTAAGCTGACCATCACGACGCAGCACGGGTCGATCCACAGGGCGGGGCCGGCCCCGCTTGCCAAGAACCTGTTTCTCCTCGATGTACCGCAGCGGGACGAGCCGGACTTCGTCGTAACCACCTGCCTCGAAGGATTCCGCCCCATGTCGAATTGGCAGCAGGCGGGCCTCATTGTCTACAACGACGACGACAACTATCTCAAGCTCGTGTGCGAATTCTCGATCCCGGGCCAATCCATCGTGAACGCGCTTGCCGAGACGCAAGGCCAGTCGACGATCACGAAGTTTTGGGTGCCGCTCAGTCCCGAGCGAGTCTGGCTGCGACTCGTCAAGCGGGGCAATGTTTATGAGTGTTCCAGCAGCGACGACGGCAAGACCTTTCACGTTTACGCGGACGTCGCCTGGGGCACCGCCCCGCCCAAGCAGGTCGGACTGTTGGCCAAGAACGGCAGCTCCAGCCGCCTCGGCGGCGTCGATGCCGTTTTCGACTTCTTCGAGTTCCGCCGCATTACGCGCGAAGAAAAGAACGATCCATCCCCCGGCGCGCGTGCAAAGCTGCTGGGAAGCTGGAAAGTGGTCGCCGGGCAACTCGACGGCAAGCCGATGGCGAGCCCTGAAAGCACCAGCTTCACCGTCACCGCCAGCGAGTTCACCTTGGCGGAGAACACTCGGAAACTGGTCGGCTCCTACCGGTTTGGGGGTTGCGAAGTTCCCAAGACCCTTACCCTATACGCGCGAACGGGCACGATGCTGACACCCTTGAACTGGGCCTACACCGTGCAGGAAGATGAGCTGGTCCTCTGCCTGACGCCCAAGGCAGACGCCCCCGCGCCCGATCGCCTCGAGTCCCGCGCGGGCGATGGCCGGATGTTGATTACCCTCAAACGGGCTGCTGAAGGAAAAGACTAGACCAGAAGCTTTACTGCTTCCCTCCGATGCACCACAGGGCCGCGTGTGTGCGGATGAACAAGTCGCCGTTGGAGGCGGCGATCGAGGAATTGCTCCGCTGGCCCAGCGAGTTCACGGCGACGAGTTCAAACTTCGGACTGGCCTTGAATACGAAGCAATCGCCGCCCTGGGTGATCGTATAGCAGTTGCCGCCGGCCAGCATCACCGACGACCAGTTCTGGCCGGTCTTGCCCGGCCCCTGGAGTCGCTCTTCCCAGACGAGCTTGCCGCTAGCCAGCTCGAAGCACT
Source organism: Pirellulales bacterium (assembly GCA_013360685.1). Taxonomy (GTDB): domain Bacteria; phylum Planctomycetota; class Planctomycetia; order Pirellulales; family Thermoguttaceae; genus JABWBD01. The sequence continues at coordinate 1,247 of JABWBD010000493.1, forward strand.
CCGCCACGCCGGGGTCGTTGTGGATGTAGATGTGTCCGTGGTGGATCACTCCGGAGCCGATCCGCTGCTTCGTACGCGCGTGGTGCCAGAGGCGGTGCGACCCGGTCACATCGCCGCTGCCGCCGCCCCGCACGGCGAAGCTCATGCCGTTAAAACCCCCCATCGCCACGATCGTGTCGCCGCTAGGAATCGGCGACGTGTAGACCAGCGGGTTCAATCCGGCACAGGTCCAAAGCTCGCGGCCGCTCTTCGGGTCGTAAGCGGCCAGACGCCGCGGCCAACTCAAGAGCAACTGCTCGCGGCCGTCGACCGCCATCAACACGGGCGTGCTCCACGAGCCGATATACGTGGCGACGGTGTCCTGCGTGCTGCCCCGGACATCGGAGGTCGCCGGTTTGCCGTAGCCGGTTTCCTCGTCCCGTTGCCAGACGGTCCTGCCGGTCTCCTTATCGACCGCCACGAGGCACGAGCGCTCGCCGGGGCCGAAGTTCAGGAAGCAGAGATCGCCATGAATTACGGGCGAGGCGCCGTAACCCCAGATGTGCCGTTGCACGCCGAGGTCGCGACTCCAGAGCTTCCGGCCCGCGAAATCGTAAGCGTGCAGCCCGTCGGACCCGAACCAGGCGATCACGTGCTGGCCGTCCGTCATAGGCGATGCGGAGCAGTAGGGATTGGTCGGGTGGGTCGGGTCATCGGCGAACTGCGCGGTGACGCCCCGTTGCCAGAGCAGACTGCCGTCGCCGCGGTCGAAGCACATCAGCGTCCGCTGCTTGCCGACCGCCTGGGTCACAAACACCCGGCCCTTGCAGACAATCGGCGTCGAGTTGCCCGGCTCGGGCAGCGCGGCGCGCCACTTGACATTCTCGGTCGGGCTCCAATGCGTCGGCAGATTCGTCTCCTCCGAAACGCCGTTGCCCAGCGGGCCGCGCCACGCCGGCCAGTCAGCCCCGAGACAATCGCCGGCCGCAAGGGTGGACAGAAGACACAAGGCTGTTACGCGAACTCGGTTCATCTTCGTTTAAAGTCTCTCCAAGCGAGCGACAACCTCCCTCGTGGAATAACGCTTTTCCCCCGATCGTTCCCTGCGGTCCAATTCATCCTCGGAAGCCTCGGGACTCATCGCTTCGCACTCCGTTGGATCCGCGGCGGGCACGAAGCGGCCCAGGACTCGGCCGGAAGGATCACAGAGCTCCACAGTCTGAAACAAATCTCCCAATCGACTGGCCAGTTCCGCGTCCAGCGTAATCCGTGTCATTCGTGGACCGTCCTTTCTGTTTTGGTGCTGGATTGCCCTTCAGTCCCAACACCGCCGTTCGTAGTTCCACAAGGAGGCACGAGCGTCAGGTGAAATTATACCCCATTGACCCGCGGTGCGCTACCAGCTCACCGCCCCGCCCCGCCCTCCGGGACCTCCCCCGCCTCCGTCACGCGCACGAATCTCTCTTTCTGTTCCGGGTCGGCAACCAGCGCGGGGGCGGTCCACCAGAGCGAATCGGCGTTGTTCTCGGTCTTGGCGTCCGAGGCGATCGTCACCGCCAGCGGTTGGCCCGCAAAGCGGCCGAGCGGGATGTGCCAGAGGTGGACGTCGGTGTCCCAGACCCCGTCGCGCGGACCGAAATCAAGCTCGCGCACGACGCGGCCGTTCAGATAGAGCCGCGCGACGGCGCCGTTTCCATAGCGGAACTGGCGATTGCGGACGTAGACCTCCAGCGCCGCCTGCTCCGGAACCGTGGTCGCATAATCCAGCGCCAGTTCGCACTCCGAGCCCCCGTTGAGAAACAGCGCCGTGGGCGGCTGCTTCACGCCGGGGATCGGCAGCCCGGCGCGATGCGGAATCGAGTACCGGCCGCCTCGCTCCAAACCAGTCGCCAGGGTAATGTAGCGGCCCTGCTCCTGGCCGTCGCCCAGCGGCTGGCCGTTCTTGCCCACGCCGGGCCTGCCGACGAACAACGCGAACGTGGCAGGCAGTTCGACGTCGTAGGTCGTTGCTGTGCCCGGCGCGCCGACCGGCCGATCGTTGAGGACGACGGCCGAAACGCCGGCCGGAGCCGATAGCCTGACCTGGCCGCTACGCGGCCCCTGCGGATCGACCGCCGCCAGCGACAGAATGGTCCGCTCCGCTGTGCTCTCGCAGCGGATGATCTTGGCGTTCTCCGGGAGTTCGTGAACCTGCACGCGCGGCGCTTCGGCCGGCCCGGGCATGAGGGCGTAGTGGGCCTCCGGGTCGAGCCCGAAGAGGCGGCCCTCAACGAGCGCGGGCCAGCCCGGCAGAGTCAACGGCGTTTTCAACTCGCGCGAGCCCATCACTCGCTGATAGAGCGGCCGGCCGTCGGGGCCGACCATCTGTTGCACGTTGGCTTCGGCGAAGTACCGGTAGAGGCCCCCCTGCGAGTCGCGGTAGGTGCAGGCCAGTTCCGGCGCCGCCCGGCCGAGCTCAAAGCAAGGTTCGAGTTGCTGCCGGGCGAACAGCGCGGCCCGCTGCCGCATGTGGGCCGTCATGCCTCCGGTGGCCTGAAACTCCGCCGCCGTTGCCGCGCACTGCCCCATGCCGCCCAGCGCGTCGGAGCATGCAACGACCACGTGCCGGGCCAACTCGCTCTCGGCCCGGATCACCGGAATCCACGGCCGCTGGAGCGGACCGAAGAGATACGCCGACACGGGCCGCATGTGCTGCATCCACCAGATGCGGGTCTTCTCCCCGCCCCAAACCTGCTGGTAGCGGAGCGGCCACCGCACGGCAAAGGCGACGTCGGCCGGCGCGTATTCGGAAGCCATGGGAACCGTCGGGTTGCGGCGCAAGAGTTCGCGAAACTGCTCCACGCCTCCCTGCGCGGCGAACTTGCCCTCCACCACGCCGTTGCCGAAGTCGCCTGCCGTGCCGGCCACGTCCTCGTAGTTGGCGTCGGTGCCCGTCTCCTCGCGCCAGCGGATCATCATGTCGGTGTGGTAGCGGCGCCACTCGGCCGAGAGCGGATCCAGGTAGAGCAGTTGCCCGTCCTTGGCAGTCTGGAAGCTGTCGCTCGACGCCGCGTACCGGCCCATCTGCATCTTGCGCGTCAGCCCGAACCGCTCGATGTGGTCGCGGCGGAAGACGGGCGAGTTGTAGTTCACGCAATAGGTGTTCACATAGGCCATCGCGCGAAAGCCGTGCTCGTGGAGGCGCTTCACCTGGTCCATGTAGCCCGCCCGGGGCGTCCAGTCGGGCAAGTCGTGGTCGAACGCCGGCGCCCGCGCGTTCCAGTCGTGGAAGAGGACCGTTTCCGGGCCGAACAGGTCCGCGACCTGCCGGTAGGTTTCGTCCGTGTGATCGGCGTGGTCGATGACCACCTGGATCTTGTCGGCCCACGTGGTCGCCGCGCGCAGCTTGAGTTCCGGAGCAAACTGCCGCGCGTACCAGTCGCGATAGGGCGTCATCGCTTCGACCCAGCCGCCCGCAAACGCGTCCAACCGCCAGGTGAACGAACGCGTTTCTTTGAGCTTGTCGAACGGCATCAGGTTGAGATACTCGATGGCCGCGGAGAAGCTGCGGCCGCTGTAGCTGAGGAAGGCAAAATGCGGGTGGAACTCGGCGTCTTCCACCCACAGCCCAAGGCTTCCTCGGGGCCCTTCCACGCCGACCACGGGGGCTTCCCAAAAAGGTGCGTGGCCGAGCGAGATCAGGGCCGGGTCCATCGTGCGGTCATAATAAAGTCCGCCGAACGACGCGACGTACAACCGGTGCTCGGCGTGCAGGTTCACCAGGGGCACCTGCAGCCCTGCCACTCCGCCCGCCGGACTGGCGCCCGTCGCGCGGACCAGCAACTGCCCGGTCGCGGCGTCCACCTCGGCCTCGATGGTCAAGGTTTCTTCCGGCGCGAACCGCTCGCCGTTGGTCAGCCCGGTCC
>JABWBD010000494.1 GCA_013360685.1 Pirellulales bacterium
CAGGAGGCGGATGTTCGGCATCAACAGCTACTCCTCGCTCAACGACGTGAAGGACGGCACCGCCAACTCGGTGATGCTGGCGGAGACCACTCGACTCGTGTACAACGGCAATGGAACGGCCTGGGGCCATCGCGGATGGGTGCAGACCGGACACGATCTGGCACAAGACCACGGCCAGGCCCGCGGCATCAACGACTGGATGTATGGTTTCGATCCGGCCACGAAGAAGGTCGGGCGGTTGGGCAACTGGGGGACGACCGGCAGCCTGCACCCCGGCGGCGCCCATTTCGCGCTGGGCGATGCCTCGGTGCGATTTATTTCCCAAACGACCGAATTCTCGATCCTCACCCGACTCGCGTACATCACGGATGGTCAACCGATCGGCAGCTTCTGATATGTAGGCGGCTGGCGTGCCGAGGGGCTTTTGGAAGGCGACGGCCAACGCCGGCAAAGGGACGGGCGCATTTTGGGTGCCGGAAAACGAGCCGGTCCCTGGCCTGTGAACGGTTACGCGGCGGGCGGCCCGCGAGGGTCCGCCCCGCCGCCTGGCTGCTTTTTGGATGTTACGATTCGCACGGACCGCAGGCCACCGCACGGCACCGGTGGGTCTGCGCGGCTCACTCGACAAAAGGAGATCGTTGATATGCACGCTCATGCGGTTGGTCGAGAGATTTTCTTGGTTCTGCTCTTGGTCGTGGGCGGCTGCGGCGGCCCTGACGCGCCCGCCACCAGCGGTCAGGTGCCGTTTAGCGGCACGGTGACGCTCGACGGCGAACCGGTGGAAAACGCCCAGGTGAAGTTCATTCCTCTCTCCGGCGAGTCGGAGCCCGCCGTCGCGACGACCGATGCGTCGGGGAAGTATGAACTGAAGAGCGGTCATGCGGGTGCCGCGGGGGCCAAGCCGGGCGAGTACAAAGTGGTCATCAGCCGCCTGGTCAAACCCGATGGAACGGTGGCGGTGGCGGGACCGGACCGGTCACCCATGCAACTGATGGTCGAAGACAAAGCCACCGAGAGCATTCCGCCGCGATACTCGGAATATCAGAAGTCGACTTTGAAAGCGACCGTCCCCGGCGGCGGCGGATCGCAGGATTTCCAGCTCAATTCGAAATAGCCGACGGGGCACCCCCAAGAGCACCCTCCTCATCCGCGGCATCACCGCCGCCGAACTCGCGCAACGGTTCCGGCGCAGGGGGATCTGAAGTTCGAGTTGAACAGGGATTATTCACGATCCCATCGCAACCCGAAGCGTAAGCGAGGACTGCGGAAGGACTTAGCCTCGCTTACGCTTCGGGTTTCGATGGCGCTGCCTGCGCCGCACTCGCCGCGGGTCCTGAATAATCCGGGTTAGCAGGGGTTTGCCCGACCGTGCCCCGTCCATACTCCGTCGTCGCCGCCAGACGCCCCGGCCACCGCCGCCTCTGGCGGCGACGTGCGGTTGCTCGACGCAGCCCGCCGTAAACGGCGGGCCTCAACCGCCTGTGGCGGAAAAACGGCCATGAATGGCCGTACCACGCAGGCGTGACGGTATACAAGTTGTGGGTAATGACAAGGACGGAGCCTGGGCACGAGTTTGACATAGTGCGTGCCCAGGCGGAACGTGGGCACGAGGATCCGGGTCCTTCGTCAAACACCCAGCATCTTTTCGATGCTGGCCATCGCCACTTTCAACGCATCGGGAAGTTTCTCCGCGTCCTTGCCGCCGGCTTGCGCCATGTCGGGCCTGCCGCCACCGCCGCCTTCGACCAACTTGGCTGCCGCCCGGACCCACTGGACGGCATCCAGGCCCTTTTGCGTCAAGTCGCGGCTGAGGCCGGCGATGAGGAGCACCCGGCCCTCGTCCTGGCGGCTGGCCAACAAAGCGGCCATGGGCGAGGCCTTGCGGCGGAGCTGGTCGATCAGTTCGCGGAGGCTGTTGGGGTCGCCGCCGGGCACCTCGCTGACGACCACATGCGTGCCCGCGACCTTCACGGCCTCGCCCAGCAGTTTTTCCGCGGAAACGGCCTCGGCGCGAGGAGCGGCGTGGGCTTGTTTCTTGAGCTGCCGGACTTCCTTGGCCAATGCCTCGACACGGTCGGGCACCTCCGCGGGCGGCACGCGGAGGATGGCCGCAGCTTTCGCCAGAGCCGCCTCATTGCGGCAGACATGCTCCATCGCCGCCGCTCCCGTCAGGGCAGTTATGCGGCGAATGCCGGCCGACACGCTCTCCTCGCCGATGATCTTGAACAATCCGACCTGGCCGGTGTTGTCGAGGTGGGTGCCCCCGCAGAGTTCTTTGCTGAAGTCGCCGACCGATACGACACGGACGACATCGGGATACTTTTCACCGAAGAGCATCATGGCGCCGGTCGAGCGGGCCTGGGCGAGCGGCATGTCTGTCCAGGCGATGGGACGGCCTTCGAGGACCTTCGCGTTGACTTCACGTTCAATCACCGCGAGTTTCTCGGCGCCCACGGCACTGGGGTTGGAAAAGTCGAACCGCAGCAGATCGTTGTCGACCTTCGAGCCCTGCTGCTGGGCGTGCCGGCCGAGGTGCTTCTGTAGCGCGTAGTGCAACAGGTGTGTTGCGGAGTGGGCCCGCCGAATGCCCTGGCGGCGCTCGATATCGACGCGCGCCGTGACCACGTCGTCCAGCGCGATCTCGCCTTCGCGCAGGTGCCCGCGGTGGAGGACGAAGTTGCCGTCGACCTGGGTGTCGATCACTTCAAAACGGAACCCGTCTCCGGCCAGTTCGCCGACGTCGCCGACCTGGCCGCCTTTTTCGCCGTAGAAGGGCGATTTGTCGAGGACCACGTCCACCGGATGCTCGTGATTGATTTCCTCGACTTTGTCGCACGGCATTCTGGCGGCCACAATTCCGACCACCTTGGCGCCGTCGACCTCGCAGGTCTGGTAGCCGAGGAACTCGGTGCCGTGCATCACTTTCTTGATGCCTTCCAGCGGGTCGCGTTTGAAGACCTCGATCTTGCGCCCGCCGCCCGAGTCGATGCCGTGCTGTTGCATGGCGCGGGCGTAGCCCTGCCAGTCGAAGGTGAGGTTGTGCTCCGCGGCCAGAGTCTCGAACAGTTCGGGCGGAAACCCGTAGGTCTGGTACATTTCCGCGGCCTCGTCGCCGGAGACCTTGCCGCGGCCCTGGGATTTCATCTGGCCAAAGAGCCGCTGGATGCGGTCCAAACCGGCGTCGATCGTCGAAAGGAAACTACTCTCCTCCCCCTTGATCACGTCCGCGACGCGTTTGACCGTTTCACCCAGCTCCGGATACGGCCCCTTCATCATCTCCGCCACCTTGCCGACGAGCTTATGGAGGAACGGATCGTGGAGGCCGATCTGGTGGCCGTCGAGCACGGCGCGCCGGAGGAGGCGTTTGATCACATATCCCTGCTTTTTTGGTCCTGGTTGCACGTTTTCGTGGACGGCGAAGGTGCAAGCGCGGACATGGTCGGTGATTCGGCGGAGGCGCCGGCCGTTCTCGGTCTGGGGTTCATACCGGATGCCGCAGACCTCGGCAGCCGCTTCCACGATCGGCCGGAGGATGTCGATATGGAAGTTCGACTCGACGTCTTGCAGCGACGCGGCGGTCCGCTCCAAGCCCATGCCGGTGTCGATGTTCTTGCTTGGCAGCGGGCGGAGGTTGTTGGGGGGATCGCCGACGCGGTTGAACTGGGTGAACACCAGGTTCCAGATCTCCACGGCGCCGAAGCGGCTGTGATAGTAGATCTCGCTGCACGGGCCGCAGACGCCGTCCGGCCCCTGGCTGGGGGCATTGGCGGGCCAGAAATTCTCGTCTTCGCCGAGCCGCTGGAGCCGCTCGGGCGGCAGTTTGATCTCGTCGAGCCAGATCGCGGCCGCCTCGTCATCGTCGAGGTAGACCGTGGCGGAGAGCTGGGCCGGGTCGAGGCCGAGCCACTTTTTGGCGGTCAGAAACTCCCAGGCCCAGTGGATCGCTTCGCGCTTGAAGTAGTCGCCGAAGCTGAAATTGCCGAGCATCTCAAAAAACGTGTGGTGGTAGGCGGTCCGGCCGACGTTGTCGATGTCGCCCGTCCGCAGGGATTTCTGGCACGTCGTAGCGCGAGTGAACTCCAGCTTGCAGCGGCCGAGGAAGTGGTCCTTGAATTGGTTCATGCCGGCCGGCGTAAAGAGAACGGAGGGGTCCCAGCGGGGGACAAGCACGTCGCTTGGACGCCGCACGCATCCCTTCGTTTCAAAAAAGCTCAAGTATTTTTCACGCAGTTCGTCAGATTTCATCGCGGTCCCAGCCTACAGCCAGAAGGGAAACAGTGGAGACGAATCCCACATGATACCGGTTCGGCGGGGGAGTGAACAGCTCCACTACGACCCCGGAGCGATGGCGATCAAAGCGCCGGTTCGCCCATCGCCGGCCAAACGAAGTTGCACGGTGCCGGCTTTGCTGGCCACCGCCGAGCGGAAATCCTTGGGTGTGCGAACCGCCGTCTGGTCGACGTGACTGACGAGCATTCCAGACCGAAGTCCTGCCTGCCAAGCCGGGGTCCCTTCCTCGACTTCAGTAACGAGCACCCCCTCGTCAAAAGAGGCGGGAACCGGTCGCGCAGGCGGTTTCGCCTCGGCGCCGACCGAGGCGTAGTCGATCCGCATTCCTCGCCATGCGGGCGACGGCACGGTAACGACTTTCGCCCCGCGCACGGGATACTTGGTAAGCACCACGTTCACGTCTCGCGGGCGGGAATCGCGAACGACGTCGAGCCGGACCGTGGAGTCGACCGGCAACCGGCCTACTTCCAGGACCAGGCTGTCGGCATCGTGGACCGTGGCGCTGTTGACGCGAGTGATCACGTCGCCCTCTTTGAGTCCGTAACGATCCGCGGGAGTGCCGGGCACGATGCGCTCGACCCTCACACCGCGGAGCCCTCGCAGGACCTCCTCCGCCAGTAGGTTCGCCGGCTGAATGCCGAGATAGCCGTACTCCACCTCGCGTCCCTGGCTGAGCTGCTCGACGATCCGGCGAAAGGTCTCGTCGACCGGGTAGGCGTAGCCTGCCGCCTGCTCGTACCCGGCGGTCGCCGCCAGAGACGTAGTCAGGCCGACCATTTCCCCCTTGAGGTTCAGCAACGGGCCGCCGCTGGTGCCGAGGTTGAGTTTCGCGTCT
>JABWBD010000078.1 GCA_013360685.1 Pirellulales bacterium
GCCGCGAAGTACCGGCCGTCGCTGCCGCGGACTACAAGCTCCTGGATGCGGGTGCCGAGGCGGTTCTCGACCACGAGCGAGTCGGGATGCTCCGGTGAAGGGCGGATGCTGAGGCCATAGTCGGACTGGCGGGCGCGGACGGTGATGAACTGGGTGGGCGTTCTGGCGCGTAGCCAGCCGCGGGTGAGGTGTTGCCGGGCTTCCCAGAGAACGTCCCGGCCGCGAGCGCCGGCATCGGGCGGCTCGTATTCGATCGGAATGGCGGCGATGTCGTCGGAAAACGTCAGCCCGCCGCGAGGCGCCAATCCGGCGTAGTACGACAGGCGCGACCAGCAGATCGCCTCGCCGCGGCGCTGGTCGATGCGGGTGAAGCTGCGGACGCGGACCCGGGTTCCCAGGCCGTCGGCGATCAGGGCGTGGCCGAACAGGGCCAGTGTGACCAGGGCGGCGCTAGCAGGCACAATGACCAGCAGCAGGTGCAGTTTTCCCCAACGCCGCAAGAGGAAGTAGTTCACCGGCCCGATGATCACGACGAAGAGCGTGATCAGTACGCGGAAGGCGTTCACCGGCGGCAGGCCGACGCCCGGGATCAGGAAGTTCCAGAAATCGGCGTTTTCGCGGGCCATGGAAACGCCATGGCGCTGAGACCACATGAGACGCTCCGATCCCAGAGAATTGCACAACCACCGCCAGTCGTGTCCGCTGTCGGCGTATGGATCCGAGGGGGCCAGGGCCACGACCGTTCCCATGCCGTAGTCGCGGTAAAGGAACGGCGCGCGGTCCGGGACCGGCGGAGGCTCCGGCTTCTTCTCGGCTGCGGGCTCGGCCGCGGCGGCACGGTAATAGCCGTAGCTTTCGTCCGATACGAAGCCCTTGAGCGGTTCGCCGTAGAGTTTCTTGTCCGGGGTGGTCCAGCCGGAAGGCTGCGCGCCGGCATTCGTCGCGGGTTTCGACTGCGGCAGTCCGAGGATTTCTTCCAGTTCCGGCAGCCGTTGCCAATCTCGCTCAACGGCGTAGACGAGGAGATTTCCGCCGGCGCGTGTCCACCGCAAGATGGCCTGGCCCGCGGGGGTGTTGCGAACGGCCTGCAACTCGTCGAGCGAGAGGCAGATCGCGTCCAGGTTGGAGTAGTCGAGCCAGCTTGGAAGCAGTTCACCGGCCGGAAAGGTGCGCGCGGCAAGCTCGGCGTCGAAGGGGGGCAGCATGCCGGCGACCTGAGGAGCAACGCCGATGCCCTCGGTCAACGCAGCGATGAGACTTTGCGTACCGGTTGGTGTCTGGGCAACGGCAAGGACTTTGGGGAGCCCCTGGTGAGCGCCGGGGTTGGCGTCGGTATCCGTCATGCCTGCCACCGAGAGGCTGCGAATCAAGAGCCCGTCCTCGCTCACGAGGATGCGATACTCGTTGCCAAGGGACTGGGGAACGCGGAGAACGGCGCGAACCTGTCCGGCCCCGGCTGGGACTTCAATGTCCTGCACCGTACTGACGCAGTAGTTGTTGGCCGGCCCGGGGCCTCGTGAAAGAAACTCAACCGTGAGCGTCCGGTCGGCGTTCTGCGGCGTGGCCGATCGGACCTCGATGGGGATCGGGCGGTAACCGGGCCCGAGAAACCACCGCGTGTCGATGGTCATTGCCAGCCCCGCGCCCGCGTTGCGGTGGATCTGGCCGCCGATGGCCGCACTGCCGGAGCCAGCGATCCAGGCAGCCGACAGCACGGCGATCCATCTGGCCATCCGGCGGCAACTGCCGATTCGCCTTGGCGGTGAGGACATGGCTGCGTCCGTGTCGAGAGGTCAAAGAACCGCGAGAGAATTCATTCCAGGACGATCGGGGTTGCCGGAGTCTCGGTCTTGCCGGCCGCCGGCGCGGGTGCAAAGGGCGAAACGCCTCGCGGCCCTCGCCGTGCCATCGCGACCGAGAATAACCACACGATGAAAAAGAGCAGTCCGTAGAGAATCACCAGGACTGCCAGGGCCAGCAGACCCGCCGACACGGCCGCCGCCCAATGGTTTCCGCGTACGCCCAGCGCGACGATCGAGAAGATCACGGCCGCGACCGCGGTGATGGCGAAGAGCCAGCGGATGGAAAACTGCGGGATCAGCATACCCCCATTTTACAGGTTCGCAGGATTTTGCAAGGCGGAAGGCCCCACCGTGGGCAGTTGTTTGGTTCGACAGGATCGCTTACCGTAGGCCCACAGCGGGCAGCATGGCGTGCAGACGCCCAGCCCGTTGGGCTTGGGGTTAAACGAGGATGTGCCAGATTCAGCCGCTTTGGAACAGCAACCCGACTATCCACTTCACCGTGCCATCCAGCCGCCGTCGACGGTCACGATCGTGCCGTGCATGTAGCCCGACGCGGGCGAGGCCAGGAAGACGACGATGCCCTTAAGATCCTCCGGCTGCCCCCAACGGCCGGCGGGGATCCGCGACAGGATCGCCGGACCTCGCTCGAGATCGGTTCGCAGCGCGGCCGTATTGTCGGTGGCAATGTAGCCGGGCGCGATCGCGTTGACGTTCACTCCGTGCCTCGCCCACTCGTTGGCCAGGGCCATCGTCAACTGCCCGACGCCGCCTTTACTGGCAGCGTAGCCCGGCACGGTGATGCCACCCTGGAAGGTCAAGAGCGACGCGATGAAGATGATCTTGCCGCGACCGCGAGCCACCATGTCCTTGCCGAACTCGCGGCTGAGGATGAACTGGGCATTGAGATTCACTTCGACCACCCGGTCCCAGTCCTCGTCGGGATGCTCGGCCGCCGGTTTGCGGAGAATCGTGCCGGCGCTGTTCACCAGGATGTCGACGGGCGGACATTCGGCCTTGACCCTCTCGATCCAGCCATAGAGGGCCCGGCGGTCGGCGAAATCGCAGGCGTAGGCCCGGAAGACCCGGCCCAAGGCGGTGACTCTCTGTTCAACGTCGCTGCCGCTGGGCTCGAGACTGGCCGAAACGCCGATGAGATCGGCGCCCGCCTCCGCCAGGGCGACAGCCATCGCCTTGCCGATGCCGCGACGGCAGCCGGTCACCAGGGCCGTTTTGCCGTCGAGTCGGAACTGGTCGAGGATGGTCATGGCTGGGGATTGGGGTGACGGGGGACTGGAGTGTTGGAGTAATGGAGTGTTGGAGTCCGCCTAGCGCGCGGATCTTGGTAACACAGTCTCTCAACCGGCACTTCGCAACTCGAGAAATACCACTTCCAGCGGTTCCAACTCGGCGGTGAACGCCTTGGGAATCTGGACGTTTTGCCAAAGCGGCTGGAATGCCTCGCCCTGGATTGAGCGGTAGATCTCGACGTCGTAGGATTTCGCAGCCGGGGTGTTGCGGGCGTCGAGGCCCACTGTGAGTGGCTGCCTGGTCTCGGCGATATTGATAAAAAGGTGGCCGATCCTGCCATCGGTCGATTGCCAGGAGCTGGTGAGGACCGCCGGCGTCGGGAGGTCTTCCCGCACCCACTTGCCGCCTTTCTCTACTCCAACACCGATCGCTAGCTTCGGCACAGCCAGTTCGTAGGGGTGGAGCATTCTGCCGAGCATCAGGAAGTCTCTGGCCCGGGTCTTCAGGAGCCGGCTGTGTTTGCGGAGCACGGCGATCTGGTCCGGATGGGCATCCGCGACGCTTGCGTGCGACGACCAGATCGCCGCGCCGGGCGTGCGGCCGGCCACGAGGTTCATCGCGTGGCAGCGGACCAGCCAGCGATCGTTCTGCTTGCTCAGTCCGGCGCTGTCGCCCCCGTAGCCGATCGCATACTCGTGATAGAGGTACGAGAACAGCGGGATGCCCACCGCGCCCGGATAGGCGCGATACCACCGCTTCTCGTAGTACTCGCGGACGTGGAAGCCGTCGAGATAGGGAATCAACTGCTCGTGGGGCTCCTCGTGGAAAAGCACGAAGTCGGGCGAGAGGCTCTTGCCGTGGCTCCGCATCGCGTCCAGCAGGTCGAAGAACGACCGGCTCTGGTAAAGCCCCGGGCCCGGCGCGTGACCGTGCCCGGTGGAAAAGCAGACATCGCCGGCGCCGCCGACCGTTTGATCCATCTGCAGCACGTCGACCCCCAAGGCATGGGCCTGATCGATGAGCCCGGTGAAGAACCTCCTGGTCTCCGCCGCCGCCGGGCAGAACTGGTAGGAATGGCGCTTCCAGTCGCCCGCCGGGTTGGATTCATTGAGCACATACTCCTTCGGCTTGCCGGTCTTGTCGGCGACCACATACGCTCCCAGGTGTTCTTCCGCGGCGGGAACCACGCCGCCGTCGCGCCCCTCGTTCCGGTACGTGAAAAAAAAGCCTGAAAGAAAGAAGAACGGCCGGAGGCCCTCCTGCTTGAGTTGCGAAATGACTTGCCGGGCATTGTCCGCGTCGAAGACGGGGAAGTAGTCTCCGCCGGTCCAGCGGCGGTGGTTTTCCCAGCCGGCGAGCATGGGCACGACCGGGCCGTCGATCTTCTCGCGAAGCATGCGAAGGTGATCGGCGAGCTTGGGGTAGTACGAGCCGGTGCAGGTCCGAGTATTGTCGTAGGTGCGGACTTCCACCACGTGCACCGCCGGCCCGTTCTTCCACCACGTGGGAATGTCATCGCGGTCGACGAGCTTCCGGGCGCACCAGGACTGCTTTTCGGCCCAACGCTTGTACTGGTCCGCCGAGTTGCACCAGGCGCCCTGCGTGACGCCCAGGGCGACGGGATAGGGACTCTCCCAGTGCTCTTGTGAATCCGCCACCGGCGTAAACTCGTGCCAGCACCGCAGCCCTTCGGCCTGCTTGTAGACGGCCAGCGACATCGGCGAACTTGCCGTGTCCATGCCGGCCAGGTACACGCCCGCCTCGCGGTCCTGGTACGCGAGAAACTGTGCCGACAGGTTCCCCGGATAGCTGAGGGTCACGGATTGCCCGTTGGGCCAGTTAGCCGCCGGATTCTCGATGAGCGTGCCGGGGAGCGCCGGCAGCACCAGGCAATCGTCGTTGCCGTCCCCAATGGTCGGCACGGCGAGGAACTGCGGGAATCGCACCGCCTTGATCCGCCGGCCAGTGCGGTTCTCGATGCCTATCGACCAGATGGTCAGAGGGTTCTCCTTGTCACAGACCACAGTGACTTCCGCCGCCAGATCGAGGCCCGAGAACTTCGCGTACCGGACCGTCGCCTTGCTGCCGCCTTCCGTCTTCTCTACGCTGGCGCTCGATTCACCCGCACGGACGCTGTCGATCGTCTCCGGACTGCCATCCTCCTTCACGAGGGTGATTGAAAAGAGGCTTTTGTGTTGAGGCTGAGCGATGACAGACCGGCCGCTGGCCTTATGGATGAGCCGATCCAGGAACGGCGAGGGCGACTTCTGGATTTCCAGCCGCAAGGTTTGGTTTTCCAGGGCGATTGGAGCTGCTTCGTTGGCCGAGGCGGCTTGGGATGAAGCGATCCAGGGAATGACGAGCAATATCGCCAGGTTTCTCATATTGTCCTCCTGGTGCCGCGAGACGGCCCGGAAAGAGACTGTATAACAGACGCGTCAGGCGGGCGGCAGGGAATAACTTACCCGTAGGACGGCCTTCCCAGGCCGTCGCGACGGCCTAGGAAGGCCGTCCTACGGGTGTTCTTGCTTCTGCCGATCGCCTTATTTCGACTCCTCGAGCGTTTTCTTGAGGATGTCCAACAGCTCCACGGCCGATTCCCGGCTCCGCCGCGTGCCGCCGACCCGGTAGTCCTTGTTCAGATCGAGATGGTAGAGCATGAGGTATTCGTCGTAGAGGCCCGCGCAGGCGACGATCTGCCCGTTGGGATTCACCACCGAACTCTCGCCGTAGCCGTGGCCATCCTCGCCCAGCCCCGGCAAGTTCCGCTCCGCCACGCAGTTGTTGCCGCGGACGAAGTAGACGCCGTTCTCCACGGCCCGCGCGGTGTGGTCGCTTCGCACGGTCTGGTAGTGCTCCAGCGGATCGGAGACGAAGTTGAAGTGCGGGGCAAAGATGACCCGCGCCCCCTTCAGCGCCAGGATCCTGGCCGGCTCGATGTACCCGCCGTCGGCACAAATGATCACACCGAATACCAGGCCGTGTTTTTCAAAAACCGGGAATTCCCGCCCCGGAGTGAAGTAACCGCCCGGCATGGCCTTGCTGTACGTGCCCAGGATCTTGCCGCGGTCGATCACCGCCACGGTATTGAACAGCTTGTCCCCTCGCCGCTCATTGAAACCGACCATGAAAAGGATGTCGAACTGGCGGGTCTTCTCCAGGACCTTCTCGATCTCCGGCGAATCCACGGCGAAGCTGTGCTGCCAGGCGTCTTCGCGGAGGCGAAAGTAGCCCGTCAAGAAAGATTCGGGAAATGACAGGATTTGGACGCGGGCCTCCACGGCCAGCCGCAGCCCCTGGAGCACCGTATTCAGATTCGCCTCGAAGTCCCCCTGGCGGCAGATGCACTGATAATGGCCGATTCGCAGGTAACGCTCGGGCGTCTTGCCCTTCTCTTGAGCTTGCCCGACGCTCGCCAGGCAAAGAATCAGACCGAGGACTGGAACGAGGGGTCTCATGATCGATGGTCTCCAACACAGCGGGGTCGAATCGAGGACTCCAATAGGTATAGGACATCGGGCGGCCCCGTTTCAAGCGGCCGCTCGGCAGATTCGGGGGGCCACAAGTCGTTGGACGCAGCGACAGAGGGGCGGGACACGCCACCCGCTGGTTTTTGCCCGCTCGTTCTGGTACTCTTCTGGTTAGTGCTGACACCATTCCTGGAGAGCCCCCGATGGCTACGGCATTGGAAACGACCACCGCCGTCGAAAAGAATCGGACGAAACCCCACCGCGAAGACCTCAAGGTGGGGGAAAACCTCTGCATGTTCTGCACGGCCAAGTGCTGCTGTTACTTTGCCCTGCCCATCGACACCCCCACCGAGTGGACCGATTTCGAGTACATCCGCTGGTATCTGCTGCACGACCGGGCAACCGTCTTCGTCGAAGAGGAGTGCTGGTACCTGCTGGTCCACACGCGATGCAAGCACCTCCGGGACGACAATCTCTGCGGCATCTACGAGACCCGGCCGCAGATCTGCCGCGAGTACACCACCGACAAGTGCGAATACGAAGACGACTGGGTCTACGACCAGTACTTCGAGACGGCCGAGCAGGTCGAGGAGTATGCCGAGGCTGTCCTCGGCCCGCGCAACGGCCGTGGTATCCGCAGCCCCAAGCCGGACCCGCTCAAAGTGCTCGATTTCGCCTGAACTCCGCCTCCCCACTGCGATCCAAGACTTCCTCCCGATCTATGCCGCGTATTGCCCCCCGCACCCTCAAAGGTTTCCGCGACTACTTGCCCGACGCCATGATCCCGCGCGAGCGGCTCATCGATACGGCGCGGCGGGTGTACCGCTCCTACGGTTTCAGCCCGATCGACACGCCCGCGCTGGAATACCTCGAGATCCTTGCCGGCAAAGGGGGCGAGGAGACCGACAAGCAGATCTACAAGTTTCAGGACCACGGCGGCCGATGGGTCGGACTGCGTTTCGACCTGACCGTCCCCTTGGCCCGTTTTGCCGCCCAGCACATTGGCGAGTTGGGGACTCCATTCAAGCGCTACCACATCGCTGCCGTCTGGCGCGGCGAGAACACCCAGCGGGGCCGATACCGCGAGTTCATGCAGTGCGACTTCGACACGATCGGCGCCCTCTCCGTGGCCGCCGACATCGAGACGGTGCTTGTGGTCCATGATCTGTTCCGGGCAATCGGCTTCGAGCAGTTCACGATCCGGTTGAACAACCGCATGGTCCTGACGGGCCTCTTGGAGCGGCTGGACCTGGTCGACCGCGCCGCCCCGATCCTCCGCGCCCTCGACAAACTGAAGAAGATCGGTCCGGAGGCCGTGGCCGAGGAGATGAAGTCCGCGGCCCAGGCCACCGGCGAGCAGGCCCGCGAGGTGCTGCGTCTTTCCGCCATCACAGGCACGAACGACGAGGTGCTGCGGCAACTTGAGCCTCTTGTCGCCGGCAGCCCAAAGGGCGAGTCCGGCGTGGCCCGGCTCCGGGAGCTGCTGGCTGCCGTCAAGGCGGCGGGCGTGGGGGAATCGCACGTCAATCTCGATGTCTCCATCGCGCGCGGTCTGGACTACTACACCGGCACCGTTCTGGAGACCTTTCTCGACGCGCTGCCCGGCATCGGCAGCGTCTGCTCCGGCGGGCGGTACGACAACCTGGCGGAACTCTACACGAACCAGGAGCTGCCGGGCATCGGCGCGTCGCTGGGGCTGGACCGATTGCTGGCGGCCATGGAAGAGCTGAAGATGATCGAGAAGGTGGCCACGCCGGCGCCCGTCTTCATCCCCTTTTTCGACGACGGCCGTTTGCACGACTACCTGAAACTGGCGGCCGCGATCCGTGCTGCCGGGATCGGCGTTGAGGTCTTTCCCGAAACCAAGAAGCTCGGCCAGCAACTGAAATATGCCGACCGCCGCGGCTTCCGCGTCGCCGTGATCGCCGGTGGAAACGAATTCCAGGAAGGGACTTGCCAGATCAAGGATCTCGCCGCCGGTTCCCAGGAGAATGTCCCCCTGGAACCGGAGGCCAAGAGCGTCATTGCCGCGATCCGGAAGATCCTGGCGTAGTCCCAGGGGTACTGCCCGTCGGACTCCCTGCCATGGCCAACCGCGACAACCATTACGAGGCGGCCTTTGAGGAGTATCTCCGCAGCCGGGGAGTGCCCTATGTCGCGGTCGATGAGGCCCGCCGCAGCTTGATGTCCAACGGCGACTCGATCAAGTCCCTCGATTTCATCGTCGCCGCGCCCGGCCCCTGGAGCTGGCTGGTCGATGTCAAGGGCCGGCGATTTCCGGCGGGCGAGGAACAAAAGCAGTATTGGAAAAACTGGTCCACCCAGGACGACTTGCGAAGCCTGGCCCAATGGGAGCGGCTCTTCGGCGGGACTTTTCGCGGGCTGTTTGTCTTCGCCTACAACATCGTGGGCGACCGCGCCCCGCTGCCGCCGGAGCATCTCTTCGAATTCCGCGGCGCTCTCTACGGCTTTGTGGGGATCGAACTGGCCGACTATGCCGGCTGGGCCCACATGATCTCGCCAAGCTGGGACACGGTCGCCATGCCCACGGCCGACTTCCGCCGGCTGGCCAGGCCGATCGAGCAGTTCATCCGGCCGGGAGAGGCGACCAAGGGCGCCGGTGGCCCGGAGTGACGGCCGTCGCGGGGGAATGCCGGACGCAGCTCACCGCGTCGGGCTTGGGAGGACCGCGGTTGAGCTGGGTTGGCGTGACCATAATCGAACGCACGCCGTAAACGCCTGCAATCACCGCCGACCAACTCGGCGGTCATGGTTGCTCCCGAAACATGCCGGAGTCGAAACCCGAACTCCAGAATGCACCAATCAGGGTAGCCTGCGGGGCCGCGAAATTGGAAAGGCCTTTGCCGCAGCAAGTCGTGACACGAAACTGGGTCCTTCGGAAAGCCGGCGCCGTTTTCGTTAGACCACTCGCCTTTCAGCCCAGGGTAGAGCTGGAGCTTGCTGATGAGACTGGGAGCCAGGACGAACGGCACGGAGGCGTTCGCCGATTCGTACGCGACGTAATCCGTGTACTCATACATGCCGAGCCGAGCGCCCGTATTGCGCCAGCCCTGCACACTACCCAGGCGCCACGGTCTTCAGCCGGGCATGGGCGAAACCGGGGAAGTGCTTTTGCATCAGCGCCAGCAGCTTCTGCACTTCCGCACGGCCGCGGATTATCCCTTCGCCGACCGACGCGCCGTGGAACTCCATGAACCATTCCAGGAGATCGGATTTTTGCGAAACCAAGTGGCTATCTGGTCGCAAGATTGGCATGAGGAACGCGCTGCTGGACTTTGGCTCGCGGGGCGGATGGGCGGCGTTGCGCCCGGCGATAGTGGCTCGGCGGAATCCCCTGCAGGCGCTTGAAAACCTTGGCCAGCCCGACGGCGCTTTCAAAGCCCGATTGTTCGGCGATCTCGGCGATCGTCAGGTCGGTGTTGACGAGGCACTCTTGGACATACTCCAATCGACGACGGCGGATCTCCTCGGCCAAGCCGGTCTGCAACCGGCGGCGGAAGCGGTTCTCCAGAGTGCGGCGGGAAACGCCGACTGCCCTCGCGACATGGCCGGCGCAAATCGGCTCGCGAAAATGCTCTCGCATATATCGCAGGGCGGCGGCCAACTCGGGATCCGGGACGGCCAGAATGTCGCTGCTGGTCCGCGTCACGACCCGGCGGGGCGGAAACACCAACGGTTCCTTGGGCAGGCGCCGGCCGGACATCCGTTGCTGCAACATGGCGGCCGCGTGGTAGACGATCTCCTCCCAATCCAACTCGCGCAAATGGACATTCCGCTCATTCTAGTTGGCACCTTATACTGAAGCAAGATTGCCGGACCCGGGATTCCCCCTGAAGGAATGCAACTCACGTGGCGACGGTGCGCGACAACTTGACGACGGTCCTCGAAGGCGGCACGCCCGAGCGCACGCCCCTGTCGATCTACGACTGGAACATGGGCGCGATTACGAGCGACGAGCTGGCTGCCCGGATGAAGGAAGACGCCTGGAAGCGGCTGCTGGACCTGGGGCTGGGTGTGACCGCGCATTGCGAGATCATTGAGGCCGTTGAGCACGGCGTGGAGACCATCGTTGAAGAGCGAGAGGACGACGGCGCCGTGCTGCGTATCGTGCGCAAGCGCACGCCCGAAGGGGAAATCCGCAAGGCCTCGCGCAACGGCTGGCACTATGAGGATTGGATCAAGGAGCCGCACGATTACCGCATCGCGCGCTGGATCGTCGAGCATACCGGACTGCAACCGCGCTACGAGCGGTTCGCGCGGTGCGAGGAGATCGTGGGCGATCGGGGGCTGGTGATCCTCACCGGCAGCGGCAACTGGCTGCACCGCACCCCGCTGATGAAGATCAACATCGACTGGGCCGGCACCGAGCAGTTCTGCACCGACCTGGCCCTGGAAGTGCCGGAGTTGTCTGAGCTTCACGAGGCCCTCAAGGAGCAATTCCTTGCCGAGCAGAGGCTGCTGGCAGCGGCGCCGGGCCGGTATGTAAAATGGCTGGAGAACCTGACCATCGGCATGATCGGTCCGCGGCGGTACCGAGAGCTGTTGGTACCGGTCTATCGGGAAGGATCGCTGATCCTGGAATCCGGGGGAAAACGGGTGATGGTCCATTACGACGGACAGCTCAACGTGATCGCCGACCAGATCGCCGCCGCTCCCTTTGCCATCATCGAGTCGGTGACCGAACCGCCCGAGGGCGACATGACCTACGACGCCTGCCGCGCCTGCTGGCCCGACAAGGTACTTTGGGCCAACCTCAACGCCGGGGTCTACCAAGAGCCGCCCGATATGCTGCGGCAAACGGTAATCTCCAAGCGGCAGCGGGCGGGCAAGCGGGCGTTGGCCTTCGAGATCTCCGAAGCCCTGCCGCCCACCTGGAAGGAAACCGTGCCGGTAATCCTCAAGGCTCTGGACGAGTTGACCTAATAGCCTCGCATCGCATGAGAAGGAGCGTGTGCTCATGAGATACGTAATGATTTTCCATGCCAACCTGAACTATGCGTATCTCACGCCGGACCGCTACGAGTTCGTGGTCCGCAAGAGCTACGAGTTGATTCTCGACACGATGAGGGAGCAGTTCCCTCAGGTGAAGTTCGTCTTTGAAGCTTCGGGCTATACGCTGGACGAAATTGCCGGCCGCTGCCCAGACGTGTTGGCCAAGCTCAACGACGCGATCGCCCGCGGGCAATGCGAGTTTATGGGATCGCCCTACGCCCATCCCATGTTGCCGAATTTCCCCAAGGAAGACGGCTTGTGGTCGATCCGGTTCTCCAACGAGGCCTACCGGAAGCACTTGGGGTTCGTGCCGCGCAGCTTCTGGAACCCCGAATGCGGTTGGCGCTCGTACGTGCCGGAGCAGGTGGCCGAGGCGGGTTATGCCAACCTGATCGGCGACTTCGAGGCCTACAGCCGCTCCTGCGATGCCTCGGGCCAGCCGCTGCGCCCGGAGATCTATGCCAAAGAGCATACGCGCGAGAAAGCGTTCTACCACTTTGGCTTCAGGTACGACCTGCCGGGCACGGAGCGGGCGATCCATTTCCCTTTCACCCGCGTCCGCGGGCTGCGGAAGAACAAGCTTCGCATGTTTCTCCGCACCGACCGGATCGCGCAGTTCGGCGTGCGCTACTTCATGGGCATGAAGGGCTACACGTTCAAGAAATACCTGGCCCTGATCGACAAGTATTCTCAACAGGCCGCCGGCGAGCCGGAGGGGGCGGTGATCATCTTTGCGGACGACGCCGAGTACGTGGGCACGAACGGCTGGTTCCGCCTGAAGTACGAGAACCGGCCGGACAACACGTTCGAGCACACGCCCGCGTCGCGCAAGAAGCTCATCGACCTGGTGGCCGCCTGCCGCGAACGGGGCTCTTTCTGCACGTTCGACGACGCCTGCTCGCTTCCGCCCAACGCGGACGAGATCTCCTTCGACGACGATTCGGCCTGGCACGGCGGTCACGCCTCGACCTGGGCGGAGACCCCCATGGCGCGGCTCTTGCGGCCGTGGCAGGACCTGGTGCGGGCCAAGCTTCGGTCGGCACGGCTCGACGACGCCACGCGGCGATTGGCCTGGCTGCACCTGACCAACTCCTACAATTCCGACGGCCAGTGGCCGCCCACGCTCCCCACGGCGCCGCACATCGTCCATCCGTTCAACTACGGGTACTGCTTCGAGAACCTCTTGCAGGCCGAACTGCTCGTCGGCGGCGTCGAGCGCGGCAAGCTCAAGACCGACGCGGTCGAGGCTCTGGACGAAGTTCTCTCGCTCCAGCAAAATCTGGTTTTGAAGAAGGCCAAGGCGATGCTCCGCTCGGGCACGCAGCAGCCGAAGTGCGATGCCGCGCAGGCGATCACCTTGATCGAGACTTCTCGGAATACCAAGAGCGTCGAGGCGGCTGGGAACGTTCTTCATCCCTCCGAGTACACCGTCCGCGCCAACGCCCTGGTCGCCGCGCGGCGGCTGGTCGGGGGCGTCGAGATCGAGGTCGTCGAAGACATGCAGGCCAGAACAAAGAAACGCTGACACAAGAATCCTCCGTGGCGTAAGCTTCCAGCTTGCGTTAGAAAACGACATCGCAAGCTGAAAGCTTACGCCACTTGTCTCTCGAAGGGTGCAGAGGAAACGAACCGGTGAAACTGACCGCCCTGGATCTGATCATTGTCGCCGCCTACCTCGGCGCGCTGTGGGGGATCGGCCTGTGGATCTCCTATCGTCACCGCAAGCAGGATTCGGACTTCCTGCTCAACCGCCGCTACAGTTGGTTCAACATCGGCAGCTCGATCTTCGCCACGAACATCGGGCCGTCGTTTCTGTTGGGCATGGCCGCCGCCGGGTATGCGGCGGGGATGGCCACCGCCAATTTCGAGTGGATGGCATGGATGTTCCTCTTCCTGCTAGGTGCCGTGTGCGCGCCTTACTACATCCGCATGAGAATCACCACGATGCCGGAGTTCATTCGCCGCCGGTTCGGGGCCCATGCCGCGGACTTCCTCTCCTGCTACGGCCTGTTCACGGTGGTGGTCATGTGGATCGGGGCCGACTTGTTTGTCGGCGGCAAGCTGTTGAACCAGCTTCTCGGCTACCCGGAGTGGGCCTGCATGGTCGCCTTGGCCATGGTCTTCATGAGCTTCACCGTGGCCGGCGGCTTTTCCGCAGTCATGGTCACGGACACCGCCCAGGCGGTGCTGATGATCGGCTCGATGCTCGTGCTGAACATCATCGCCTTCCGCGAGGTCGGCGGCGTGCACGATCTGGTGGACAAGGTGCCGGGCGAGTTCTGGCAGCTCTTCCGGCCCGCCGACGACACGAAGTACCCGTGGATCGCCATCGTGCTGGGCTATCCGGTGATCGGCTTCTGGTTTTGGTGTACCGACCAGACGATCGTCCAGCGGATGCTCGGCGCCCGCGATCTGAAGCAGGCCCAACTCGGCACCGTCTATACCGCGTTTCTCAAGATTCTCCCCCCGTTCTTGTTCCTCATGCCCGGCATCTTCTGCCTGGCTCTCCAGCCGGGGCTGGATAATCCGGACAGGGCCTTTCTCACCATGCTGACTCACTACATGCCCATGGGGATGGTTGGCCTGATGATTGCCGTTTTGTTCGCGGCCTCCGGGGCGGGCGTGGCGGGGGGGCTGAATGCTTTCAGCACGATCTTCACCATGGACATCTACAAGAACAAGTTCCGTCCTCAGGCCTCGGACCGGCACCTCAAGCTGGTCAGCCAGGCGACGATCGTCGTCGTGACCTTTGCCGCCATCGGCGCGGCGCTGTTGTTGCAGGGCTCGAAGAAAAACGTCTTCGACACGATCCAGAGCGTAATCTGCTACTTTGCTCCGCCCATCGCCTCGATCTTCCTCTTGGGCCTGATTTGGAAGCGGGTTACGGCCACGGCAGTCAACGTCACGCTGTACGTCGGCGTGGCCGTCTGCTTGACGGTCGGCGTGATGAACATCCTCAACTGGCCGTCGAAGGAGGTTTGGCCGCACTTCATGCTGCTCAGTTTCCTCCTCTTCACGTTCTGCGCCGCGATTCTGGCCGGCGTGTCGCTCGTGACGCGACACTCCATTGACGAGGTACCGTTTGGGGCCGCAAAGACCGGGCCGGCCGCCGAAGCCGCCGGCCAGGGGGCCGGCAAGCTGGGCTGGATGCTCTGGGCCGTTCTGGCCGTGGTGATGATCGGGCTGTATGTCGGCTTCCAGAGCATGTCCGTGAAACGCCAGCAGAGCGAGATCTACGTTTCCGCCGGTTACGTGTCGGCCGATGGAAAGGTCAGCATCCCCGCCGGCAGCGACGACAATCCGGGTACGGCCCGCCGCCCGTTCCTGACGGCCGATCGCGCCCGGCTGGAAATCGAAAAAATGCAGTCCGAAGGCCGGCTCCCAGCCGACGGCATCATCGTCTGGCTGCACGGCGGCACGTACCACAGCAGGAAGCCCTTGATCTTTGGGACCGAGGAGTCCGGCGAGCCGGGAAAACCCGTCCAGTGGCGGCCGTTCCCCGGCGAGAAACCCGTGCTGCAACCCGTGTCAACTCCGCAATAGCCCCACGCGATGATCGACATCAACTATATTGGCCATATCTGCCACGACGAGGTGCTCCATCCGGACGGGCGCGCCCCACGCCGGAGGCGCGGCGATTTACGGCAGCCTGGCTTCCTCGGTGGCCGGGGCAGGCGTGGCCGCCGAACTGATGCTAGCCCCGGCGAACGAAGCGGCGCTCACATTCACATTCGATTACGGTCAACGACAGAAGGGAGAAAACGAACATGAGATCGATTGCTATCAGCCTGCTGCTGGCCGCCACGGCCTCTGCCTCGGACATTGCCGTCTCGCCCGGCGACTCGCTTGCCAAGGCCCGCGACGCCGCCAAGGCCGGCGACCGGATCGTGCTGCGCGGCGGCGTCTACCGGCTGGAGGAAGCCCTGCGGCTCGGCCCGCAACACTCCGGCGTAACCTGGATCGCCGCGGCGGGCGAAAAGCCGGTCTTGAGCGGCGGGATCGTTGTCACCGGTTGGACGGCGGCCGCCAACGGCCGCTACAAGGCCAAGGTCGACCTCGACAACTTCCGCCAACTGTGGGTCAACGGCCAGCGGGCGCATCGCGCGAGAGGCCCTGCGCCGGCGGAGATGAAGTTCTGGGGCACAAACGAGGCGACGGTGATCAAGTACGACAACCCGCCCGGCCTGACCGGCACGCCCGGCTATCAGCCCGGCAAGCTCGACAAGATCGCACCGGCCGGTTACACGACGACCGACGCGAGCCTGGCGGACTGGAAGAACCCCGCCGACATGGAGATGGGCTTCTTCAGCTCCTGGTCGCACAAGATCGCCAAGGTGGAGAAGATCACCAAGGCCGACGGGGGCGCGATCATCGAGATGTCGCAGCCCGGCTTCTTCCTCTGCAATCGTGCCGGCGGCGCAGTGGCGCGGATGCCGGCCTACCTGGAGAACGCCCTGGAGCTGCTCGACGAACCCGGTGAGTGGTATTTCGACCGGCCGGCGCGCACGCTGTACTACCTGCCGCGTCCCGGCGAGGACTTGAGCAAGGTGGAGGTCATCGCACCGAAGCTGGAGTTGCTGATGGAAGTCAAGGGTGCGAAGGATATCCGCTTCGCTGGCCTGACCTTCGCCCACGCCACCTGGCTGCGGCCGAGCACCCCCCTGGCCCATCCGGAAGTCCAGGCGAATTTCATCCAGCCGCCCGACAACAGTTACTTCCGCCCCGAGCATGAGAAGGGCTGGGTGCCGGTCAACGCCGAACAGGTCAAGAGCCCGGCCAACGTCGTGGTGGACAGCAGTCGCGGCATCCGTTTCGAAGGTTGCACCTTCACAGCCCTGGGAGCCGCGGGGCTGGACTTGCAGAACGGGGCCCAGTCCAACGTCGTCTGCGGCTGCCGGTTCGAGGATATCGCCGCCAACGGCATCCAGGTCGGCGACCTTACGCGGGAAGACCATCACCCCAGCAGCCCGGATCGTGTCGTGAAGGACAACCAGATCGTCAACAACGTCATCACCCGCACCGGCCGTGACTACCATTCGGGCATCGCCGTGGTGGCCGGTTACACCGAGGGCACGGTCATTGCCCACAACGAGATCTTCGACGTGCCCTACTCCGGGATTTCCGTCGGCTGGGGCTGGGGAATGACGGACGCCGGCGGCGGCGTCTACGTGGACCCGATCAAGTGGGAGACGCCCACGCCCGCCAAGAACAACCGGATCGAGTTCAACCACATCCACCGCATGATGCTCCGGCTCAACGACGGCGCCGGCGTCTACACGCTGGGCCGTCAGCCCGGCACCGTCATCCGCGGCAATCATATCCACGACGGCGGCAAGTCAGAGTTGTCGGGCGGCGTATACCTTGACGAAGGCAGTGCCGACATCGAGATTTCCGGCAACGCTATCTACCGCGTTTCCCGACCGCTCATGTTCAACAACCGCAACCAGAACCGCCGCGAGACCTGCCCGGTGCACAACAACCTGATCGATGCGCCGACTTCGCCGGAGGCCGCCAAGATCATTGAAAAAGCCGGCCTCGAGCCCGCCTATCGCGACCTGTTGGACCGGAAGCCGTAAAGGAGGCACGGAGATGACGTGCCTCGTCGCAATCCACAACCCCTCGGGAAACTCTCGCTGTGACCGGCAAGGAACGCATGCTGAAAACGCTTCGGTTCGAAGAGCCGGACCGCCCTCCGCACTTTGAGGTCATGTTCGAATTGGAACGTGAGGCCTTTGGGTTGCAGTTTCCCGACCGCCGGCTCTGGGAAGGCTGTTCGGCGGCCGAGAAGGAGCGGATGATCGACACGTGCATGGAAGTTTACGTGCGGATCGTCGATCGCTACCAGTGGGACGCCCTGGCAGTCTACTGGCCGTGGAGCAACCCCGACGGGGTTGTCGCTGCGAAGAAGACATTTGGCGAAAAGATCCTCATCGGCAGCATCGTAGGCGACACCGTGTGGTCCATCGAACACATGCCCGACTGGACGCAATTCGCCGTGGACTTGGTCGACCGGCCCGATCATATCCATGCGGTAGCTGAAGAGAAAACGCGCCGGGCCATCGCCAAGATCGATCAACTGGTCGATGCCGGCGCCGATTTCGTCCACCTGGTCAATGACGTCGCCTACAACCGGGGGCCATTCCTTTCGCCCAAACACTTCCACGAGATCATTACGCCCTACTTGGCGCGCCAGGTGGAGCACATCCAGCGGCGGGGCGCGATCGCGTTCGTCCACACGGACGGCAACATCATGTCAGTCCTGGACGATTACCTTTCCATCGGAGCGGCGTGCTTCCAGTCGGTCGATCCGATGGCCGGGATGGACATCGCGGAGGTCAAGCGGCGTTGCCACGGGCGGATGGCCCTGATGGGCAACGTGCAGTGCAATCTGCTGCAGGATGGCCCGAGCGAGGCCATTCGTCAATCGGCCTGGTATTGTTTGGAGCACGCATCGCCGGGCGGCGGCTATATCTTCGGCACTTCCAACACGATTTTTCCCGGCATGCCCTTGGAGAATTACCACTGCATGCTGCAGGTGTATCACGAGTTCTGCCAAAGGCCCCGTAACTGACGGAAAAACTCATGCTCGCGTTCGACCAGGATGACGTGCAATTCCTCGCCGGGCTGACCAAGGCCACGATCGATTCGGCCCGAGTCGAGCCGCTTCGTGAGATGGTCGGCGTTCAGGACGGAACGCCGATCCCCGTGAGGAACACGTTGGGTTTTGCGGCGATCCGTCCCGCAGGCTTGAAGGCGTATCCCGCCATTTGGGTGCAAGATTTCACGATGGGCTACTCAAGCGGGTTCGTTTCGGTTGTGGAAGGGTTTTCCCACTTGCGTCTGATCGCCTCGCTGCAGAACTCCGGCCCTGAGCGGCGGCTGCCCACCGGCGCCGTGATTCCCGCCGGTGCGATCCCCGACCATATTAATCTCGACGGCACGCCGGTGTTTTTTCCCGGCACCTACGCTTCCGGACCGGATCAGGGCGGAGAACCGTGGGGCATCTGCCCGCCACTGAACAACTATTTTGATTTTATTTGGCTGGCATATTTGCTCTGGAAGGACACCGGCGATACGGCGATGTTCCGCGAAAAGACGGTTGGGCGAACATTGCTGGAAAGGTTGACTACGGCCTATACGGTGCCGCCCGCCGATCCGCAGACCGGTGCGGTCTTTACCACGCCGGAGCGGCGGGCCGTGGGGTTTATTTTCATCGACCAGATCTACATGACCGGCCGGATGCTGATGACGAGCCTGGAACGCTATCGGGCCGCTCGGCAACTTGCCGAAATCCACCAAGCGCTCGGCGACCTCAGTTCGGCACGGCAATACGAACACGATGCCGAGTTGATTGGCGCCAACATCGAGCGGGTATTCCGCGGTCCCGAGGCATCTTGCGGCTGGCTGCGTGCCGCCACGGGCGTCTCAGGGCAAGCCTTTGTCTGGGGCACGCTCTACGCCCTGTACCTTGACGTCCTCTCGCCACCGGTGCGAAAACGCGCAATCGACCAGATCCTGGAAGACCTGGAAGCCGGGCAGATCATGTTCGATGGGGCTTTGCGGCACGTGCCCTTGAATCGCGACGCTTCGCCGACCACCGCCTGGGAAACGACGATCGCTCCGCACAACCGTTATCAGAACGGCGCGTTTTGGCACACGCCCATCGGCTGGTTGGTTGCCGTATTGGATCGCGAACATCCCCGACACGCGGCGGCGGTGTTCGGCCAGTACATTGCTCAGTTGCGAAAGGACGATTTTCGTCAAGGCGAGCCGCACGGCGCACCGTGGGAGTGTCTTGGCTGGGCAGGCAAGGCCAACCAGAATCCAGCCTTCGTTCCGTCGGTGGCGTTGCCATACGGTGTTCTGTTCAATCGTCGCTAGCGCCATTGCAGCGGAGATTAGCTATCCATGACCGGCAAACAACGGATGCTCAACGCCTATCGCGGCGTCGCGAACGACCGGCCGGCCGTTGGCCCGGAGTTCTGGTACTACTATCCGGCCAAAATGCTTGGCGTTGACATGATCGAGTTCGAGCGCGAGGTGCCGTTTCACCAGGCGCTCAAGACGACGTTTCAGGCGTTTCGTTGCGAAGGCTGGGGCATCACGTTCTTCCACGTGCCGGCCCCGGACATCACGCGGCAGGTCACGGAGAAATGGGTCGACGACAAGACGCTGGAAGTGCACACGACGACGCACACGCCGCGCGGCCAGTTGACCGAGAGCACGCGCTACCATCGCGAGGAACCGTGTTGGGTTGTCGAACGGCCGGTCAAGGATTTGCGCCACGACCTGGCGGCCTGGGAAGATGCCTATCTCAACGGCAATCCGGAGGAAGCCGACCTCGGCGGCGTGCGAAAGGCGTGGGAGGAGGTCGGCGACGCGTATCTGCTCGAAGTGTGGATCGGCGTACCGTTCTTCGATTTCTACGCCGGCGCCCGGGTGGGCGGATTGCAGACGGCCATCTACGATTTCGCCGAGCCCGAGTTGCAGCCGAAGTTGCAGGAGCTTCAGGAGCGATATCGCCAGCTCATGGTTCGCACGGCGCGGACGATTTGCGAGCGAACGCCGATCGAAAGCCTTTGCATCGGCTGTAGCTGGAGCTGCAATTCGCTGATCGGTCCGGCGATGTGGCGGCGGTGGGATAAGCCGATCATCAAGGCCGTGGCCGACGAGGTCCATCGTCACGGACGTTTGCTGCACATCCACTTCCACGGCAAGTGCAGGGACACCGTGGCTGACTTTCCCGAGATTGGCGTCGATTGCGTGTGTCCCTTCGAGCGGCCGCCGGGAGGTGACGTGCGCGGGCTCGAGGGATTGAGGGAAGTGGCTCGGCTGCTCGACCGGCGGACCACGATGAACGGCAATGTGCATACCGTCGAGACGCTGATTCGCGGCAAGCCGGAGGACGTACGGCGTGAGGTTCGCGAGATTCTCGAAGCGTTTCGCGGCAATCCCCGGGTCATCGTGGGAACCGGCGATCAGGTCGGCCGGGAGACGCCCGAGGAAAACCTGTATGCGATGATCGACGAGGCCGCCCGGACCTGAACATCGGACAGCAGGGCTCGGCGAAGAGCCCTTTCGAGAAAGGGCCTTCTCCAAGAAATGAGAATGCTGGAGGGAATATGAACTCTCGCGAACGCGTATTGGCCGCCATCGCACGCCAACCCGTCGACCGCGTGCCCTCGGACATCTGGGCCACGCCCGAGGTGTGGGACGTGCTCCGCGCGCGGTTCGGCACCGACGAGGAAGTCCGCGCGACGCTGCATATCGACGGCATCGCGGACGTGCGACCGGCGTACATCGGCCCGCCGCTGGCCCCCTGCCCGGCCGACGCCGGCTTGGATTTCCAGGTCTACTACGGCGTCTGGGGCGCGGGCCTGTGCTGGGTCGGGCACGGGACGGGACGCTACCTGGAGCAGGTCAACTACCCGTTGGCCCACGCGCAGACGGTTGCCGATCTGGACGCCTTCCCCTGGCCTGACCCTGACTGGTTCGACTATGCCGGCCTGCGGGCCATTGCCGCCCGCCACCGTGAAACACGCGTCGTCATGTGCGGCTACATGGCACCGATCTATCTCCACAATCTGCTGCGGGGGATGGAGCAGTCTTTCATGGACCCGCTGGCCGAGCCGGAGTTGACCGGGGAACTGCTGCGGCGGGCCTGCGACTTCGAGTACCGGCGCCACCGCCGGGCGTTCGAGGCCGCCGAGGGGCTGATCGACGTGGCCCAAGTGACCGACGACCTCGGCTGCCAGACGGGACCGCTGATGAGCCTGGAGGTGTACCGCCGGTTCTACAAGCCGCATCACGAGCGATTCATCGCGCTGTGCCGGGAGTTCGGCATCAAGGTCTTTCACCACGACGACGGCGGGATGCGGCCCTTTCTGCCGGACCTGGTGGAGATGGGCATCGACATCCTGAACCCGGTCCAGTGGACTTGCCCCGGCATGGAACTGACGGCGCTGAAGCGGGACTTCGGCGGCCGGATCTGCTTCCACGGCGGCGTCGAGAATCAGAAGATCCTGCCGTTCGGCACGCCGGAGAAGGTCCGCGCCGAGGTGCGCCACTGCATCGACGCTCTGGCCTCGGACCGCACCGGCTACATCTTGGCGCCTTGCCACAATCTCCAGTCGATCACGCCCCTGGAGAACATCGTGGCCATGTACGACGAGGCGTGGAACTATGGACGATTCTAGCCCCCATCATGCCAATTGCTTTCGACACAACCCGGTGGCAGCAGATCCGCGAGAACCATCGCATGTGGTGGGCCGGCGAGTTGGAGCGGCCCCTGGTGCATTTGACGCTCAAGGGACGCGAACCGGGCCGGCCGGAGCCGGCGCTGCCGAGCTACGAGTTTGCCAGTTTCTATGACCTGAGCGTGCCGGCCGAGGCCATTGCCGACCGCTGGCTGTACGATCTGGAGTGCCGCGAGTTCCTCGGCGACGCCTTCCCGTTCGTGTGCCCGAATTTCGGCCCGGGCGTGATCGCCGCGTTCCTGGGCCTGGAGCTGCAGAACGGCAGCGACACCGTCTGGTTCCATCAGCCCCACGACACGCCGTTGGCGGACCTGCAATTCGCCTTCGATCCGGCCAACGTGTGGTTCCGGCGGATCTGCGATCTGTATCGCGCCGCGGCCGAGCGGTTCGGGGGGCTGGTGCAGTTGGGCATGACGGACCTGGGCGGAAACCTGGACATCCTGGCGTCGTTCCGCCCCGGCGAGAAACTGCTGTTGGACTTGCTCGATGCGCCCGAGGCCGTGGACGCGGTGTGCTGGAAGGCCCACGACGCCTGGTGGCGATACTTCGACGAGTTGAACCGGCTCATCCAGCCGGCCCATCCCGGCTACACGGCCTGGACGCCGCTGTACAGCGAAAGCCCGTACTACATCCTCCAATGCGATTTCGGCTTTATGATCGGCAACGAAATGTTCGAGCGATTTGCCAGGCCCGAGTTGGAGGTGACCTGCCGGAAGCTGGGCAATGCGTTCTACCATCTCGACGGCGTGGGCCAACTCAACCACCTCGATTCGCTCTTGGCCATTCCCGAATTGAAAGGCATCCAATGGGTGCCGGGGGCCGGAAAGCCGGGCGTGACCCAATGGCCCGAGGTCTACCGCAGGATCCGCGAGGCCGGCAAGCTGATCCAGTTCTTCACCTCGCAGGATTCCTGCGGTTGGCGCACGCTCGAGATCCTGGCCGAGCAACTCGGCAGCGCCCGGGGCATCATGATGTTCGGCGAGATCCCCCTGGAGGAAGAACCCCAGGTCCGGGAAATGCTCGCGCGTCACGGAATGGATGATCGCTCAGAGCACTGCGTACTTCGACAAAGCCACGGCCGACTTGTCCAAGAAACCCTGAGGGCTACCGATGATTGCTGATTTCCTTCAAGAAACCGCACAGCTTCTCCAACGACTCGATCAGGGGCAATTGCACGTGCTCGTGATCTGTTGCTGGAATGTTATCGCCGGCAAGGCCGCGCAAAGGGCGCCTATCGCTACGTGAGGCTGGACTTCGCGGCGCGGCAGGCAGGGGAAGCGTTTGAGCTATGCGAGGCGGAGATCTGGGCGGAACGCCCGAGGTAGCTGCTTTGTCTCGCTTGAATTCACCGGCCCTCTCCCGCGTCGGTCCGTTTCTTTACCGAGAATGACCTCTCCGTCGTCTTGCCGCTGGCGACGTCCGCAACGGCAATCTTCCAATTTCCGACAACATCATTCAGGGCCAGTGTGAAGGCGGCTTGGGCTTTTCCCTTCGCGGCATGGAGATTGCGGCCGTAGAGGGGATCCATTTCGCCGTCGGGCTTTGTGACTTCGACGCGGAACACGTGCGGGATCTCGGCTTGCGGAAGCGTTTTGCTTTCCACCGCATAATCGACCGCCGCGCCTTGATCATACGCGTCCTTGATGCCAGTCAGAGCGAGTGACTCGACCCGGCAGGGCAGGAGTGCGTACAGCTTCGCCACGGCCGGTTCGATGCCGGTTTCGATCGTATCCGTCCAGCCGAGATCCTTGCCGTCCCGCACCGAGTACACATACGCCTTGCGGGGCAGGACAATGCGCACCGGCACGGGATCACGGCTTTCCCCGGCGCTGCGGATATATTCTCGTCCTTGCAGAACGCCGAGATACTGGGCGGGGCCGTCGGCGAAGCACACCACTTCGCAGCCGAGCAGATCCTTGCCATCCCGGGAAACGATCTTCAATGGCGGTTCAACGGCCGCTGCCTTCAGTGCCGTCGCGATCTCGTCCCGGCATGTCCGGCCGCGCTGTTGTCGATCCCGGCGTCCAGCGAAGAAAGGCCGCCGTTTGCAAATCGTTCGTAGGCCATCGTGATTCCTCAGAGAGGGAAGGGAGAGAAAGGCC
>JABWBD010000495.1 GCA_013360685.1 Pirellulales bacterium
CTCGGCCGGCCGCGGCAACGACCAGCGGCGCGCCGCCGGCCTCTGAAACCGCCAGGCCGCTCGAACCGCCCGGCAACGCAGCGCGCCACAACACCTGGCCGTCGCTTTGGAGCGCGACGACCTGCGCGCTTTCGGCCGAGCACACGATCTCCGCCGCTGCGTCGGCCGAGAGATCGACGAGCGCAATCCGCGTGAGCTTGTCGCCGAGGTTCGTTCGCCATCGCTGCTTGCCCTTGGCGTCGAAGCAGAACAGATCGCCGTTGTCCATGCCGCAGAATACGTCGGGCTTGCGGTCCCCGCTCAGGCTGCCGGCGGCCACTGCGGTCATCTCGGGGGTGACGGTGCCGGCGACCCAGCGGCGGCGGCCGTCGGGCCCCAGGGCGTTAAGCTGGTAGTAGGCGTTGCCGGCGATCGTCTCCCACTTGCCGTCGGCGTCGAGATCGGCGCCGCAGCCGACGGTGGCCGAGTGGGCGTAGATCACGCTGCCCCAGAGCTTTTGCCCCTGGGTGTCGTACGCGAAGTACTGCCAGCTCGCACAGCCGCAGATGATCTCGGGATGGCCGTCGCCGGTCACATCGGCCGGGAAGACCGTCTTCACGTCGCTGGGAATGCCGCGGTAGATCGGGGGACTGGCCTCCCAGCGCAGCGATCCATCGCCGCCGAGCAGGCCCAGGCGGGCTCGCCCGCCGCCGAAGAGGACCTCGTCCTTGCCGTCTCTGTCGATGTCGCCGCAGGCCAGCGCATCGATCGAGGCACGATCGGGGAACTCGTGGGTCCACAAGGTTTTCCCCTCCGCCGAGATCGCCAACAACTGGCCGGAATCGCTTGCCAGGACGACCTCTTGGACGCCATCGCCGGTCAGGTCGCCGGCAGCACAGGCATTGATGCGGGCGATCTTTCCGGGCACGACGGCATGCACCTCGATCTCCGACAGGTAGACGGACGATTTCTTGTCCTCCGGCGCCAGGGCAATGCGGATCTGGCGGGCCTTCTCGTTGAATGCGGCGCGCATGGCGATGTTCCGGCTTGCACCCGACCGGTATTCCTCCGTGCCGGCGAATTCCGCCGTGATCGGCCGAATGTCCTTTTGGAAAGCATCACTGCTGACCGACAGTTTTCGATGGGCGACACTCCACCCCGCAACGCCGTGCCACTCCCTCAAGACGACGCCGCGGATCTCGACCTCATCGCCGAGATCGACCGTGATTTCCGGAGCGGCCCCTCCGGCCCACATCGTCGAGACCGTGGAGCTGGCATGGCCGCCGTCGGTGAGGCGAGCCAGCGGATCATTGGGACTTGGCTCGGGGATGGCCTGAACGGACTTGACGGCGATTCTCTCGGGCGGCGCGGGGATCCCCGCATGGCTCCAGACCGGTTCGAGCCGTGATGCCTCCCGGCTCTCTTCCACGGCGCGGCTGATCACCGCAGGACGTTTGGCCAACAGCTCACAGGCCGCCGGCAGCGCGGGGAGCGGAGAGCAGGAGGCGAATCGCACCGCATGCGTGCCCGCCGGTACGGCGAACGCCGCCATGCCGGCCGAATCGGCGTCGGCCCTGGCGTCACCACAGACAACCTGGTTGCCCGGCGACAGGAGGAGTTTTACTTCGCAGGGCGCGCGAGCGATCAGTGTGCCGGTTCCCGCCCCGTAGTCGAGTTCAAGCGAGATCGGGCCCGACGCATCCAGCACCTTTGCGTCCCCGGAAAGACTCTTGCCTCCGACGATCGTGAGGCGACGTGGGCCAAGGACAACGACTTCAGCATCCGTCTTCAAACCGGGCAATCTGCTGTCGCCCGGCCCAAAGGCGGCGACATCGCAACCTCGCGGCCGCTCGATGATCACCACGTCTTCATCCACCTGGCGGATGGCCAGCTTGCCCGGTTTCTCCAGGGCTTCCGCACGCACGACATTGACGAACCGGTAGCACTGCCCCTTCTCCAAATCCACACTTACCTGCTGCGACAAGCGGCTGACCGGCAGGCCGTCGACCGTCTTCATCGTTTCCAGGGTTGAGGGGGAACCGTCGGCGTTGGCCAGGAGCAGTCGCATGGGCGCGTGGTTGACTTCCAAAAGACCGTCGCGGAGAACCGCCTCGCCCCAGGGCCGCCAGCAGCAGCGGAGCGTATAGCGGCCCGGCGCCGCAGCGCGAACCTCGTCGCGAACCAGCAGGTAATCTCCTTGCCGCCACAAGAGGCA
This sequence comes from Pirellulales bacterium, assembly GCA_013360685.1. GTDB lineage: Bacteria > Planctomycetota > Planctomycetia > Pirellulales > Thermoguttaceae > JABWBD01. The sequence continues at coordinate 2,195 of JABWBD010000495.1, forward strand.
ACGGGTCCACTCGGCGCCGCTGTAGCCGGCCACCCGGGTTCGCGTGTAGGCTGAACCTCCCAGGTCGTCGGCGTGCCCGAGTCCGGCCACCGCCGGTGCAGGCCCGGCCTGGCCGTCGCGGATGATCACGAGGCTGTTGTGGTACTTGGGCTGGCTCTTGATGTACTCGCCGTCGACCAGGAGCGGCTGACCGCCGGCTGCATAGCTGATGATCGCCTGCACGTCGTAATGCATGTGGTTGCCGCGGCCGTGGCCGTCGAGGAAGAGGTATTCGTCGGCTTTGTTCCAGCCGCCCCGGAGGGTCAGCTTGTCGAATACCTGCTCGAAGGGAGTCGCCGTGCCCTGATCTTTCGGTTCGCGGCGCAGGGCAAAATCGTAGCATTGCCGAGGCAGGCGCGAGACGCGGACGCCCACGTGGTCGTTGGGCGCCTGCGGCTTGATGGAACTGGAGTACGGCTGCTGGAGATAGAACTCCGTCCCACGACCTGCGAGGTCCGCTCCCCATGCAAAACTCGGCGAGCGATAGAACCAGGCCGCGACCTGGAGGACGGGAGCCAGGCAGGACGAATCGGTGAGGCCCGGGTGATCGCCGTAAGCGGGCTGATAGCCGGCGTTGTCCATCGCCATCAGCGCGGAGTCGGCCGCCTCGCGAGCGCAGCCCTCCTCGAAAAACGCGAGTTCGTTCTCCGCCAGGCTGTAGATCATCGTGTGGATGATCGGCAGCCACTGGTAGCTGGCCGAGTCCTCCATCGGTTTGCTGGACCGGCTCTGGCCGCGGAAAATGCCGCGGGCCACCGCCAGCCAGTCGTCGACGTACTGGAGGCCGTAATGCCGCTTCAGGTACTGGCCGACGAAGTGCACGCTCAGAGCGGGAAACGTCATGTGGTTATGGACGATGTCGTCGTTGTCGGCCAGGCGTTTCACCGCCGCCGGCGAGTTCCATCCCTGGTAGACCATGCATTCCAGGGCGAGTCGCACGAGCAGATTCGTGACGGCCAGTCGCTCCTGATCGGAGAAGAGCCCCGACTCTTCGACGAGATCCCAGACGATCGCCACCTGGTAGGTGAAGGCGTCGCGGAAATCCTGGTCATAGCGGCTCATCCCACCCTCGTTGATGTAGGCGTCGGTGCGGTAGAACTCGTCGAGCGCCATAAACAGATCGTGGCAGACCTCGGCCCAAGCCGGGTCGCCGCCGCGGTGGAAGGCGACGCCCGCGTCGATCAACCGCGCGACGCCGGACCGTCCTTGCCCCGGACTGAACATCAGGCGGCGGCCTTCGGCAATTCTCTCTTCTTTCGCTTTCTGGCCGAGCGGTTCGGCAACTTCGCCTTGGCGGCCGTCCGCATCGAACACGAGTTCCAGCAATCGGCCCACCGAGAGATTCCCCTTGGTCCCCTGCTTGCGAACGATCGCGGTAAACGCTTCGGCAGCCTTGCGGGTCCCTTCGGCGAAGCTGCCGCCGACGAGGATGCCATTGTGCTTGCTGCCGAACGGATCGTGCACCGAGCGGAGAACGTAGCCGGTCCGGCCGGTGAAGCCAGCGTCGAGGCAAACGAAGAAGTTGTGGTAGAGCCGGGCGACCCAGCGATGGTTGTCGAGATGGCCGAGAAGGATCAGGTGGCTGATCGCGAACTCCTCGGCGGTCAGTTCCTTGTCTGTTTTCAAGGGAAGTTCCACGCCGGTCGTTTCGCGCACCGCCGTCTGGACCATGAGGGCGGCGTCGCGCCAGGCCGGATCGTCGGCATGGCAGATAATTGCGCTGGGCCGCCCGTCTTTGACGATCGGCGTTTCGAGCGCGAGCGGCTTGAGCTGTTGCGGCTGGATGGAACAACGCTTGAAGAGGGCCGCCTCCTCGGCGAGTCGCGCAGCGGTTGCATCTTGGACCTTTGTGCCCGTCAAGACGATCGATAACGCGAGAACGCCGGGAATGAACATTGCGAGGTCCTTCGTGGGAAACGGGTTGGGGGATTTGTCATTGGTCATTTGTCATTGGTCATTTGCGGAAGAGTGCTCGACGAGTGGTAGCGAAAGTCGGGTGTTGGTTTTTGAGCAAGGCTGCGCGGTGTTGGACGCTGCGTCGAGCGAGGCGGATGGCGGCGAATGAGCCGAGGGTCGAGAGCCAGACAAGTGGGCGTGAGTTGGCGGACAACCTTTCGGTTTTCCAATTTCTGTAGTGCCGGATGGGGCCGGCGCGCGGTCTTTGGTGAGGCGCATGCAACACCCTGGAGTTGGTGTTGCATGACTTGCATCGCGAAGCGATGTCGGAAGCCATTGTCTGGAAACAAGTTGGGCACCGACCGCGGAACGTAAGTGGAACGGACGTTTTCGTCGAGTGTTGCATGGGTCGTCGTGGAGGGGCCATCGCAACGATTGGCGGGAGGGCTGGGCGTCCGGGGCAGAGGCGGATAAGACGGGACGAACAAGTTGGGCAGGCGGAGGTTGAGGACGGGCGTCGTCTTGGGAAGAGGAAGAAAAGGCAGGCGGAGCCTGCAAGATCGTGTGTGCCCAGGCAGAGCCTGGGCACGAGAGATTCGTGCGCTTCGAGGCAGAATCTGGGAGCGAAAGACAAATTTGGCCATCCGACAGCGGGGGTGTTGCAGAATTGCGTTGCCTGGCATGCCGCGAACAGAGGCTGCCGAAAGTTTCTTGCTCAGTACTCGTATATGTGCGTTCATTGTCGGTCGAGCCTATCCGGTGCGGCGCGAATTTTCAAGCGTTGTTTTTGTACCACCCGAACGGCTGCAGGCGGAGAGGCTGTACTTGAACAAACGGATGGATGCAATCGACTGCAGGAACTGAACAACCTCCTAGCTAGTGTCTGTCTGGAAATTGGTTTTGCCCCTGGTTTTTCGGAGCATTTATGCGAAAATGCTCCTCGAAGATTCAAGGCTTTATCTGCCTGAGC
>JABWBD010000079.1 GCA_013360685.1 Pirellulales bacterium
CTCCGCTACGGACGGTGATTCGGACCCGCTGACCTATTGGGCCACGGGCCTGCCGGACGGGGCGACCTTCGACACGGCTACACGAACGTTCGCGTGGACACCCACGGAGGGGCAGGACGGCTCGTACACGGTGACCTTCAGTGCCGGGGACGGGCTGGCCATCGACTCCGAATCGATCACCCTCTCGGTCAACGAGGTCAACCAGGTCCCCGTGCTGGCTCCCATCGGAGACCAGTCGGTCGTGGAGAACTCGCAACTGAGTTTCACGATCTCGGCCACCGACTCCGATCTGGTGGGCGGGGCGCCCAACACGCTCACGTATTCGGCCGCCGGCCTGCCGCAGGGCGCAGCCTTCGACCCCGCCACCGCGACGTTCACGTGGACACCTTTGCCGGGTCAGAGAGGCACCCACAACGTCACATTCAGCGCCAGCGACGGCATCGTCAGCGACTCGGAGATCGTGACGATCACGGTGAAGCCCTTCCTTACCTTCACCACGCTCAGCTTCCAGGACGGTGTGTTCCCGGATGCGAGCTACGCGGGAACGGGCGACACGAGGATCTATGCGCTCAATGCCGGAACGAACTACGGGTCGTCGAGCTTCATTCGCGTTGACGGCGCCCCCTCGGTGATCGACGGGCTCTTGCGGTGGGATCTCAGCGCGATTCCCGCGGGCAGCGCCGTGGAATCGGTGAGGATGTCCCTCGACATCCTGGATGCGACTTCCGGGAGCTACGACGTCTATGCGCTGAAGCGCAACTGGGTGGAAGGCGAGGCGACGTGGATCCATGCCTCGGCGGGCAACGCCTGGGAGATCCCCGGGGCGATGGGTGCAAGCGACCGCGGCACCGCCGTGTTGGGCGTCGTCACCGCTTCGGCGCTCGGTCCGGCGGTCGTCGAGCTGAACGAGCAAGGAGTCGCGCTGGTCCAGTCTTGGATTATCGACCCCGCCAGCAATCATGGACTTGTGATCCACCGAGAGGGCGTTTCCAAGGACTTCGAATTCAGTTCTCGCGAAGCGGTCACACCGGCAAGTCGCCCCAAGCTGGAGGTCACCATTGCGTCGAACGTGCCGAACGAGGCGCCGGTGCTGGCCCCGATCGGCAACAAGTCAACCACGGAAGGGGGCGCCTTGAGTTTCGCGGTCTCGGCCACGGACGGTGATTCGAGTGTGCTGACGTACTGGGCCACCGGCCTCCCGGCCGGGGCGGTCTTCGACGCCGCGGCGCGGACGTTCACCTGGACGCCCGCGGAAAACCAGGACGGCTCGCACACGCTGACCTTCGGCGTGCATGACGGCCTTGCGATCGATTCCGAAACGATCACCGTCACCGTGGGCGAGGTCAACCAGGCCCCGGTGCTGGCTTCGATCGGCGGCCGATCGGGCATCGAGGGCTCGCAACTGAGCTTTGCGATCTCGGCCACCGACGACGATCTGGTCAACGGTGCTCCCAACATTCTCACCTATTCAGCCACCGGCTTGCCGGAGGGAGCGACCTTCGACACCGGCACGGGAACGTTCACGTGGACACCTTCGGCGAGTCAGGTCGGCGCGCACACCGTGACGTTCGGCGTCGGCGACGGCGCCGCGACCGACTCCGAGACGATTATGATCACGGTGGAACGGGCGGCCGCAACTGCCACCTACAAGTTCCAGGACGGCGTCTTCCCGTTTGAGATCTATGCGGGAACGCGCGACACGAGAATCCTTTCCGAGAAGCCCGACAACAACTACGGGATATCCGATTCCCTGTGGTTGGACGGCGCACCTTATGAGACCGGTTCGCTGCTGAGGTGGGATCTCAGCCGGATTCCCGCCGGCGCCGTCGTGTCCTCCGTGGCGATGACCATCGATGTCTTGAACGCGTCGTCCGACACCTATGAGATCTTCGCGCTCAAACGGGCCTGGGCGGAAAACGAGGCGACCTGGAATCTGGCCTCGGCATCGACCCCTTGGGAGATCGCGGGCGCCAAAGGCGCGGGCGACCGCAGCGCCGTGGTCCTGGGCGCCGTCGCCGTCTCGTCGCTCGGTCCGGCGGTCATCGCGTGGAACGCCGAGGGGGAAGCCTTGGTGCAGTCCTGGATCGACAATCCCGCGACGAATTACGGGATCATCATTGACAGGGCCGCCGTTTCCGATGCGGTCGAGTTCAGTTCCCGCGAAGCGGTCGCACTGGCAAGCCGGCCCAAGCTGGAAGTCACCGTCGAGGCCGACGCGGCGAACCAGGCGCCGGTCCTGGCCCCGATCGGGGACAAGCCGGTCGCCGAAGGGGGCGCGTTGAGTTTTGCGGTCTCGGCCACCGACGGCGATTCGAGTGGGCTGACGTATTGGGCCACGGGGCTTCCGGCCGGGGCGGCCTTCGACACGTCTACGCGAACGTTCACCTGGACGCCTGCGGAGGACCAGGACGGACCGCACACGCTGACGTTCGCCGTCAGCGATGGGCTGGCGACCGACTCCGAGACGATCACGGTCACCGTGAACGAAGTCAACCAGGCCCCGGTGCTGGCGCCGATCGGCGATAGGTCGACCGCGGAGGCCGCGCTCCTGAGCTTTGCGGTCTCGGCGACCGATGCCGATCTGGTCAACGGGGCGCCCAACACCCTCGTCTATTCAGCCACCGACTTGCCGGAGGGAGCCGCCTTCGATAGCGGCGCCGGGACGTTCACATGGACCCCCGCGGCCGGTCAGGCGGGCGATTACAGCGTGACGTTCAGCGTCGGGGACGGCGCCGCGACCGTCTCCGAGACAATCACGATCACGGTGGCCCCAACCGTTGGCGTGGTTGCCTATCGCTTCCAGGACGGCGTCTTTCCGCTCGGGACTTACGCGGGAACTCGCGACACGAGAATCAATGCCGAAAGGCCCGACAACAATTACGGCCTGTCGGACTTCGTGCGGGTCGACGGCGCGCCCTTTGTGGTCGACGCGCTCTTGCGATGGGATCTCACCGCGATCCCCGCAGGCAGCCCCGTGCACTCCGTGGCGATGACGCTCGACATTCTGGATCAATCTCCCGGGACTTATGAGATCTATGCGCTCAAGCGGGACTGGGTGGAAGGCGAGGCGACGTGGAACAACGCCTCGGCGGGCAACCCATGGGCGGTTGCCGGCGCCTCGGGCGCGAGTGACCGCGGAACCGCCGTGCTGGGCCTCGTCACCGCGGCGTCGCTTGGACCGGCTGTCATCGAGTGGACCGCTGCCGGGAAAGCGCAGGTGCAGTCCTGGATCAACGACCCGGCGAGCAATTTCGGGATCGTGATCCACAAGGAAGGCGTCTCGAAGGACTTCGAGTTCAGCTCCCGCGAAGGCGTTGCGCCCGCGAGTCGCCCCATGCTGGAGGTCCGCCTTCCCTCGGCCGAGTTGGGCGAGGCGCCGGTGCTGACGGCGGTCGAGCCGCTTGCCGGGGCGAACGAAGACGAAGCGTTCACGATCGACTACTCCACAATGGCCGCTGCGGCCGACGAGAGCGATCCTGACGGCGATCCCGTCAGTTTTCTGATCGAATCGGTTGCCGGCGGCGGGAACTTGATGAAAGGCGACGCTCCGGTCGTCCCCGGCATCACGCTCTTGTCTTCCGGCGAGTCGCTCGTCTGGACGGGCCAGCCCGATGCCAACGGCCTGCTGGACGCGTTCACCGTTCGTGCCTGGGATGGGCTCTTCGTGTCGGACACGCCTGTGCCGGTGCGGATCGGCGTTTCGGCGGTGAACGATGCGCCGTCGTTCACCAAAGGGGCGAACCAGGTCGTCGTCGAGGATGCGGGCCCCCAGACGGTCGTCGCCTGGGCCACGTCGATCTCGGCAGGCGCAGCGAACGAATCGAGCCAGACGCTTGCGTTCGAGACCACCACGGACAACGACGCCCTGTTTGCCGTGAAACCGGCGATCGATCCGGCCACCGGCAACCTGACCTACACCCCGCTGCCGGATGCTTTTGGGGAAGCCGTGGTCACGGTGGTCCTGAAGGACGACGGCGGCGGTTCCGACGCGTCGGCGCCTCAGACCTTCACCATCGTCGTCAACGCGGTCAACGAGGCGCCGTCGTTCGTCAAAGGGCGGGACCAGGTGCACACCGAGGATGCAGGGGCCCAGACGGCCGCCGCCTGGGCCAGGTCGATCTCGGCCGGGCCGGCCAATGAGGCCGGCCAGACGCTCACGTTCCAGATCACCACGAGCAACGACGCCCTGTTTGCCGTGAAACCGGCGATCGATCCGGCCACCGGCCACTTGACCTACACACTCGCCGCCAATGCGTTCGGAGAGGCCATCGTGACGGTGCGGCTGAAGGACGACGGCGGAACGGACAACGGCGGCGCCGACACTTCGGGCCCGCAATCGTTCGCCATTGCGGTGGGTGCCGTGAACGACGTGCCGTCGTTCGTCAAGGGAGCGGACCAGGTAGTCGCCGAGGATGCCGGGATCCAGAGTGTCGCCGCCTGGGCGACGTCGATCTCGGCGGGGGCGCCGAACGAGGCCCACCAGACGATCGCCTTCGAGGTCACCACGGACAACGATGCCCTGTTCGCGGCCGGGCCGTCGATCGATCCTGCCACCGGCGAGCTCACCTACACTCCCCTGGCCGACGCCTTTGGCGAAGCCGTCGTCACCGTGGTTCTCAAAGACGACGGCGGAACGGCCGGCGGCGGGGCCGACGCGTCGGCCCCGCAGACATTCACAATCACCGTCCTTTCCGTGAACGACGCGCCCTCGTTCGTCAAGGGCCCCGACCAGACGCTCGACCGGAATTACGAACCTCAAACCGTCGCCGGATGGGCGTCGGGGATGTCGGCCGGCCCGGCCGACGAAGCCGCCCAGACGCTCACGTTCGAAGTGACGACCGACAACGACGCCTTGTTCGCCGTTCTGCCCTCGATCGACGTCGCCACCGGCGACCTGACGTACACGCCGGCGGCCGACGTCTCCGGCGTCGCCATTGTGACGGTGGCCCTCAAGGACAGCGGCGGAACCGACAACGGAGGCGACGATTCCGACGAGCAGACGTTCACGATCAGGCTCTTGGGCAGGAACGAGGCGCCGTCGTTCGTCAAGGGGCCGGACCAGGCGGTCAGCGAGGATGCCGGCGCCCAAACGGTCAATGGCTGGGCTACGTCGATCTCCGCCGGCCCGGCCAACGAAGCCGCCCAGACGCTCACGTTCGAAGTGACGACCGACAACGACGCTCTCTTTGCCGTTCTGCCTTCGATCGACGCTTCCACCGGCGACTTGACCTATACGCCGGCGGCCGACGCCTTCGGCGAGGCCGCCGTGACGGTGGTCCTCAAGGACAACGGCGGAACCGACAACGGAGGCGACGATACTTCCGACGAGCAGACGTTCACGATCTCGGTGCTGTCCGTGAACGACGCGCCGTCGTTGACCCTTGGCCCGGACCCGGTTGTCGATGAAGACGCGGGGGCCCAATCGGTCGCGGGCTGGGCCACGCAGATTTCGGCGGGGCCCGCCAATGAGGCCGGCCAGGCGATCACGATGTCCATCACCACCGACAATGACGCCCTCTTTGCCGAACTGCCCTCCATCGATCTTGCCACCGGCACACTGACGTATGCTCCGGTCCCGGACGCCTTCGGCGTCGCCGTCGTCACGGTGCGGCTGGAAGACGACGGCGGCACGGAAAACGGCGGTAGTGCGTCGGCCGATCTGGCGTTTACCATCACCGTCAATCCCGTCAATGAAGCCCCGTCGTTCACCAAGGGAGCGGACCAGACGGTCGATGAGGATGCCGGCGATCAAGTCGTCGAAGCCTGGGCTGCGTCGATCTCCGCCGGCCCGGCGAACGAAGCCGGCCAGGTGCTCACGTTCGAAATCACTACGGATAACGACGTCCTGTTTGCCGCCAGGCCCGCGGTCGATCCGTCTACCGGCGCGTTGACCTATACTCCCGCGTCCCATGCCTTCGGCACGGCCGTCGTGACGGTGGTCCTCAAGGACAACGGCGGCACCGACAACGGAGGCGACGATACTTCCGACGAGCAGACGTTCACGATCACCATTCTCCCGGTAGACGACCTGCCCGTCGCCGACCCGGGCGGCCCCTACCACGCCCTCTTCGCCCAAGACCTCCTCTTGGACGGCGCCGCCTCCTACGACCCCGACAATCCGGCGGGCGGCACGATCGTCAACTATCGCTGGGATCTTGGCGACGACGGCGTATGGGACTACAGCGGCGTCCAGCCGACCGTGCCTTGGGCCGATCTCGTTCGACTGCCGTACGGCCAGACCCTATCCGTGCGGCTGGAGGTGACCGACGTCTCCGGCGCGACGCACAGTGCCACGGCGGACCTGACCGTGGCCGCGCCGGTCGTCCTCGGGCCGGTCGACTCCCTCCTGTTTTCCTCTCAGGACTTGGCGGCGGGAGCAGTCTGGTACCGGCTCGAGGCAACCCACAACGGCTGGCTCACCGTCGAAGCGCTTCGGGAGGACGTCGAGATTGCTCTGCTCGATCAGTCGTTCTTGCCTCTCCAGACGTCGTTGCCCGTTGACGGCGGCCAGCGGCTCGATGAAACAGCCTTAGTCGGCGCAACGTTCTATTTCCGGCTCAGCGGCGCCTCCGGCATTGCCGATCTCCGGATCACGAATCTTGTCGGCCACGTGGGAACGGCGGTCACCGTCCACGGTACGGCCCGGGATGACCAGTTCGCCTTCGACGGCTCGGGTGAGTACGCGCTTGCCATCAACGGCGCCGGCTACGCGTTCGCCGCGGGCCAGGCCGCCACGTTCGCCTTCGACGGCCTCGGCGGCAGCGATCACGTGCAGTTCATCGGCACGGACGGACCGGACAACGCGACGCTGTACCCCGCCTCGGGCACGTTCTCCGGGCAGGGTTATTCGATGACCGTTGCCAACATCGAGTCGTCGGACTACGACGGCGGCGGCGGCGAAGACACGGTCTGGGTCTGGGGCTCCAGCGACGGGAACACCTACACAGCTCGCCCCGGCTCGGCGGAGATGACCGGAGGCAGCGTGTCGATCTCCGCCAAGGCCGACCGCATCTACGGACGCGGCGGCGGCGGCGCCGATACCGCCACGATCTGGGACTCCCCCGGCGACGACCTCTTCGAGTTCTTCCCCATCTGGGCCCGCGCAACCGGCGAAGGCTACTTCCACCATCTGCAGGGCTTCACCCTGATGATCGGCAAGGCCGAACTCGGCGTCAACGGCACCGATACGGCCATCCTCCGTGGTTCGCCGCAGGGCGACCTGTTCAGATCCACGACCACCACCACCCGCATGCTCACGATCGGTGCCTGGCGGAATGCCGAGGGTTTCGACACGATTGCCGCCTACGCTCGCGGCGGCAAGGACAAGGCGGACACCCTCGTGATCCAGGACACGCCCGGCGCGGACACGTTCAAGTTGAAACCGCTGGAGACGGTCCTGGTTGCGCCGACCTACAAGGTTACCGCCTACGGCTTCGGCAACGTCGAGGCCAACCGCGTCAACGTCAACTCCGCCGCCGACCTGATGAGTCTGGAAGGTTCGGCCGGCGACGACACCATGATCGGCAATCCGGCCTGGGTCCGGATCTCAAGCGCCAACCCCGCTTATTCCAACAAGGCCGCCGGATTCCCCTCGGTCATGGCCTACAGCACCGGTGAAGGTCTGGACAAAGCTTTCTTCTCCGACTTCGATGGCGAAGCGGATACGCGGATCCAGAACGACACCTTCACGGCCAACAGTCTGGTCGGCGAACTGGCCGGTCCCGGCTACCGGCTGTGGGCGAGGCTCTTCGACGAGGTGCACGCCGACGTCAAGCTGGGCCGTGACATTGCCAATCTGTCCGGCACGACCGAAGCGGATGAACTCAACGGCACGGCTGCCGAAGTGAGCCTTGCCGGACCGAATGCGAAAGGCACATTTGCCAACTACGCGAAAAACTTTGACGAGGTCAACGCGTTCGCCACAGCCGGCCAAGACAAGGCGGTCCTTACCGACGCTGCCGTGGACCTGCTCACCTACGGCCCGCCGGCAGGCATTCCCATCGAGGAGTTGGCCCAGGCTCTCTGGCTCAACCAGTTCGAGAAGATCGAACTTTGGACATCCGGAACGGGCGAGAAGACCGACGTGGACAACGTCGCCCGGGTGTTTGCGTTCTGGGATTGAGACGAATTTCCGTCGGCCGGAAGGTGGCGAGAGCGAAGCTGTCGCCCATGATGTATCAAGCAGGGCAAACGCCCGGCCCGGGAGATTCCATCGATGGACCCAACACGACGCCAGGTACTTGCAGTAGGCATTGGCTCTCTGTTCGGCCCTCTGCTCCGATCTCCGCGTGCCTCCGCGGAGCAGCCGGCAAAGGGCGGCTCGGAGCCAAACAAGCCCACCGCGCGCGAAACCGAAGCGGGCGAGATCGTCACCGACATGGTCGTGGACGGCAAACCGGTGCAGTTGAGCCCCACCGCCGCCTATCCGCGGCGGCCGGACGAGCGGTGGCAAGAGCCCGTGCTGATCGACGGGTCCGACGGGCAACCGTGGCTCTTCTATCGCAGCAACGTCCGGCGGTTCCTGTACTATCACCGCTGGCTCGGCGACGGTTGGGGCCCCCGCTACGACGGGCGAGGGTTCTATTTTGTCGATCCCGACTCCACCAATGTCATCCTCGAGAACTACCTGCCGATCCGTACGTTCCAAGCACGGTGCGGCTCCGAAAACAGCGTCGAAGTCACATTGCACAGCGAGGTGTGGGGCGTTCCGGAAACGCGCGTCCAGAGCATCCCCCGGCCCGATCCAGCCATGTTCCTCAAGGCAGGATCGCTCTTTCTCGACACCTCGTTCGTTGCCGAGACCAGGAATCTCACACGGCATTGCGAACTCCCCGTGAAACACCCGGCCAATCCCGTGTTCACCCCCAGCGACCGGCCTGACCTGCCCGACCAGATGGGCGTCATGAACCACGGGACCGTCTTGCGGGACGAGAAGGGCTGCTTTCGCATGTGGTACTCGGGCTACGAGCGGGTCGGACAGGGTCCGACCCCGCCGGGACGAAACTGGCAAGACTACATGCACGTCTGCTACGCTCAGAGCGATGACGGAATTCACTGGCGCCGGCCCGAACTGGGCTTGCTTTCCTACGCCGGAAGCAAGAGGAATAACCTGCTGCCGCTCTACCTGACGCCCGTCGTCGTCGAGGACCCAGTCGAAGGCGATCCTTCCCGGCGGTTCAAGGCGCCGCAACAAGTCGGCGTGTACAACTATCCGCTGCGGAGCCATTTGCAGGTCTCCCCCGATGCAGTCCATTGGCGCACCCTCGTGGGCCGCCGCGAGTATCCGGGAACCCGGCCATGGTGGTTCGAGTTCAACTGCTGCTTCCGCGACAACGAGGAGTCCGACCCGGCAAGACGCTGGAAGGCGTACGGCTACTTTGCCACCTCGCCCAAGCGCCGCACCTGCGGCCTGGCTACCAGTCCCGACTGTCTTACCTGGACCGGTTACCCGGAGAACCCCGTCATCGACCCATGTCAAGGGAAGAAGGAACACGTCCACGATCTGGTGGTGTGGAAGGAGCAAGGACTGTATGTCGGCCTGGTGCAGGTCCGCGACTCGGACCATCACTACGAGTACGAACTCGTCTTCAGCCACGACGGCATCCATTTCAGCCGCGTCCAGGACGGCCTCGCGCTGCTGCCGCTCGGCGGTCCGCAGGATTGGGACTGCGACCTCATGACCGCGGCCTCCGCTCCGGTTTTCGTGGGCGATGAGACCTGGTTCTATTACGGCGCGAAACAGAAAATCGAGAAGCTGAGCGACAGCGGCGACCCATACGCTTGGAGCCTCGTAACCACCAGCGCCGGGCTCGCCACCATGACGCGCGGCCGGTATGCCGGGTTCGCCGTCAAAGATGGTCACGGCCAAGGCACATTGCGGACCGTGCCTTTCTCATTGCCGGCCGGGCCGTTGCGGCTCCGGCTCAACGCAGCCTGCACTGCCGAAGACACGCTCCGCGTCGCGGTTATCGACGCGAACAGCGGCAAATTCCTCCGCGGGTTCGACGATTGCGAGCCTCTGGTCGGCAATGGCATCGCCCTGCCGGTGATCTGGCGCGAGCCTGCTCCGCCGCCAGGCCTCGCCCAGGCTGCCCTTGTCTTCCAACTGACCGGCAAGGCCCGCCTCTATGGCCTGCAGTTCAGCTAGCCCCGCCAGGCGAGCGGTGAGCGTGCTGCTTCAGGCGAAGCGACCGACCAGCGGCCGGCTATTGCATCTCAGGTAAGTAATTCCCGAAACACCGATGGGCATGGCCACCAAAGTCGCCTTTCGCTCCGCGAAAGTGGCGACGATGGCGGGCATGACTTACCTGAGATGCTATAGACTTGGCGATAGGCTGACCGGTTCGCCTTGCCGGGGAGACAGTGACAGCACTGCCGACACGCAGCCGGGGCGGGCCTGCCGGCTCTCGGAGCCGGATGTACACTACAACTCGATCCCGATTCGGCGAGCCCGGAGAATCAAGGCCCGCTTGAAGTATTGGAACCTGTTTTTCGGCTTCTGGCGCGCCCATTGGAAGGTGCTGTCAACCAATTTGGCCGGGAGTTTGCCCTGTTCCGCCAAACCCACAACCCGATCGATAAAGCCATCCTCCTCTGGAGTGGCAGTATGCAAACCGACCTTGATCGCTTCCCTGTCCAGCGTGGGGTTTTCGGCATTCAGGGAGGAAACCATCAGGCCTGTCGCCAGCAGAATCAGGCCCGCAAACGCCAATTGGCAGCGGGACATGGCAGCTCCTTTGTGCTCGTTCAGCGACTGGTTCCAGATTCGGCGCATCTTTTAGCCAAACCACCCGTTGGACGCAAGAGCAGTGGACAGGATCGGCCGGATAAGCACAATAGACGAAGCAGAATCATTCGCCTGTGCCTCTGGGGCTGCGGAACAAGCCTTCCCAACCTGGAATCCTTACGTCAATCATGACCCGATCAACGCGATTCATCGCCTGCATCACCCTTTTCGCTGCGGTCCTCGTTGCACCGGGCCACACGCTCGGCACCGCTCAGGGAGAAGAGGCGAACGCCTTGCGTCAGGATTTCGATCAACTCGTCCGCGAACTGGATGCGGACCAGTTTGTCGTTCGCAAGGTGGCGGCGCTGAAGCTCGACAAACTGGCCTCGCGCCCGGAATCCTCGATACCGTTGGCTGAGGAAGTCCGCCGTGTTTTGCTCCGGCCGGACCTCTCGTTCGAGGTCCGCACTCGGTTGGAGCAACTGGCGCGGACGCTGCCCAAGACGACTGGCCCCCATGCCGCGGCGACCAGCGAAGAAGTCGACCGGCTCATCAATCAGCTTGAAAGCGATTCCTATGCCGAACGGCTCGGAGCAACGCGGAGGCTCCAATGGTTGCTCGACAGCCCGGATCTCGTCTGCCCGGTCATGATCCGGCTCAAGAACCGGTGCCTTCAAGACGAACTCTCCCCGGATGCACGCCAGTGGATTGAGCCCATCGACCGGCAAGCACGGGCTGCGTGGCTGTCGAGTGATCCGGCGAAGTGGCAGTTGCCGCCGGTCACCGACGTCCAGATTGCCGCCTGGATCGACGATCTGGCTCAAGCGGGGCCGGACGACGAGGCGGCGCGGCGGGCCCTGCGAAAGACCGCCGAGCGAGAACTGCTCGATCTGCTGGCCCGCGACGACTACGTCCCGAAAGTCAAGCAGGCCCTGGAGGCGAAGTTGGCTGGCGAGGGGGTGGATCCCGCGGGGGAGAGCCGTCTGCGGGAAATCCTCGACCTGACGCCGCCGGCCATGGTCGCCGAGTTCTGGACCGATCGGCAGCACTTGGGAACCCAGTACCTTGTTGTCGGCGTTCCCAGCTTGGGGCCCGGCGCCGAGCGGCCCAGCCACTTCGATCGCATCGACGACCACGTTGCCCACTGTGTCAGCGGCAACAGTCTCACGCCGGGCGACTATCCGGTGGGCGTGGCGGTCCCGCATCCCAGCCGAGAAAACGCGATCTTCCACCTCGTCAATCTGCCCACTCCGCGCCGGCGCATGGCTTACGAGTATCACCGGCAATCCGATGCCACCGCGCGGCTGACTGAAATCACGCGCCGCACCGCGGAGCGTTTCCTGAGCCGAAAACAGCACCTGACCGAAGCCGAACTCGTCATGCTGCCGCAATTGGACTTGGATCTCGCATCGGCCTTCGCCGCCAAAATGCTCCAGGTCCTTGAAGACAAGCGTCTGCCGGAAGAGGGCCCCCAACGGACAGGCGGCCGGCCAAGCCATCACGGCATGCTCTGCGCTTTTCTTGCAGCGGAAGGAACAAAGGCCGGTGCTGCCGCGCTCCTGGAAGCGATCCCGGCCGGTCGCGTTCTGCTGCCCACCGCGGCCGCCCCGTATCGGCTGGACTGGCTGGCCGCCTTGTCGATCGCCGTGGCCGATCCCTGGCCGGAAGCCGAAACCTGGCTCGCCGGGTTAATCGAACGCACCGACCCACTCATCCTGAATCAGACCGACCCCCCCGAACTGGGAGCGACCGCCGCAGCCGTATTGATCGATCATCACGAGCAGCCACTGTCTGCCTTCGGCCTGGAGTTCTCCGCCGACCGAGTCTTGGACCTGTTCGGTATTCGCGGCTGCCGCTTCCGATCGTCGGAGGCCCGTGGAAGCGTACACCGCTGGTGGGTCGAGCAAAACAAAGCAGCCAAGCTCTCCGCGGAGGCAAGCCCCTGACTTGCCGTGGGTAGTCCTCCAGCGGCCAACCGTGAAGGATGGAACTCCGGGCGAACAGCGGAGCATCCGGAATCAAGCCGCGCGTCAGATCATCCCTGTGTCTCGCATCGTTGCGAGCACTTGGCGGGCTTTCTGCGCGTTTCCAGCCGAGGCGATCAACTGTTGCCAGCCCTCGTAGGCCTGACGTAGCTCGGCCGGGTCGATCTTCTCCAGGAACGACAGGACTTCCTCGGCGTGCTTGGCCTGCCCGCCACAGAGGGCCAGGAACCGTTCGGCCATCGAATACCGCTCCAAAGTGGGTGGCCCGCTGGGACGGCGTTTGACGCTCCGGGCCTTTGCACGCTGCCGCTGTCCCCCAATTTGCTCCCTGGCCCACTCCCGCTGCTGGTATACTTTGGTCGAAGAGAGACCATCTTCGACCTGCTTCTCCAATTCGGGGTGGAGTTCAATCAGTTTTGCCCGTACATCGCCGGTCGATGCGTCCGGATCTCGGAGGGCGACAAGTGCCTCTCGGACCGCTTCTGTCAACGCGCTGGTCTTGCCCATTGCCATCTCCTGTTACAAAACCGCCAGAATACCCAGCTTCGCGGCGTTTGGAAAGGGGGTGCCGCGAGTTTATTGGTCCATTTCCCGACATCCCCTGCCGAACTTCGGCGGAAAAGCCGCCATCGGGAGCGGGGCACGGTGCGTCACTTTTCCAATTTTCACGTCAATTCGCGAGTCTTACCGCCTGCGGCGGTGGGAAATCGCCCGCAGGATTGCGTCGAGCACGAGATCGAGCTGCTCTCCGACATCTTCAGCGAGGAACCGCAGCACGAAGTAGCCGTTCTCCTGCAACGCGACGTCTTTGCGCCGGTCTCGCCGATAAGCCTCGGCGTCGGCCAGGTGCTGACTGCCATCGAGCTCGATCGCGATTCTCGCATCCGCACACAGCAGATCCACTTCCATCCGCCCCCAGCCGTCGAACGCAATCGGCAGTTCGACGTTGAGTCGGAACAGCCCTGCGGTTTCCGGCAGCGTCTCCAGCCGCCGGTAAAGAAACGCCTCCGTGGCGCTCCGCGCACGCTCGGTTCCTTCCGCTTCCGGAGGAACCACGCACGCCGCGTGCACGAACAGGTCGGCAAGCGGCTTATCGATGCCGTCGCGGACGAGCCGCCGCACGCTGGCGGCATACCGGCTTTTCCACACCGGATCCACGGGCAGCGGGACGTCGGCGGGCCATCCCGGCACCGCGCTGGCAGGCAGCAGGATCGTGTATCCCACCGCTTCATAGCCCCGGCAGCGCCGATCGAACATCCGGGACAGCATGGGCACGTTCAAGTCGGCGTAGTCATACACCCGCACCTCGCGCTTGCGATGATACAGACGATGCAACCGGCCGACGTACTGGGCAATCGTCCCGTGCCACGATATGGGCAGCGTCAGAAACAGGGTGTCCAACCGCGCATCGTCGAATCCTTCACCGATGTACCGCCCGGTGGCCAACAGGACCCGCTCCTCGCCTTCGGGAATCGCCGCCAGACGTGAAAGGACCTCTTGGGCCTCCTTGGGCCGAGTTCGGCCACGAAGCACGACGACGTGCTGGATGCTGGGCGACAGTCGAGCCGCCAGATTGTCGAGATGCTCGTTGCGTTCGGTCAAGACCAGAGGCGAGCGGCCTTCCCGGACGGCGTGCACCACCTCCTCGCAGATGGCCTGATTGCGCTGGTCGTCGGCAACGAGTTCTCGGTAGAGATCCTGGAACTGGATTCGCACATCCGGATCGGCCGGCCGCAGAGGGCGGAACGATGTGGGACGGACCAGGACGGTGTGCTCGAACGGCCTCGCCTCCGCCTGCGCTTTCGCGTCGACGCGGTGGCGGACGGGTCCACACTGCATGAAGACGATCGGATGATGGCCGTCCTTGCGCGTCACCGTGGCGGAGAGGCCCGTGACGAACTTCGCTTTCGCCCGGCGGACCACCTGCTCGAAGCTCTGGGCAGAGAGATGGTGGCACTCATCGACGACGAGATGGCCGTACTCGCCCACGCAGTCCTTGACGACGCCCTTGCGGACCAGGCTTTGAATGACCGCGACGTCCAGCGACCCGGTGGGCTTTTTTCGGCCGCCTCCGATCCGGCCGACGGCCTTGGTCGGCAGAGCGAGAAATTCCGACAACCGCTCGACCCACTGCTCGAGCAACTGGCGACGGTGCACGAGAACCAGCGTGTTGACGCCCCGCTGGGCGATGAGCCACGCGGCGATCACGGTTTTCCCGAAGGCGGTCGTTGCCGCAAGGACACCGGTGTCGTGAGCCAGCATCGCTTTGGCCGCGGCTTCCTGATCGGGCCGCAGCTCACCGTGGAAGGCAACTTCCAGAGGCCGGCCGGAGCATCGTTCGTCCCGGGCCAAGCTGGCGATTCCAAGACTGGAAAGAAGTGCCTCCACGTCCTGCAAACAACCGCGCGGCAGGCCGATGTGGTGCGGATGATCCTCGGCGCAGCCGATGATGCGAGGCTTGTCGTACGTCGGCAGGCGCATTGCCTGGAGCTTGTAGAATTCCGGATTCTGAAAAGCCGCCAGCCGAAGCAGGCGGTTCCTGAGGCCGGGCGGCAAGGGCTCCTTGGGGATATAAATCTGGTCCGCGAGGACCAGTTCCAGGCTGGCCGGCAACGGGCCGGCAACCGGAGGCTCCTTCCGTTTTCCCGAGGGAAGCAAGGTCCAAGGCTCGCCATCCTCCTCGGCCAAGGCCATGCGAACACCGATCACGCGCCCGCGACGCTCGGCGTCGCGGACGATCCCTTCGACGGTGGATCGGTCCATCTTGCCGGCCGTCGACAGCCGCGCCCATTGATCGGGGCAGGCGGCCCCGTGTTCGTCGATCAGGACGCTGTTGCCTTGCTCCCGCGGACATTTCTGCAGCGGCAGGGCGATGAGACTGCCGAAACCGCCTTGAGGCAGCGTGTCCTGGTTGGGAAAGAGACGGTCGTAGGAATCCAGCCCGATATCCGGCCGGAGTTCCATGGTTTCGGTAAGGATGTGTGAACCGAGCCTGCGCGCCAGCGCCGCGGGGATGGCCTCCTGGAAGAACAACCAGACGTGCCCGCCATTGCCCGACCGCGACCGCTCGAGAACGGCGGGCAGGTTCATGCGGCGGCATGTCTCGAGAACGGCTCCTGCATCTTCCCACCAGTGCGTCTTGTCGAAGTCGGCAGCCAGGAAGAAGCAGGTTTCGTCACGTAGCATCGGGTAAACGCCCATGACGAAATCGCGGCCGTTATCGTCCTGGCCCGAAAGGTGCCAGCGAATCACGTCATCGGTGACGGGAAGAAAGCTGCGGTGCCGGCACTCGGCACACTTGATCTTGGGCTTCAGACACACGCCTGGAGCCCATTGGTTGGCACAAGCAGGCTGATAGCCGGACTTGCCGGTCCTGCGGCTCTCGAAACGGCGAGGGTAGACGTCGTCTCGCCCGCGGAACAGCGAACGAAACAGGGCAATCTTAGATTCCGGCGGGGAATGCCGATTGACAAGACCGTGTTTCGCGTCCATCAAGATGCCCTTCGGCCGGCCCGTCAAATGCCTCAACGACGATTTGCCTCGCAATTCCTGGATCGCAGGCCGTACACCGGCCTGGCGGCGTACTCTGCGCGCGGCGTTATGGTCGCGATCGCTCCTCCGTTCGGACAGTCTCGCCAAGTTCTACTTTGGCGTAGATATCGCTCAGTTTCATTTCGCAACCGACCGACGGGAGGTCGAGAATCGCCTCCAGGTCTTCGCTTTCCCAAAGGAGCCAGCGGTTGTCGGGCTGCCGCGAGAACCGTTCAACGTGGCATCGGTCCTGCGCAATGAGGACGTATTCGCGAAGCGATGGGATTCTCCGATAATGCTCCGACTTCGTGCCGCGGTCGTAACCCTCCGTCGACTTGGAAAGAACTTCGAACACCACCGTCGGATTGAGCAGTGTATCCACCTCCGCGTCTTCAAACCGAGGCTCGCCACAGACGATCACGACGTCGGGATAGGTGTACAGCCCCGTGCGGCTCACCTTGACGCGCATGTCGCTCTGGTAGACTTCGCAAGGGCGGTCTCGCAACTGGTTGCGGGCTTCACCGTTCACATTGCCCGCGATCAGATTATGCTCACGGCTTGCCCCCGACATGGCGAACATCTCGCCGTCGTAGTATTCGCTCTTGAACTCGGCCTTTCGTTCCTTGGCCAGGTACTCTTCCGGCGTCAGGTGACGTTTTGGGACCGTGGTCATCGTAAACTCCGATCCGAGTCAAGAGTGCTATGAGAAAACGAACGGGCAAGTCCGGGCAACTCAATGGCCGTGTTTTCGCTCCAACAGATCGCGCAGCTCTACTGCTTGCTCATCGCTCAGACCAGCCGCAAGCTCTTCGGGTGATAGTCCTCGCAGGCGTTCCTCCGGCGCGAGCCCTTGCAGACGTTCCTCCGGCGCGAGCCCTTGCAGACGTTCCTTCGGAGAAAGCCCGCGCAGCCGGCGCTCGGCAGGAATCGACGCCAGGACTGTCGTCAAAAGTTCTTCTTCCATTTGTCCCAGGTATTCGGAATCCTTGTGTTGCATCGCAAAGTCCTCACCCAGACTGCGAAATTGGTGAACTTGCTGCAGCATGTAGCATAGCAACTCGGTGTGACCCGTACGGGTCAACTGTTGTATTATTGGAGCTGGATTGATCAGGGACACTTATCACCCCAGTCTACCACCCGAGCCCTCCGCAGTCTATGGCTTGCGCGACGCGAAAAGCGGCTATCTTGCTCTGTCGAGAGAGAGGGCGTTACGATAGTCGATAGGTTCGCAAACGGAATGCTGCAATTCGCCGGTCGACAGCGGTAAGTCCCGCTTCAGGCGGAAAGACCAGCTAGAAGGAGAGATCATGTCCAGCCTTACTCGTCGCACGTTCTTGAAGTCTTCGGCTGCCGGCGCCGCGGTGCTCGTCTGCGGCACCGCTGCCACACCCCGGGTGTTCGGGGCCAACGACCGCCTGCGGATCGCCGTGGCGGGGGTCAACGGCCGCGGCAGCGGCCACATCAGCGGCTACCTGGACCAACCCAACGTGGAGATCGCCTACCTGATCGATCCCGACCGGGACGTGCTCGATCGGAGATTGAAGGCCCTTCAGCAGAAAGCCCAGGGGAAATTCACATGCAAAGGGGTGGCCGATGTCCGGGAGGCACTGGAGGACAAGACGCTCGACGCCATCTCCATCGCCACTCCCAACCATTGGCACTCGCTGATGACCATCTGGGCGGCCCAGGCCGGCAAGCACGTCTACGTCGAGAAACCGATGAGCCACGATATCGCCGAGGGCCGCGTCGCCTGGGAAGCGCAGAAGAAATACAACGTCGTGGTCCAGCACGGCACCCAGAGCCGCAGCAGCGCGGCAAACGCCGGCCTGCACAAGGCCATCCACGAGGGCAAGTTCGGAAAGCTCAAGATCTCCTACGGCTACGCCTGCAAGGCGCGCGGCGGCATCGGGTTCAAGGACCCCTCCGACCCGCCCTCCAATCTGGACTGGAACCTGTGGCGCGGCCCGGCCGTCGTCGATCCGTTCCACGGCAACCTCGTGCATTACAACTGGCATTGGTTCTGGAAAACCGGCAACGGAGAACTCAACAACCAGGGCACCCATCAACTCGACATGGCCTTCTGGGCCCTCGACCCGAAAGTGACCCATCCGGTCCGCGCCATGGCCATCGGCGGCCGATTCAAGTGGGATGACCAGGGTGAAACGCCCAACACCCTCTTCGGCATCGCGGAGTATCCCAACGGCCAGTACGTGTTTTTCAACGTCCGCAACGTGAAGTACGACGGTTACCAGACCCAGGTCGAAAACGAATACTACTTCGAGGACGGCGGCAAGATCGTCCGCGGCCAGTACTATGCCAAGGGAAGCCGCCAAGGCGAAAAGGTCTCGGTCCCGCCGGGAGACGTCACGCCGGGCGGAAATTTCGGCGCCTTTCTTGCCGCCTGCCGCGCGGGCAACCCCGAGATGGCCAACGGAACGGCGCGAGCCGCCCATTACAGTTGCGCCCTGGGCCACCTGATCAACAACTCGTACCGCCTGGGCCGGAAGGTGCCCTTCAACGAAAAGGCCGGCCGCTTCGGCGACAATGCCGAGGCCTGCGAACATTTCATGAAGCTCCATGCCCTCATGCGCGACGGCGTCGGCGTGCCGGAGGAGAGCGCCCAGTACACGGTCGGCCCCTGGCTCACTTTCGATGCCGAAACCGAGCGGTTCACCGGCGAATTCGCCGACGAGGCAAACAAGCTAGTGAAGGATCCGAACCGCCCAGGCTTTGAGGTGCCTGCGGCGGACAAGGTCTGAGCTCCGCCGTACTTTGCGTTGGTGAAATGTGGCACTGCTTGGAGTCGGACGGCGGCGCACTGGCTGGTGGCTGCTCCTGCCTTCGCGCAGCGCTCGTGCGGCCGACGAGATATCCCTGTTGCGAATCAATCGTGCCCTGATACAGGAACGTGCCGATGTCTCTCACCCGTGAGCAGGCTCTCGAACAACTCCACGCCTGGACAAGCAACCCCTCGCTGCTGGCCCATGCCCGCACCGTCGAGATCGCGATGCGAGCGGCGGCCGCGAAGTACGGCGGCAATCCCGAAATCTGGGGCGTCGCCGGACTCATCCACGACGCCGACTACGACCGGTGGCCCGAGGAGCATCCGCAGCGGATCGTGGACTGGCTGCGCGAGCACGCAGAAGAGGAGATTGCCTACGCGGTGTCGTTCCATCAGACCAGGTGGGGGCTGCCGCCGAAGACGCAGATGGACAAAGCGCTGTTGGCCTGCGATGAACTCAGCGGCTTCATCGTCGCCTGCTGCCTGGTGCGCCCGGATGGGATCACCACGCTGGAACCGAAGAGCGTGAAAAAGAAACTGAAGGACAAGGCGTTCGCCGCCAAAGTCGACCGGGAGATCATCCGGACCAGCGTGGAGGTCCTCGGGGTCGATTTCGACGAACACATCCAGTTCATGATCGACGCTCTCAAGCCGCATGCAGAAGAATTGGGGATCGCCGGCAACAAATAGGCCCAGCACTTCAGCGTGATCGGCATCCGGCCCTCGCGCCGCGCGACAACGCCCGCTTACCAACCGGCCGCTTTTCCAGCGCGCCGCCCGTTCCACGCCCAGTACCAGTAGTCCTCGATGAGGGCAAAGTTCGGACTCTGCGGATCAACCTCCAACTCCATCAAGGGCACCTCGAGAACTTTGCCGCCTTCATCGATCGCGCGGCACAGCAACCCGTCGCTGCTCGAGTGTTCCGATGGGTCAAGGATCTCCAGCACGCTCACGACGTGAGAAATATCCTCCAGCGGGTTGACCGCCTCGTGGTAGAAAGCGCAGAACGGCATAAATAGTGCGCCGGCCAGGTGGTCGCGGTATTTCTGCAACCACGCTCGCTCAACCGGGGGAAGAGAATCCCCACGGACTCCGAGGACCGCCCGAACGTGGTCATCGTGGGCGCTGCCTGGCGCGTTGGCAGGATATTGGGTGCGAGGTTCTTGACTGCTTGGCATAGGCGAGAAGAGAGATTCGGTCACGAAAACCGAATGCCCGACCGGGCATCCCACAGAGGAGACCTATTTCCGGCGGGAACCACTCGATCGGGTGTCGCGCGCCGAATAAATGGAGCAGGTTAAGTCTAACCCCAGGCTCCGGTGCGTCAAGTAACCCCCTCCAGAATCGTCCTGCTGCCGGCAAGGAACCGCCGACTGCGACGCACAGCGTCGGCCCTTGTGCCGCCTCCTGGCGTGAAGTTGCCCTGTCAATGCCGCCGCCTTTGCCACACCCGCC
The DNA here is from genome assembly GCA_013360685.1 of Pirellulales bacterium. Classification (GTDB taxonomy): domain Bacteria; phylum Planctomycetota; class Planctomycetia; order Pirellulales; family Thermoguttaceae; genus JABWBD01. The sequence goes on from JABWBD010000079.1 coordinate 20,480, forward strand.
TCCCCACGGGAGGCAGACGCGTCCATTGACCCGGAATCATTGTGAATATACACTCACATCAGAGGTGATTCGATGAGCGACGAAAAACTGGGCACAGAAATCCGCAAAGAGCAGATCGCCGAAGCCGCGCTGAAGTTGGTCTCCAGCCATGGGTTAGGACGCTTGAGCGTCGCAGCGGTGGCACGGCGCGTCGGTTTGGTTCCCTCGGGCATCTACCGCCACTTCCGCAGCAAGGACGAAATCCTCTCCGCCATGCTGGACCTCATCGAGCGGCGATTGACGGACAATGTCCACGCGGCGAGTGAAGAGTCGGCCGACCCCTTGACGCAACTCCGCGGTGTGCTGGTCCGGCACATTCGATTCATTCGTGAAGGCCGGGCAATTCCCCGGATCGTCTTTGCTGACGAGACCTTTGTCGGACATCCGGAGCGAAAGACGCGGGTGCAACAGATCCTCCGCGGTTATCTCGGCCGAGTCAGCCGGATCATTCAGCAAGGGCAAGAGCAGGGACAGGTTCGGCCCGAGTTGGATCCCGAAACCGTGGCCATGATGATCATCGGCATTGTCATGCCGGCCGGCGTCCTCTGGCACCTTTCGGACGGCGGTTTTGACGTCACCCGGCACGCCGACCGCGCCTGGCAGATGCTTCATCGGGCGATTGCAGCAGACGGGACGTGAGTTTTTTTGGCGCCAATGTGAACTACTGTTCACAAGGAGAGACGCGATGAAGAAGATCGTGGTCATCCTGCTCGTGCTGGGGATCGTCGCAGCCGCGATTTACCGCTTTGTCATCGCACGCAACGGCGGCGATTCCGGCGCGATCCGCGTCTCGGGCAATATCGAGGCGACGGACGCCGAGGTGAGCTTCAAGATCGCCGGCCGGGTGGAAGAACGGCCCGTGGACGAGGGCCAGATGGTCCGCAAGGGTCAGGTCGTGGCTGTCCTGGACGACGGGGACCTCCGCGCGCAGGTCGAACTGAACCGCGCGGAACTCGCGGCGGCCAAGGCGGCCCTGGCCGAATTGGAGGCCGGTTCGCGGCCGGAGGAGATCGCGGCGGCCAAGGCGGGGATGGAGCGTGCGGCGGCGGCGCTGAAAGAGTTGGAAACCGGTTCCCGCCCGCAGGAGGTTGCGGCGGCCAAGGCCATGCTGGAAGCGGCTAAAGCGGACTTGGCGAAGGCTGAGGCCGACTTCGCTCGGGTCTCGCGGTTGTACGAGCAGAAAGTCGTTTCGACCGATGAATACGATCGCGCCAGGGCCACCTACCAGATCGCGTCCCAGCGCGCGCGTGAAGCGGCGGAGCAGTTCAATCTCGTCGAAGAGGGACCGCGGCAGGAGAAAATTGAAAGTGCCCGGGCGGCCTTGGCCGAAGCAAAAGCCCATTATGAACTCGTCGTTGCCGGGCCGCGGAAGGAGACGATCGAGCAGTCCCGTGCTCGGGCGGAGCAGGCTGCCGCCGCGCTGAAGTTGGCCGAAACGCGCCTCGGCTACGCCACGGTCGTCTCGCCTCTGGACGGCATGGTCCTGTCGAAAAACATCGAGCCGGGCGAGTATGTCGCCCCGGGGACGCCGGTGGTCACCGTCGGCGATCTGGTCAACGTATGGCTTCGCGCCTACGTCCAGGAGACCGACCTGGGCCGGGTCAAACTCGGACAGCCGGTCCGCGTGACCGCCGACACCTGGCCCGGCAAGGTCTACGAGGGCCGCGTCTCGTTTATCGCCGATCAGGCGGAGTTTACGCCCAAGAATGTCCAGACGGAGGAGCAGCGCGTCAAGCTCGTCTATCGGATCAAGATCGACATCCACAATCCGGCCATGGAACTGAAGCCCGGCATGCCCGCCGATGCCCAAGTCCTGATCCATGAACCATTGGCGACTCCATGATTCCAGAAGCCCTCACCCCCGGCCCCTCTCCCGCAAGCGGGCGAGCGGAAGAGATCGCCATCCGTGCGGAACGCCTTACAAAGCGATTCGGCGCCGTGACGGCGGTCGATGACCTCTCGCTTACGGTCGCCAAGGGGGAGATCTTTGGACTGGTAGGCCCCGACGGCGCCGGCAAGACGACCACGATGCGGCTCTTGACCTCGATCATGGATCCCGACGCGGGCGAAGCATGGGTGGCCGGCCGGCACGTCGTCCGCCAGTCCGAGGCGGTCAAGGAGCGGATCGGCTACATGAGCCAGCGCTTTGGCCTGTACCCCGACTTGACGGTGATGGAAAACATCCACTTCTATGCCGACATCTATAGCGAACCCCGTAAAGGCCGCCAGGAAAAGATCGAGCGGTTGTTGGCCTTCAGCAATCTCACTCCGTTCAAGCGCCGGCTGGCCGGGAACCTTTCCGGCGGAATGAAGCAGAAGCTGGGATTGGCCTGCGCCCTGGTCCACACGCCCGAAGTCCTTTTTCTCGATGAGCCGACCAACGGCGTCGATCCGGTCTCGCGGCGCGACTTCTGGCGGATTCTTTACCAGTTGCTCCGACAGCAGGTGACGATCTTCGTTTCCACCGCCTATTTGGACGAGGCGGAACGCGCGGGCCGCGTGGGGCTGATCCATCACGGCAAGCTCCTGGCCTGCGGCACGCCCGACGAGGTGAAACGCCTCATGCGCGGTACGATCCTGGAGGTTCGCGCGTCGAACCCGCGGCGGGCGACTTCGCTGCTGCGAGAGCGACTCGGCGCCGACTCGGTCGGCCTTTTCGGCGACCGGGTACACGTGGTCAGCCGCGGGCCGGACGATGTTGCTCGGCGGATCGAGTCGATTCTGGGCGAGCACGGGCTGTCGGTCTCGGGAATCCGGCGGGTCGAGCCGACGCTCGAGGACGTATTTGTTTCTGTGCTGGGAGGGGACCGTGTGGCACGGCACTCCATGCCGTGATTCACGGCGTGGAGCCTCGTGGCGCTTTCGAAAGGAGCAGGCAGAGCCTGCAAGACAGTGCGGCCCCAGGCGGAGCCTGGGACCGAGGAGGCAAGCGGTGATCGCAGACAACAAGAAAGCCGTGGTGGTCGAAGACCTCCAGCGCCGGTTCGACCGTTTCGTGGCGGTCAACCACATCAGCTTCGACGTCCCGGAAGGGGAGATTTTCGGATTCCTCGGGCCTAATGGCGCCGGCAAGTCGACCACGATCCGGATGCTCTGCGGCATCCTTGCCCCTACGGGCGGCTCCGGCACCGTCGGCGGTTTCGATATCCGGCGCGAAGCCGAGAAAATCAAGGAGAATATCGGCTACATGAGCCAGAAGTTCTCGCTCTACGAGGATCTCACTGTCGAGGAGA
>JABWBD010000496.1 GCA_013360685.1 Pirellulales bacterium
CCTTGAGCCCCCTGTGGAAGGTGACCTTGCCCTCGGCCATGGCGAAGATCGTGTGATCGGTGCCCATGCCCACGCCGTTGCCAGGCCACCAGCGGGTGCCGCGCTGGCGGATGATGATGTTGCCCGGAATGGCATGGCTGCCGCCCGAGAGCTTCACGCCCAGCCGCCGGCCGATCGAATCGCGCCCGTTGCGCGAGGAACCGCCTGCCTTCTTGTGTGCCATTGACCTGCCCTCCTCACTCGGCCGCGGCGGCGGCAGCGTGCCCCGCCACAATGCCGGTCACCTTGACCAGCGTCAGCTTCTGGCGATGGCCGCGGGTGCGCTGCGAGGAATGCTTGCGCCGGCGCTTGACGAAGGCGATGACCTTCTCGCCCTTCACCTGGTCGAGCACCTCGGCCTCCACCGCTGCCCCGGCCACGGTCGGGGTGCCGACGACGGGCGTCTCGCCGCCGACCATCACCGCCAGTTCCACGGGCCGTGCCAGCATCTCCTGACCGAGCACGGTGAGGCCCTTCGGCAGCACGGACGTGCCGAAGCGGAGGCGCGATGTGGTGAGCGTGAGTTCGCCGGCACCCGTGACGGCGATGGGCTTGTAGGGGGGCAGGACCGCGTCCGCATCCTGCAGGTCCCGCAGGGCCTGCAGTTCGTCGGCCGCGAAGCCCGGGTACGAGGTAAAGGCGTCGTCCTTGGCGTAGTCCGGCCAACTCCTGCACACCTCGCCGAACTCGTCGGCCAGCACCGGCAGCTCGAAGCGGCGCAGCCGGGCCCGCACGTCCAGCCTGCCGCCGTCGGCCGGCTCCAGGAAGACGATCGCCGGGCGGATGCCGGTGGCGTTCTTCGAGGGTCTATAGGTGAACGCGAACTGCTGGAACTCGGCGGTCAGCGCGTGGCAGTCCGAGTAGTTGTTACCGATGTGGCGGCCGTTCTCGTCGTACTCGAACGCGCCGAAGGCGAACTGGCCGGTGCCGGCCATCTGCAGCCGCAGCCGGTACTCCCGGTCCGGCTTGACCTGCAGCAGGTACGTGTTGTAGAGGGTGAACGACCGTTCCATGGCCGGGCAGGAGACGATCAACTCCGTGATCAGCGTCTGCGCGTGCTGCGCCTTGTCGGCCGACAGCGCCGCGGCCTTGTAGCTCGGGCCGAGCACGGCGAACGCGGTCACGCCCTCGGCGAACGAGCCGTTAAAGATCGCGTTGCGCGTACGGGGTTGGACGTTCTCGGCGGCCAGCGCCATTCCCAAGACGAGAAAACCGGCGGCGGCCCTGAACGTAGCCAACACGATGCGGGTGCGTAACATCCGGTCCTGATCCTTCTCCACGTCAACGCCCTTTCCCCTGCCGTTCCCCGTACCCGTGGGAGAACATCACCTTAGTTTCACTCTGGCGCGCCGGCCCGACGGGTTCGGCGATCGGGTACTGGCCAGGGACTTCTCTACAATCATGGATGTGCAGTAAAGCATCTTGACGCGAGCGGCTTCATCACCACGTAGCGGGCGGGGATGTCCATGATCGGCGGCAGTCTCCATTAAGATGGATCATCTCCGCACGATAACGACGGCATAGCCTTCCGGGATGCGGACTTCGCCGTAGGCCTTGCCGTCCTTGACGATCCGGGGGACCTTGAGGTCCTTGGTCTCTTGACCGATACGATCGAAGACATGCGTATCAAACTCGGCCGAGTCGCCCCAGCCGAAGTGGCCGCTGGTCTTGGTCAGGATCCGCTCCTTGCCAATCAAGTACCCGCCGTGCAGTTCGATGGGAGTGAAAGGGAACATGTACTTGGTGAGGGCCGGACGACTCGGACACTCGTTGTACCAGTAATACAGCCCGCCCCAGTCCAAGGCCCGCAACATCCAACGGTAGCTGTCGATCTCATTCCGCTCGGTGATGTGATCCCCCAAGGCGATGGGCGTAAAGAGGTGCGCTGCGCTGAGATTGCCGATGTCGGCCGTCTCGACAAACCGCGGGAACTGGTACTGGTACTCGGAAGTGAAGCTTGGATTGCCGTTAGCCACCAGGGGCCGGCCCTCCTTGAGGAGTCGTGCGGTGAGCTTTTCACGCCACGGCCAGGAGAGGATCGACAGACTTGAGCGTTTGCGGTCGATCTTGTGCGTGCGGGGGTTGATGTCGGCTGTCCAGCCGTCCCACGGCTCGCCATAATGGGTGACGTTGTGGTAGTCGTAGCAGTCCCAGTACAATCCCTCCGCCCCGACGGTGTTAAGCAGCCAATCGACCAGTTCGTCCATTTGCCTGCCGTAGGCATTGGTCAGCGTCGGGAAGAAATAGGTCATGGTGGTGCCGTCGCTCACCTGCTTGCCGTCGGGCAAGAGCACGCGGCACTCGGGCCACAGACCGGGATGGTCTTTCTCCCAGGGCAGGCTGTAGTTGAAGCAATTGAAGTAGTTCAGCCGTTTGGTCGGCACGCTGGCCGCGTCGACAGCCTTCTGCGTGATGACGATGCGGCTCTGGTCCATCGTCCGCATCATGGGGCCATGTGGAAAGGCTCCCTTGTAGTAGTCGGCCGGACCAAACGAGAGGTAGATCGCCCCGGCCCAGTCAAGCGCCCTGACGATCTGATACACCGGCTTTTCGCGATGATAGAACAGGAAGGATCCGGGAATGGCGAAGTTGGTCTTGAAGTGCCGCCGAACCGCGTTGACGAAGTGCCAGTAGTCCGGCTCGGGCAAAGGAACGATCAGCCATTCTTGCCGGTAGGTAACGCCCGGCCGAAGCACGAGGTTGCGGTCGCTCAGGGCGACCTGCCTGTCGTCGCATGACCCGCTGTAGTGGATGCGAAAGACGTCGTCGGCCGGCATGATTCCAAAGCCGGAGTTCTTGCTCAAGACGACCACGCTGGGATTCGACGGGACACTGGCGGCGCCGCTCTTGGCGGGGATGGATCGGCCGCCCAGGTAGAGGTGCTCATAGGGACCGGGGGCCGCCTGATGGGCGACCATGACGGGCAGGTCCTGCGAGGAACTGTTGAACAGCGTGTCGCGGACGAGCAGGCATTCGTCGCGAGTTTCGAGACTCCGCTCCAAGCGCAGCGCGCCGGCCATCCCACAAAACACGTTGCCGGCAGGCCTGGCATCTTCTCGCCTCCAGCCGAGCGAGTCCTTCTCCGTGAGTTCCGCCCATTGGCCGTCGGGCGTGCTGAATCGCGACTCAAAGAGCAATTCCCGTCCGCCCCAACTCACTTTCAAGCCGCCGCCCGGCAGAACGGTCGCCCTGTAGTCCACCCTGCATTGCGTCCACGGCTCGTAGGTGGGGATTGCGCCCGTGGGAGCCGGGGCGAGGACCTTCGGCTTGATGAACCGGCTGGGCGACCACCAGGCGAAGGCCAAATCATCCATGACCACAACGATCTCCGGCCGGACGTCAACATTGGCCAGCTCGATGATGTTGGCCCCTTTCTGGACCATCTTGTCCAGCCGCAAGACATAATCGTAGGAAACGACGTCGAGCGGCTTGTAGGGGCCCGCTTCGATGGCCTCGTAGCTCGGACCGAACCACAATCGTGGGCCGGCATCGTACCAAGCCGATAGCTCCATTCCATTGATGGTCGGCATCTGGGCGGGCCGGTTGACGATGTTGTCCGGCCCGATGGGCTTGCCGTTGACCGTGATCCGCAGCGGCCCACTGCAGCCCGCAGCATGGGGCGACTGCATGCGGGCCTTGAAGATCAGCGTCGGAATCATGCCGTCGGGGGTTTCCGCCACCTCGAAGGACAACGACTTCTTCTGATCTTTTTCCAGGGACAGGGCCTTGGCCAGTTCGGTCGTGTTGGATGCGAACGCGGACGGCGGCAAGTTGCCGGTTCGGTCCGCCAGTCCGGCAGGGCTGAGGCGATTCGGTTCCAGCGGCTGCCACGGCTGGGTGGAGTTAGACATCACCTTTTCCTGCACCGTGGGCGTGCTGTCGCAGTCGCTGAATGCGACCTGCAGGGCGAAGGTCTGGTACTTGACCGGCGCGACTTTCAAAACCGTCCAAGGAATGGCGGCCTCGAGGTCATAGCCCTGCTCGGTCCTGCGGGCAGCCACGATCGCTCCCTCGATGCTCATGCCCGTGGGCCGCCAGATGACCAGTTCCGGCTTGATATCCGGCGCGGAATCGCCGGCCGCTTTGAGGCTCCCCGGGCTGAGGCCCATCTGGACCAAGTCACCGCTCTTGCCGGATCGGACGAAGTCCACGGTAAGCATGACGTGATCGCCCCGCCAAACCTCGACACCGCTGGAATCCTGGATGACGAAGCTGTCGATCACTTGGCAGGCGACGAAGAAGTACTTGTCATCGCAGGCAAACCTGACGCATCCGCTGAGGTCTTGGGGGTTCTTCCAAGCGTTGCGGTTATGGGTGACCTGCTCGGCGGTCTTGAGTTCCAGGAATACACCTTTGTTTGCCCAATCCTGGAGGTTGCCGTCGATTACGGGGCTGGGATCCGTGAAGATGGGGACGACGATGGGTTGCTCCACCGCGCCAGCCAATCCTGCGAAGGTCCAGTACAGCAACGCCCATCCAAGACTCATTCTGGTCATGTCTGCCTCCAAGAACAATATGCATCCATTTTTGTACAGTCAGGCATCTGGTTTTCCGGACCACGATCACTCCATGGTCGATGGTGGACCTGCCCGGCGCGGCCGTCCGGGTCGGCAGCGAGCGTCACCGGCTCCGCGCCCCACGTGGACCGGATGCTTGAACATGATTCAACCTCCTCCTGGACAAAAGACTGCGGCTTGCGTGCGAACACAAACCAGCTTAGATTGGCGGGCGTTCGGCCGCAACCATCCAGTGGCTTCACTGGCCGAAACGCCCGAGGACGAGATGACGCAAGCGCCTCGGCGATCCGTCCGGTCTTCCGGCAACCTGGCAGTCGGAGAATCACCATGAGAGTCCGCCTTCCGATCCTGGCTCGCCAACTTCTCGTGGCGGCTGTGGAACGGAAAAAGGGTCAGAACCAATCCTGTTCGGCTCGATTATTGCTGGGGGATGGCAATGCACGCAAGCAGCGCGGTGGGCCATGCGAAATCCGAAGAGCCCCCCGGCTGCTTGCGAT
>JABWBD010000497.1 GCA_013360685.1 Pirellulales bacterium
GTTGTCCGCCAAGTGCCGACTCCTGCGCAACGCTCGACTCGCTCGAGCTGCCGTCTCACGCCTCGCCCCAGACAGCGTGCGGAACCTCGCATGCCTGTGCAACAGCGAACACCGTGACCAGCTCAATGAATGGGTCGAGTCGCTCTTCTGATCGTTCAGTCGACCTGTCGGGCCAATTCTTCAAGCCCCGCCATGATCTTCGTCGAGGCATCCACATCGAGACATGGCGAGACCGCTCGCCACGTTTCATAGCCGCCCAGCGCGTGCTGCTCCGGCGTCGGCAGGTAGCCGTGGTAGCCGTTGGCCAGGCCGATGACGAAGCTCGTCGGATAGCGCCGCTTGAGTTCCAGGCCGATCTGGACAAACACCTCGGCGAGAACGGCGAAGACCAAGAGGCCGCCGATCTTGTACGGCCCCACTTCCTCAAGAACCAGGCAGCAAGATACTTCACCTGCCGCGGACCTACGTTATGCGAGTCGTCAGGACGCGAGGACATATCTCTGGATGAGCCAGTATTCGCCGTAGGTCAGCAGACCGCACATGAAGAAGAAGCCAAGAATCGGAAACAGTCCGAATGCGTCCGTGTCGTCCATTCCCATGAGCAATCGTACGGAGCGTGGGAGAAGAATGATTTGCAGAAGGGCGACGACCGTTTCAAAAAAAGTATCGGCTGCCGACTCTTTTGTGTCGAACGCGAGCCAGGCGATGAACAGATACACCGGGATGTTCAGGACGACCAGAATCGTTATTAGCATAACCGTCACGGAGTATTTCCCGGACGAGAACTCTCCACAGCGGTGCGGCTCCGTCGCCGCACGTGGTCGGAAAACGCCTCGCCGATACCACGGTTTCGCGTTCCGCCGAGTGTACTCCGCCGCCGGACTGCCGGCAACGAAGGGCGCCGCGGCGGGAACCGTTGCGGCGCCGACGGTCCGCGCGGGCGCGTCGTGGATCGCAACCGCCTTCCCCTCGATCTTGTCGATCGCCATCACGCTCTGCCGGTGGGAGAATCCTCGGTCCGACGTCGGCAAGCCCTGGAGTCGCTGCAATCCTGGCACGGGCGGCCGCAAGCCCGCGGCGGCCGTCGGCGAATCACAACTTCCGTGGGATGCCTTGTGCGGCGATCTCCCGGCCTGCCGCCATCCTCTATGGAACCGACCGGGGATTCGGTATGCTGGGAGTGACGCCCAAAGCCGGCGGACCAGGAAATCGCAATAGGAGGAGTGATTATGGGAGGGTTTTTCGGTGTCGCCTCGAAAGACGACTGCGTGGCCGACCTCTTCTATGGCACCGATTACCATAGCCATTTGGGGACGGTGCGCGGCGGGATGGCGGTCCGTGGAGAAAGCGGCTTCACGCGAGTCATCCACGACATCACGAACACGCAGTTTCGTAGCAAATTCGAAGACGACCTGGAGAAGATGCGGGGCGGACTGGGCATCGGGGTGATCAGCGACTACGAAGACCAGCCGCTGATCATCGGCTCCCACCTGGGAACGTACGCGCTGGTCACCGTGGGGCGGATCCTCAACCTCGACCAACTGGCCGCCGAAGCGTTTCACCGGCGGACCACCCACTTTTCGGAAATGGGTGGGACGGGCATCAATCCGACCGAGTTGGTAGCAACCTTAATCAACCGGGAAAACAGCTTCGCGGAAGGCATCCGGTGCGCCCAGGAGGCGATCGAGGGCTCCTGCTCCATGCTGCTGCTCACCGACGACGCCATCTATGCGGCGCGCGATCGGCTGGGCCGCACGCCGGTCGTCATCGGTCGCAAGCCGGACGCGTTGGCCGCCACCCTGGAAACCTGCGCCTTTGCGAACCTCGATTACGATGTCGATCGGTACCTTGGGCCGGGAGAGACGGTGCGGATCACGCCCGACGGAGTGGAAACCCTGGTGCCGCCGGGGAACGTCAGTCAGATCTGCGCGTTTCTTTGGGTCTACTATGGGTACCCGGCATCGTCCTATGAAGGAATCAACGTGGAGGTCGTTCGCAATCGTTGCGGAGCGGCGCTGGCGAGGGCAGACAGCCATCGGGTCGATCTTGTGGCGGGAATTCCAGACTCCGGCACCGGGCACGCCATCGGCTACGCGAACGAGGCGAGGGTCCCCTACGGCCGGCCGTTCGTGAAATACACGCCCACCTGGCCGAGGAGTTTCATGCCGCAGGAGCAACGCGTCCGCGACCTGGTCGCGCGCATGAAGCTCATCCCGATCCGCGAATTGATCCGTGGAAATCGGCTGCTGTTCTGCGAGGATTCGATCGTCCGCGGGACCCAGTTGCGAGATACAATCCGCCGGCTCTTCGACTACGGCGCTCGCGAGGTACATATGCGGCCTGCCTGCCCGCCGCTCGTGTACGGGTGCAAGTTTCTCAATTTCTCAAGATCGAGATCGGAACTCGATCTGTCGGCCAGAAAGGCGATCAAGGAGCTCGAAGGGGACGACGACAAGCACCTGGACGACTACGCAGACCCGGGTTCCGATCGGCACGCGGCCATGATCGAGCGGATTCGGCAGCAGGTGGGCGTGACGTCGCTGAAATACCAGCGACTCGGCGACCTGGTCGAGGCGATCGGCCTGCCGAAGAGCCGGCTCTGCACCTATTGCTTCGACGGCGCGGAGTCGTGCTATTCGCAGCTCTGGCTGCTTCCGCCGACCTGCCGCGGTGCAGCCGAGGCCTGAGTCGGCGCCTGCCCGAAATCCATTCTCTACCTTTCGACTCGTGATGCCGGCAAGACCTTGGCTTACACTGGGTGAGTGGGTAACTCACTCGAAAGAAGGAAAAGATGATCGCGTTTATTTCCATTGCTGTCCTATCGTTATCCGCGGCATCGGCGGCGGGCTCGCCGTGCGGTCGCCTCGAAGTCGATCTCAATGGCCCGTGGCAGGTCCAGGTCGTCGCGGACCTCGAGACCCCGCCTGCAGCCGAGGGATGGAAGCCGATCACAGTGCCCGGCTACCTGCGAGGCCATGACTACCGGCGGGCGTGGCTGCGGCGGACCTTTACCGTGCCGCGCGAAATGCTTGGAATGCGAATCCAGATCCGTTTCGGCGGCGTCAAGTACAACAGCCGCGTGCTGGTCAATGGAAAGCACGTGGGGGGCGGCTTCGGCGGCTACGAACCGTTTGAGGTGGACGTGACCGATGCCGTCCATAGCGATGGCCCGAACGAACTGCTCGTCGGTTGCCATGACTGGACGGGCGTCTTTACGCCGGGAAACGTCGATTTCACCGCCAAGGATGACTGGGAACGGATCCGGGGCATGCCCCGCGACAAGGTGCTCGCGCCGATCGGCGGGCTGTTCGATCTCTACGGCATCTGGGACGACGTGACGCTTGCGGCGCATCCGGCCGTGTACGTGAAAGATCTTTTCATCAAGCCGTCGGTCCGCCGAGGCGAACTGGTGGTCGACTATGCCGTCGCCAATCTCTCCGGCGAAGCCGCGGACGTGCAGTTGCAGGCCGCGGTCCACGACGATGGGCGCGAAGCACTGAGGTTGCCCGCGGCGAAAGTCCGTGTGCCGGCGGGAGAGACCGTCAACCTCACGGTCCACCAGCCATGGCCCGGCGCGCCGCTGTGGTCCCACGTCGATCCCCATCTGCTCCACCTTCAAACCAGCCTGTCGACCGGCGATACGCTCCAGACTCGCTTCGGATTCCGCGAGTTCTGGACCGAAGGCCACCGTTTCTACCTGAACGGGGTCCCTGTCAACCTGCTGGCCACATCCTGGTGGCCGCCGCACGGCCCGATGACTCGCGAAGAGATCCGCAGCCGCTGGCAGGCGGCCAAGCAGTGCGGCTGCGTCGCCTTCCGCACGCACACGCAGCCCTGGCCGGAGATGCACTACGAGGCGGCCGACGAGGTGGGACTCCTGATGGTCGTGGAAGGGGCAGTCTGGAACGATGATGAAGTCTACCGCATCGACGATCCGGCGTTCTGGGACAACTACGCCTCGCATCTGAAGGCGATGGTCGATCGGGACAAGAACCGGCCGTCGGTGGTGATGTGGAGCCTGGAAAACGAGTTCTACGGCGGGCGGCTCAACGACGCGAGCCCCGCCAAGGCCGATCTGGTGCGCATGGGCCGGCTGATGCACCAGTGGGATCCAACGCGGCCGATTCTCTACGAGTCGGACGGCGACCCGGGCGGCGCAGCCGACGTGATCGGCATCCACTACCCGCACGAATACCCGGCGTACACCTGCTGGCCGAACGAAGCCGGGTGGCTGGCCGGGCCGCAGAAGATCGGCCATATGTTCCACGACGGCCGGGACACGTTCCTTTGGGACAAAGAGAAGCCTCTGTACATCGGCGAATTCCTCTGGATTCCTTCCAGCGATCCCTCGTGGCACACCGTGTTCTTCGGCGACGATGCCTACCGCGACTACCGCAAGTACCGCGATCTGGCGAAGGCCGAGAGCTGGAAGATGCAGATCCTCGGTTACCGGCACTTCGAGGTGGGCGGGATCTCGCCGTGGACGGTGGTCGAAGGGGGGCCGCTGGAGGAAAGCAACCCGCTCTACGCGGCCCATCGCTACGCCTACCAGCCGATCGCCGCCTACGCACACGACTACGACCGGCGGTTTTTCGCGGGCGAACAGGTCCCGCGCCGCGTCGAGGTGTTCAACGATATCGCGCGGAGTTCGCGTCTGGAAATCCGCTGGACACTCTCGCGAGAAGAGAAGATGATCGCGGAGGGCGCCGAGACGGTGGAGCTCGGGCCTGCCGAACACCGCATGCTCGACGTGGTCCTGCCGATGCCGGAGGTTGCGAGCCGGACGGCGTTGGCCTGGCGGATCACCGTGCATCGCGATGCGAAGCAGGTCTTCGCGGACGAGCATGCGTACGCGGTATTCCCGCGGGAAGGCTTGCCTCGCGTCGATACGAAGCCGGGTCTCTACGATCCGACGGGAGCAACTCGCGATCTGTTCCAGCGCGCGGGCATCGCGACGGTTCCCGTGCAGTCGCTCGAGACGCTGCCGGCAGAGATCGAAGTGTTGATCCTGGGGGCCGGCACGCTGGCG
>JABWBD010000080.1 GCA_013360685.1 Pirellulales bacterium
CGGATCGAAGAGCTCGCCGCTGATGAAGCTGCTGGACGGGGGGCACCACGGCGCGAGGCTGACCGAGGAGGACCGCCTGCGGCTGATCCACTGGATCGATGCCAATGGGGTCTACTACGATCGCTACGAGTCGGATGCTTATGGACCCAAGCGCAATCTGTTTGCCAGCGAGCCTCGCAAGGAGCTGGAGTCGACCTATGCGCGGCGATGCGCCACCTGCCACAATTCGGGCGACGGGCGACAGGATACCTGGTGGTTGAGCCTGAATCGCCGGGACGTCGCGCTGAGCCGGGCACTGATGGCTCCGCTGGCCCAGTCGGCCGGGGGTTGGCAGCGGTGCGGGGAGGCGGTCTTCGCCAATAAGGATGATCCGGATTACCGCAGGTTTCTTGCGGCGCTGACTGGCCTGCGGACGATGCTGGCCCAGCGGCCCCGCGAGGACCTCCTTTCCTTGAAGGGCACTGCCGTGGAGAGCCAGCCGGTCGTGCTGCCCGCCCCGCCGCCGCCCATGCCGGACGAGGCCGGTTCCGCGTGGGTTTACCTGAGCAATCTTCCGTGGGAGTCGGGCCGCGCGGGCTGGACCCGCAACGGGGACGGGCTGCCGCGGCGGGACCGGGACGTCACGGAGAACCTTCTGAGACTGGGCAAGCAGCGCTACCGCAAAGGGCTCGGCACGCATGCTCCGTCGGAGATTGTCTACCGTTTGGATGGCCAGTACGCTCGTTTTCGCGCGACGGTCGGCGGGGCCGAGCAGGGAGGCACGGTTGTCTTCCAGGTCTTCGGCGACGACCGCCTGCTGTTTGAAAGCGGAGTGCTCAAGGGCATGGGAGAGGTCAAGACCACCGATGTCTCTGTTGCCCGCGTGGATCGGCTCCGCCTGGTCGTGACCGACGGGGGCGACAACTACTATGCCGACATGGCGAACTGGGCCGATGCCAAGCTGGAACGGGCCGATGTTGCGGCGACCGCTGACCGCGGGCGTTGAGGGCGAAACCGCAGCAGCGCGGCTGTCTAACGTGGGACTGTCCCGCCAGAGCTTTGGGCATTTCGTTTTCAGGACCACCGGAGGCCCACGGATGGCAGCGCCGGACCACGGATAAGAGGGCAAGAAATGACGTGCTCCGGCGCTGCCGTCCGTGGGCCTCGAGGTCGCCCGAGACCAGGAAATTCGCCGGCGAGTCCAAGAGAGATCCTTCGCTGCGCTCAGGATGACCATTCTGCTGTCTTGGCGGGTGGTTGAATCAAGAAGGCCTTGCGTGTGACATCCTGCCGGTTCCTATTCATCTCGGCGGGCCGATTGGTTTGGGACCCCAGAGCATCGAGGGGCGCAAGACCATCTCGGGCACCGCCAAAGGCCGGACTTCCTCGTCGTCCCGATGGATTTTCATGCTGCCGAACCCTCTGCCCTTCGGTTGCCGAAAGACCTCAAGACACTGGTCGCGCACGTTTGCGATCCAGTAGTCGGCGATGCCGGCCTCGGCGTAGAGTTCCGCTTTCTCCCCACGGTCGTACTCCAGACTCCTGTCGTCGACCTCGATAAGCAGGAGCACATTGGCCGGAGTGGGACGTCCGTTGTCATACACCCGGTAGACGGCCCACACGATGTCCGGTTCCGGGGCGCTGGCGAGTTCCTCAGACCCAATCGACTCTTGAATCCGCACCCAGGCTCTGTTTTCCGGGAGGTTCCGAATGCTCCAGAAGTTCAACCGGTCTACGGCCATTTCGTGTGGAGAACCCAGTGCAGCCATTTCGCGGATCTCTCCCCGGATCAGTTCCAGACGCCGATCTCGTTGATCCAGTGCCCCACAACGGATCATGTGGTCGTATTCAAGCAGTGAATAATGGGCGATCATACTCAAGCGGACCCTCCCATGCGAAACAAGGCCTCGCGATTCCTGCCGGTTGCACTTGATTGTACTCCGGCGATCCCGAGCCGCAAACCGCGCCATCGCGGCTTACCGAGGCACCGGGGGCGGCATGGCCGGTCCCGTGTGACCCATGACACGATCCCCGCCCTTGAATCGGAACTACCGCGCGATGACAATGGCGGGAGCATGCACGCCCAACTGGCCATATCCGCGGGCGTGATGAACTTCCCGCCTACAGGAGCCGCATCATGTTCTCGACCATGCCGATCCTAGCGATAACCGCACTACTGGGGCTGCCGATCGTGGAGGAAGGGAAACCCCGCGCCGCGCTGGCTCCGCTGGATGCCAAAGCGCCCGCCGAAGTCCGCCGCGCCGCCGGCGAGTTTCAGCGCGTCCTCGAAAAGATGACCGGCACGAAACTCCCGGCGGAGATCCAGGGCGATGCGCCGATCGTCCACATCGGGCGCGACGCCTTCGTGGACCGCGCCGGCCTGCAGCTCGACCGGCTCGACGAGGACGGCTTCGTGATCCACACCGTCGACAATAAGCACCTCATCCTCGCCGGCCGCACTCCGCATGCCACCGAGTTCGCCGTCTACCGCTTCCTGCAGAAGCACGCGGGCGTGCGGTGGTACTTCCCGACGGAATTGGGCGAGGTGGTTCCCAAGCGGGCTACGTTCTCGGTCGGCGAACTGGCCGAGCGCGAAGAGCCTTCGTTCCATTCGCGGTTGTGGAGTTCGGCTGCTCCGTTCGACGGCGGCGCCTGGGAACGCCAAAACCTCTGCCGGGGCCGCTATAGCTTCCATCACAACTTGCTCTACGTGTTTCCCCCGTCGAAGCTCTTTGACGCCCATCCGGACTGGTATCCGGAAATCGACGGCAAGCGGCGCCGGCCGACCGACGACAACGACCACCACTGGCAGCCCTGCTGCGCCAACGCCGAAGCCGCACGATACGCGGCCGAGGCTGCCAGGAAGTACTTCGACGCCAATCCCGAGGCCAGCAGTTTTTCGCTGGGGATGAACGACACGTCGGCCTCGGGGTTCTGCGAGTGTGCCGAGTGCCGCAAGCTCGACCCGACCGATCCGGCCCAACAGAAGACCCCGCGCGGTTTGCCGAACTACTCGAACCGCTTCTTCACGTTCGTCAATCGCGTGGCCGAAGCATTGGCGAAATCGCATCCCGACAAGTATCTCGGCTGCCTGGCCTACAACGTCACCGAGCCGCCGCCGGCCTTCGACGTCCACCCGCGCGTGGTCCCCTACCTGACGGCCGGCCGAGCGAACTGGACCGATCCGGCGATCCGCGAGGGCGATCAGAAGCTGATCCGCCAGTGGTGCGCCAAGGTGCCGGTGGTGGGCATCTACGACTACTACTACGGCGCCGGCTTCATCTCGCCGCGGATCTTTACGGGCCTGACCGAGGAAAGCCTGAAGTTCGCGCACCAGCAGGGCGTGCGGGCCTTTTATGCGGAGATCTATTCCACCTGGTCGCTCGACGGGCCTAAGGCCTACGTCGCCTCGCAACTGTTGTGGAACGTGGACCAGAAGGCGGAGGCCCTCGTCGACGAGTTCTGCCGCGACCTCTTCGGCCAGGCCGCCGAACCGATGCGGCGATACTTCCGCTTTCTCGAAGATCGGTGGCTCGCGAGGCCCTCGGGTTCGATGGTGATGTGGGCGGGGTTTTTCGACATCGCCCAGCTCGATCTCTGGCCTCCGGAAACCTGCCGCAAGGCCCGGTCCATCCTCGAAGAAGCCAAGAAAGCCGCGGCCGGCGACGAACCGGTGGTCCGGGAGCGAGTGCGGCTCTATAGCGACGGGTTCCGGCAGACGGAACTGTGGTCGGCCGTGTATCACGGCGAGAAATCGCTGGACAGCGTGGATGCCATCGAAGGTTATATCGCGGCGAAAACGGAGTTGGCGCGGCTCCAAAAGGACGTAGTCCAGTCCAATCCGCTCCACATCGCGCCGATTGCGTTTGAGGATCGCGCCGGCAATCTGCCCGGCGCTTCTTTAGGAAAAGCCATCCTGCGGTTGGCCGACCGGCCCGAGGCGGAAGCCGTCCTGAAACGGTTGGCCGATCCCTCGCAACCGGCCGAAGTGGCCCTGGCGGCCAGGACCGCCCTTTTCCTCCGCAAGCATCCGGAGAAGACCACAGAGCGACTGGCCAACCCGGGCATTGAGCCGGAGCCGGGAAAACCGGCCGAGGGAAATCTGCCGCCCGGCTGGGGCACGTGGTTCCGGCCGGAGACGCCCGGCGAGGCGAAGTGGACGACAACCGCCGCGCGGACGGGTACGCGCGGATTGTCGATTCGCGGGGCCGTGGCCGGTTGTGCGCTGCAAACGATCCCGGTGGAGCCGGGCCAGCGGTTTGTAGGCTCGGTATATGTCCGCGGCGTTTTCCGCCCCGAAGCCGAGGTGTCGGTGGTGGTGCAGTGGCAGGAGAAGTCGGGCAAGTGGCTGACGGCGGCCGCGCGGCCGTCCGATCGTCTGCCGGAGGGCGGGTCGCGCGAGTGGACCCGGCTCTGCGTGCTGGCCGAGGCGCCCAAGGAGGCCGGGCGGTTGTTATTCACGGTGTCGGCCTATGGGCAGGGACCGGACGAAGCCGTCGAGATCGACGATGCCAGCCTTCTGGAATTGCCGGCGGAGGATGCCGCGGCTGTTCCGGTCCAGTAGCCGTCCGACGGGATTGGATCCTCAGGCGGACCTCACGCCACAAACAGATCCCTGGTGGCGAAGTTCGGATCGCTCGTAAGATGCACGCCGAGCCGGCGGAGGCCGGCCTCGTCGCCCGGCGTTGGGATGTGGGTCATGTGGACATCGCAGCCGCGGAGGTCCTTGAGTTTCTCGACACACAATTGAGCCATCGGATTGGCGGTCGTGCTGATCCCCAGCGCGATCAGCGTTTCCTCGAGGTCCAGGCTCACCGTTTTCTGGCCGAGAATGTCTTTTTTCACCGTGGCAACGGAATCGATGATGCTGGGCGCCAGCAGGTGGATCCCGTCGGGCACGCCCGCCAGCCGCTTCACCGCGTTGATCACGAGGCTGGAGGCGGCGTGCATCAAGGGAGAATTCTTGCCGCAGACGAGGCTGCCGTCCTTCAACTCGATCGCCGCTCCGCAGAAGATTCCCTCGTTTCCGCGGCCCAGACGGTGGGCCTCTTCGGCGGCCTGCCTCGCGGGGCCGACGACGCGGCGGTCCTCGGGCTTGACGTGGAGGACCTCCAGCAGCCGGCGGACCCGTTGCACCGTCCGCTCGTCGACCAATCCCATGGCGTACTCGGAGGCGGAACGGAAATAGCGCCGGATCACCTCGGCACGCGAGGCCGCCTGGATCGCCGCGTCGTCGACGATGCCGGTGGTCGCCCGATTGACTCCCATTTCGGTGGGCGAGCGGTAGACGGGCTCCCCGCCGGTGATCCGTTCGAGGATCTTGCGGAGGACGGGAAACGCCTCGACGTCGCGATTGTAGTTGATCGCCGTCTGGCCGCAGGCTTCCAGATGGAAGGGGTCGATCATGTTCACATCGTGCAGGTCGGCCGTCGCCGCCTCGTAGGCCACGTTCACCGGATGGCTCAGGGGCAGGTTCCAGATGGGAAACGTCTCGAACTTGGCGTATCCCGAATGAATGCCGCGCCGGTGGTCGTGATACATCTGGCTCAGGCAGGTGGCCAGTTTGCCGCTTCCCGGACCGGGTCCGGTGACCACCACCAGCGGTTTCTCGGTTTCGATGTACGGGTTCGCGCCGTAGCCCTCGGGGCTGACGATGCGGTCGACGTCGGCCGGGTAGCCCTTGGTCGGCCGATGCGTGTAGACGGGGATGCCCCGCCGCTGGAGCTTGTTCTGAAATTGCACGGCCCCCGGCTGATCGTCGAACCGCGTGATGACGACGCCCCGCAGTTCGATCCCCCAGTCCCGCAGATCGTCGATCAGTTTCATGGCATCGGCATCGTAGGTGATGCCGAAGTCGGCCCGCATCTTCTTCCGCTCGATAGCGCCCGCGTGGATGCAGAGAAGGATCTCCGCCTTTTCCTTGAGCTGGGCCAAGAGCCGCATCTTCACGTTCGGATCGAAGCCGGGGAGCACCCGGGCCGCGTGGTAGTCGAATAGCAGCTTGCCGCCGAACTCCAGGTAGAGCTTGTTGTCGAAGCGGTGGACACGATCGAGAATCGCCCGCGTCTGCTCTTGCAGGTAGGCGGAGTTGTCAAAGCCGAGGATGTCTGGCATCGCCTGAAGACCCACTTCCTGTTGTGTTGAATCCTTCCTGGGACCGGCAGCGGGCGACTCCGGCACTTGCCGTGCCGGGCTCGCCGACGCCGCGGATCCCGCAAACACTGGATCGTAGCGGCCTTCGAGATGTCTTGCCAGGGGACCGGGCGGGTTTCGGCATAAAATGCTCCCGCGCATGTTCTTCGGCGGTGTGTGGGGCGGCTTCCTAGAGCCATCAATTCGCCCGCGTTCGTTGCATCGTAGATCCAGCGGAGTGTGCTGAAGAAGTGTAGTCCGGACACTCCGTGGCCGGAAAAGGCGGGTTCCGGAGTGCCCCGACTACACTGGTCTGCGCGGCCCGCTGGGCCCGCGGTTCAACGAGTCGGCACTGCAGCCCGCGCCGCAGCCTATGCGCCGCTGGAACCAGCCGTAGAGCGATCGCGAGGGCATCTCGCTGATCTGCTTTAACCGCTGCCGCGCAGGGCCGGTCAGCGGCGTCCACGAAGCGGCGAGGTTCTCGCGGACCTGCGCCTCGCTGTGCATCCCGAAAATGCAGCAATCCACGGCCGGATTCTCCAGCACGAAGGCGATCATACCGCGGGCAATGGCGGCATCGCGGCCCTCCGGATCCGTGTCCTTGAGCAGTTCGCCGCGTGCGAGGGCCTTGATGGTCACCACGCCCATGCCCAACTTCTTTGCCTCCGGGAGCAGTTCTTCGGCCGCGCGGTGGCGGATGTTGTAGGGGAGGGAGCAAATCTCGAAGTCGCGACCGAAGTTGGCGAACGCCTTGCGGAACCCGTCGGGCGTGAAGTGGCAGCCGAAACCCGCGTAGCGGATCTTGCCCTGCTTCTTGAGCGCGGCGACGGCCTCCAACGAGTACGACATGTCCCAGTAGCCCGAGTCGGGTGTGTCGTTCTCGCTATTGGTGAGCATGAGGATGTCGAAGCGATCGGTCTGCCAGAGCTTGAGCCGCTCGTCGACCCATTGGTGAACGATGACGATGTCGCCCGGCACTCCCTTCATCTTATGGCAAAGCCGGGCACTGACGATGCGGGATTCGAGTTGCCCACCCGATCGTGTTGCATAGGATTGGGTTCGCGGGTCGGCAACTGGAGTTTGTCCCTGCGAATTGCAGCCAGTAGCCCCTGTTCGACACCTCAGCTACTGGGTAAACTTACCGCTTCGGGGGAAAGTCCCCCCTGGGGATCCCGGCTGTGCCGGGCTGTCGATCGATAGGACTGGTCTAAATGCAAAGGAGTACAGATCGTGAGAAAGGTGCTGCTGGCGGCTCTGGCCGTCACCCTGGTATTGGGGTCGCGAAGTGTCTGTTCGGCCCAGGAACCGGTATCCCCGGAAGCGGCCAAGTCGGAGATGAAGCCGGTTGTCGCCGTGGCGTTGTCCGGCTACGACCAAATCCTCGGTGATCTGCGGTTTATCAACCCCCAACTCGCTCAGAGGTTGGAAGGGGCGGTCAACACCTCGACCGACAACAAGGGGCTGGAAGGGCTGGACAAATCGCGGCCCTGGGGTTTCTTGGTCCGGACCGACGGCCAGGAGTTCCCGATGCACGCCTTCGTGCCGGTGAGCGACCTGAAAAAGCTCTTGGAGTCACTGAAGCCCGCGATTGGAGAGCCGGGAGATGCGGGCGACGGGATCTATGAATTCGAGACCGAAGACCGCGCGTTTTACGCGAAGCAGGTTGGGCAGTGGGCTTTCCTCGGCACCACGGCGGAGGGCCTGAAGAACCTGCCTGCCAATCCGCTCGAAGCGCTCGGCGAGTTGCCGAAAGACTACGACCTGGGAATCCGCGTGACCGTCAAGAACGTGCCGCCGTTCTTCCGCCAGATGCTCGTGAGCATGATGCAGATGGGGGCGCAGCAAGGGCTGCCGCAGAAGGACGACGAAAGCGAAGAAGAGCAGCAGCTCCGCCAGAAGGCTTTCGAGCAGGGCATGAAGCAGTTGAGCAGCATGCTCGACGAGTTGGACACATTCGTGGTAGGCATTCAGATCGACGAGAAGAAGGGCATCGGCGCCCTGGAATACCGGGTTACCGCGATCGAGGGGTCGAAGCTGGCCGAGCAGATGAAACAAACCGGCGAATTGAAAACCGATTTCGCCGGCTTTCTCATGCCCGATGCCACCGCGACGTTCAGTATGGTGACGAAGGTCGCCGAGGGCGACATCGAGCAGGTCAAGACACAGATCGGGACCGCCAAGGCCAACGCCCTGGAAGAACTCAAGAAGCAGAAACTCAGCGAAGACGAGTTGAAGCAGGCGGAGAAGCTCGTGGGCGAGCTCATGGACGTGCTCCAGAAGACGATCGAAGGGGGGCGGTTCGACGTGGCGGCGGTCGCCAAGGTAAGCCCCGAGACCCTCGCGGCAGCGGCCGGAGCACACGTCGTCGAACCGCAGCGGGTCGAGGAGGTCTTCAAGTCGCTGGCGGAGCAGATCGCCAAAGACGAACCGAAGTATGCCGTGAAACTCAATGCGGAAGAATTTCAGGGAGTGCGGTTCCATAGCGTGGCCGTGCCCGTCGACGAACTGGACGACGCCGAGGGGCTCGAAAAGCTGGTCGGCGAGAACCTGACGGTGGTCGTGGGCGTGGGCAAAGAGAGCCTTTATGCCGCGGCCGGGCGCGACGCCCTGGCCATAGCCAAGCAAGCGATCGAGAAATCGAAGGCCGAGCCCGGCAAGGTCGTGCCGCCGATGCAGCTCAAGCTGGCCCTCACGCCGGTGGCCAAAACGATCAGCTCGGTTGCCGACGAGGAACAGGTCAAGTCGGCGGCCGATCTGGTCACGAAGACCCTCGAGGGATCCGAGAACAAGGACCATATCACGGTAATCGCCACTTCGATTCCGAACGGGGCCCAGACGCGCGTGGAACTGGAACAGGGAGTGCTCAAGATGCTCGGCGCACTGCCGATGCTCCTGGGCGGAATGGGAGCGCCGTTCTAAGAGGCCCGAACTCAACTCCCCTCTCCCGTTTTGGGAGAGGGGCAGGGGGTGAGGGCAGTCGAAGTTCTGTTAGGGCCTTTAATCGTCCGATTGCGCAAACACCCCTCCTATCCATCCGTGCAACCCACTTGGTTCCGTGGAAGACGAACCGCTCCCGTCGCCGCCCCAACTGGTCCTCATGGCTGTGGCCGTGGAGGGCGGCCTGGGGCTATTGGCGGTCGGGCTGGGGGCGTGGCTTGAACGGCCGCCCTGGGCAATGATCCGCTGGAACTGGGAAGGTGCTGCTTGGGGCTTGGCAGGCGGGCTGCCGCTTGTAGCCGGCCTGCTGGCCCTTGTGCGGCTCCCCCTGCGGCCGCTGGTGAAGCTGGTCCGGATAGTCGATGAGCTCGTGGTGCCCCTGTTTCGGGAGTGCCGGGTGGTGGAGCTGGCGATCATCGCGGCCATGGCCGGCTTGGGCGAGGAGATGCTCTTCCGGGGCGTTGTCCAGGCGACGATCGCGGAGTGGTTCGGCGGGGGGGCGGGGAACTGGGTCGGGATCGTCGCCGCGGCCCTCCTCTTCGGGTTGCTCCACCCGATCACCACCAGCTACGCCGTTATCGCCGGCGTGATCGGCGTTTACCTGGGCTGGCTCTTTGCCGCTACCGACAATTTATTGGCTCCAATCGTCGCGCACGGGCTTTACGACTTCATTGCCCTGGTTTATCTAGTAAGATGGAGAGGGAAATCGAGCGACGCTTATCACGATTGATCCGACTCGGGCGACCCGCGGCCGAGCGACACCATGCCGAAAACCACCCCCAGCCGCCGGATCAAGCAATTCCGATTCACGCCGGGCACCACCGTCGCCGGCAAGTACACGATCGTTTCCCTGCTGGGAACGGGCTGGGAGGGCGAGGTGTACACGCTTCGGGAACAGGGCACGGGGATTCTGCGGGCCGCGAAATTCTTCTTTCCGCACCGCAACCGGAGAAGCCGCACCTCGACGTTCTACGCCAAGAAGCTTCACAAGCTCCGCCACTGCCCGATCCTCATCCAGTACCACACGCACGAAACGATCTTTTTCGAGGGACAACGCGTGCACGTACTGGTCTCCGAATACGTCGAGGGCGAGCTCTTGAGCCGATTCATTGCCCGCCAACCCGGGCAACGGCTCTCGGTCTTCCAAGGGCTGCACCTGCTCCATACGCTGGCCGCCGGGATCGAGGGGATCCATTACCTGCACGAGTACCACGGGGACCTGCACGACGAAAACATCATCATTCGCCGTTACGGGCTGTCGTTCGACTTGAAGCTGGTCGACATGTTCCACTGGGGCTCGGCCAGCCCGGAAAATATCCACGAAGACGTTTTCAACCTGATCCGCATCTTCTACGATTCCATCGGCGGGGCGAAACACTACCCTGAACACCCCCCGGAGGTAAAGGCCATCTGCTGCGGGCTGAAAAGGTCGTTGATCCTCAAGAAGTTCCGCAATGCCGGACATATCCGGCAGTATTTGGAGACGATGCAGTGGCATTGAGAGGGGAAGGGATGAGGCGTGAATCGGCTTGGGCGGCGACTCTTGGCAGGTCTGGCGGTCTTTTGGGCATCGCCGTGGACCCTGTTCGGTCTGACGATCGGGCTGTTGACGCTGCTGGGAGGAGGGCGAGTGCAGCGCGTTGGACGCGTGATCGAGTTCTGGGGCGCGGGGCCGGCCTTTTTTCTCAGGACGTTTCCCCTGATTCGCGGGGCTTCGGCCGTCACGTTCGGCCATACCGTGCTGGCACGGGATTGGGAATGCCTCGAATCCAGCCGGCCGCATGAACTGGTCCACGTCCGGCAGTACGAGCGCTGGGGACCGGGATTCGTGCCTGTCTACCTCTTTTGGTGGGCAGCGCTTTGGCTCGCTGGGAAACACCCGTACTTCGACAACCCCTTCGAGCGCGAGGCATTTGAGAAGTCGAAATAGCAGTCCACTTGTCGCGGACCGGCACGATGGGGAGAATAGGGGGGAGCCCCTTCATGGCGGGACGAGGCAACGAGCATGGACGTGCGGCTGTTTCTGGATCGGGAGATGAGCGACGGCGAACTCCACCCGTTCGCCGATGGCTTGGTCGCTGTTTACTCCACGCGCTCGCCCGACAAGCAGACAGCGAACGAGGATGCTGCCGTACTGATCCCCTTTAACGACCACGCCGGGGTCTTGGCGGTCGCGGACGGTCTGGGAGGCGGACGGGCGGGCGAGCAGGCTTCGCGCATGGCGCTTTGCGAATTGGCCGCTTCTGTCGAGCAGGCCGATCACGACGAGGCCAGCCTGCGGATGGCGATCCTCAACGGCATTGAGAATGCCAACCGGGCAGTGGCCGCCCTGGGGTTGGGAGCAGGAACGACGCTCGCAGTGGCGGAGATCCGGGGACGCACGGTGCGGTCCTATCACGTGGGAGACTCGATGATGCTGGTCGTGGGGCAGCGGGGCAAGATCAAGCTCCAGACCATCTGCCACTCGCCCGTCGGCTACGCGGTCGAGTCCGGCCTGCTGGACGAGTCGGAGGCGATGCACCACGAGGACCGCCATGTGGTGTCGAACATGGTCGGCGCGGCGGACATGCGGATCGAACTCGGTTCCTCGATCGAACTGGCCTGGCACGACACGCTCCTTCTGGCCAGCGACGGTTTGTTCGACAATCTGCGGATCCCGGAGATTGTCGGCTGCGTCCGCAAAGGGCAGCTCGGGAAAGTGTCCGGCCGGCTTGCCGCAGCCTGCCATCGCCGGATGCAGGGGCTCGAGCCGGGCGAGCCCAACAAGCCGGACGATCTGACGTTTCTCGCTTTCCGGCTTGCGGCGCCGAGGCGAGCAAGTGCGGTTCGAGACGTGGCGGATTGTTACGTGGGGGTTGGGTAGGCCCCAATGACCGTCGGGGAAGCCGCTGCAGCCGCAGACCCCAAGAATCGTGCTTTACGTCATCAGCGTGATCCATGTTCCGACGTATCTCAGGAACCGAAGAGCAGATAAGGCGTGCCGCCATGAGCATCTTGATAGGAGCAGAGATCGAGAAGGCGTTGGAGGACGGATCGATCCGGATCGAACCGCTCGACCGGTCCCAGATCGGACCGGGGTCCGTCGATCTCACGCTCGGGAACGACTTCAGGGTCTTCCGAAGAAGGTCCAAGGTCTATCACGTCCGGAACGATTCGCGGTTCGAGGACATCACCAAGAGCGTCCACGTGGAGGACGGAAGCTACGTGGTGATCAAGCCGGGCGAGATGATCCTGGGGATCACGCAGGAGAGGATCACGCTGGCCGACAACATCTCCGGACGGCTCGAAGGGAGAAGCCGGTTCGCGCGATTCGGCCTTGCGGTCCATGTCACCGCGGGCTTCATGCACCCGGGCATCTCCAACCACCAGGTCCTCGAGATCGTCAACCTCGGACACGCGCCGCTGGCCCTCTATCCGAAAACGCGGATCTGCCAGTTCGTGTTCGAGAAGTGCGAGGGCCACGCGAGGTACCAGGGCAGATTTGTCGAACAGACCAAGCCGTGAGATCACGGTATCGATTGTGATGGAGACGCAACTCGGCGGCCCGATCGGCCGCCGAGTCGCAGAGCGGATCGAGACCGGCGCTACGCCTTGCCCATCGCCGGGTACACCTTGCGGATGGCCTGCGCGGCGTCTTTGACGTCCTGCTCGGTGTAGTTGGGATCCATCCTCACGCCGGCAAAGCGGCCGATGATGTCGATGGTCCGCGGGCAGGTTTCGGCGCTGTAGCGGATTGCCTTGCCCTCGGCGCTCTGGAACGAGGGCCAGGCGGGGTGGATCGTGGACTTGGCCTGGATCCACTCGCTGGTCGGAAGGATTACGGAACCGCCGGGCGGCGAGGCGGGCACTCCCTCGGCCGCCATGGCGCGCATGTACCGGGTGCGGTCGCGGGCGTTGCCCAGGTCGACGAAGACCCCCATGCCCAAGTCGCCCTCGATGTCGGGCGATTTCCGCTGCTTCAGTCCGGGCACGTCGGCAATCGCCTCACGGACCTTGCGGGCGCTGTCGCGAACGCCCTTGCAGATCGTCTCGAGCTTCTGCAACTGCCCGTACAGGACCGCTCCCGTGAATTCGCTCATGCGGAAGTTGCAGGAGACGAAACCGTGCAAGACGCCTCCCTTGAGCAAATCCGTGTACGGCGGGCGGATCGAACTGACGTCGTGGAACCGCAGCGCGCGTTCGAACAGCTTGGGGTCGTTCGTGGTCACCGCGCCTCCTTCGCCGGCCGTGATCGTCTTGCTGAGCTGGAAGCTGTTGATGCCGATGTCGCCGATCGTGCCGACGTACTTGCCCTTGTAGCGCCCGCCGGCGCACTGCGCACAATCTTCCACCACGCGGAGATTATGCTTGCGGGCGATCTCGAGGATCGGGTCCATGTCGGCCGGCGTGCCCTGGAGGTGGCAGGCGATGATCGCCTTGGTCCGCGGCGTGATGCGGTGCTCGATGTCCTTGGGATCAATGTTGAACGATTCGTCGATCTCGGCGAAAACCGGCAGGCCTCCGCAAAGCACGATGGCGTCGTAGTCGGCATACCAGGTCCAGGCGGGAAGGATGACCTCGTCGCCCGGGCCGATCTCCAGCGCGGCCATGGCCGTGTAGAGGGCCGTCGTGCCGGAAGTCACACCGAGGGCAAACTGGACGCCGAGGTGCTCGGCGTAGGCCTTTTCGAACTTCAGCACCTTCGACTCGGGGCCGCGCCAGCGGAAGGGAGATCGCGACTCGAGGACTTCCAGAAGCTCTTTCTTCTCGACCTCGTCGTAGAACTGCGGCCCGTAAGGCCCCGACTGGAGCGGCGTCTTGCGGACCGGAGTCCCGCCTTGCACCGCCAGTTTGCTTTCTCCCTCGGCGGCGCGGGCCGGTGAAGCTCCAACCGACCCCGAAAGGATCGACGCGGCGCCCACCGCGCCGATGGTTTCCAGGAACTGGCGACGGCTCGATACGTTCTTGTTCATTGGACTCTCCTTGAATTGGTCGTGGCTCAAGAACAGAGGGGGCAGGCATCTCACCGCCGTGCCCTTTTTCCGGTTGCTTGTCGATTTCCGGCTCGGAGCCGGCCCCCCTCTTTTGAACCACGCCTTGAATGGGAAGGCCAGGACGGCGTTACGGCGGGCCACCTGTCGACGTACCGTGGCCGCGCTTGGATTGTACTCTTCCGTCATGCGCCCCCCCCATCTTAACAGAGCGGCCCGCGACGTTCCAGTCGGGGACGTTACGAATCCACGGCAAGTTTCAGAAGCGGAGCAACCGAACATCCCGCAAGCTTCCTGGTGACTGCCGCCGCATTCGTCCATCTGGTAAAATAAGACGCTCTATGGTTCGCACAAAGGACGCAGTGTTGGTATTTTGCCTGCGCGATGCCCTCCCTGCGGATCACCGGAACGAGACCCAATCTACGCGACCCCGGAAAGACAAAGGCTTATGCGGCAACACCGAGGCGACCTGATCTGTGCACTGGCATTGCTGGCGCTGGCCGGCTGCAGTCGGACGTCCAACGAGCAGCCGGCGCCGAGAAAGCTGATTGCCGCCGTCAGCATTCCGCCGCAAGCCTGGCTCGTGTCGCAAATCGGCGGAGAGCATGTCGAAGTCCTCACCCTGGTGCAGCCGGGCGACAACCACCATACCTACCAGCCGTCCGATGCCCAGGTCAGCCGCGTCATGCAGGGCAGCGTCTATTTCCGCATCGGACTCCCTTTTGAAAGCGGACCGTGGTTCGAGGCCATCCGGTCGTCCGGCAAGATCCCCATTGTCGACGCGCGGCAGGGCATCGAGCTTCTCCAGATGGCGCCGCATGTCCATGAGGAAGATAGCCACGGACACGACCACCCGGAGGAACACGCCCACGACCACGCCGGCGGGGATCCCCACATCTGGCTCAGCCCGCGACTCTTGAAGATCCAGGCCGGCACGATCGCCCGGACCCTGGCCGAAATCGATCCCGTGCACCAATCCGACTACGATCGCAACCTCTTGGCCGTGAACCGGCGGCTTGACGAGGTCGACGCGAAGGTCCGCGCGCTCGTCGAACCGCTCGCCGGAAAGGCGTTTTTCGTGTTCCACCCGGCATGGGGCTATTTCGCGGCCGAGTACGGATTGGAGCAGGTGGCCATCGAGATCGACGGGAAACAGCCCAGCGACGCCGAATTGACCGAGCTCCAGAAACAGGCACGGCAGGCCCGCATCCGGGTCGTCTTCGTCCAGCCGCAGATCACCGGCCAGGCTGCCCAGGCGGTTGCCGAAGCCGTGGGCGGACGGGTCCAGAAGCTCGACCCTCTGGCCGAGAACGTCGCCGACAACCTGCTGGAGGCCGCCGAAGCCATTGCCGGATCCTACCGCGACAAGCCGAGTGAAAACCATGGCTGAAGAAGGGCCGGTTGTCGAAATCCGCAACGTGACCTTCACCTATCCGCCCCGGCAGGGCGCGACGCCGGTGCTCGAGGATGTTTCTTTGGATGTCGAGCGTTGCGATTTCCTGGGCATCATCGGTCCCAATGGCGGCGGGAAGACCACGCTCCTGAAGCTCATGCTCGGGCTCTTGAAGCCGGACCGCGGCGCCGTGCGGGTCTTGGGACGGGATCCCGTCGAGATGCGCGACCAGGTCGGCTACGTGCCGCAGCTCTCCCGGATCGATCCGACCGTGCCCGCCACCGTGCTCGATATCGTCCTCACCGGCCGGCTGAGCCGGTCGTCGTGGGGCGCCTGGTTCGGCCGGTCCCACGTGAAGGCTGCGCGCGAAGCCCTGGCGCAGACCGGGACCGAAGATCTCGCCGGGCGCGCGATCGGAACCCTTTCCGGCGGCCAGCGGCAGCGTGTCCTCATCGCCCGGGCCCTCGCCTCCGACGCCCGGCTTCTCCTCCTGGACGAGCCGACCGCGGGCGTCGACCCGCACATGGAGCAGACCGTCACCGATCTGCTCCACGAGCTCAACCGGCGATTGCCGATTGTCGTTGTCAGCCACGACGTAGGATTCGTCTCCCGCCACCTTAAGCGCGTGGCCTGCTTGAGCCGCCGGATCACGATCCACGCCGCAGAAGAGATCTCCAGCGACGTGATCTCCGAGATGTACCACGGCCACATGCGGGCGATCCGCCATCTCGACGAATGTCCTCTTTCCGACCCGGGCTGCGGGCACGGCTGTGACGGTCCCGGCGGCCGCTCGCACCAGCAGGGCCCCGAAGATTCTCCTCCGTTGGATCGGCCTCTGGGAAACTCCGCCCGATGACGCAATTCTTCTACGACATGGGGGACAACCCCTTCCTCCTGACCGGCCTGCTCGCCGGATTGCTGGCCAGCCTCGCCTGCGGAGTTATCGGTCCCTACGTGGTCACCCGGCGGATCGTCTTCTTGAGCGGGGCCATTGCCCACATGGCCGTCGGAGGCGTGGGGGCGGCGATCTGGCTCGCCGCCGTGTTCCCCGAAACGATGGGCTGGTTCCGGCCGCTCTACGGCGCGATCCTCGTCTCGTTGGCCGCGGCCGTGCTGATCGGCTTGATCCATCAACGGGTCGTCGAGCGGATGGACACGTTGATCGGCGCGCTCTGGGCGGTCGGCATGGCCGTCGGCCTCCTGTTGATCAAGTTCACGCCCGGCTACCAGACCGAACTGATGAGCTATCTGTTCGGCAACATCGCCTTTGTCGCCTGGCGCCAGGTCTGGGTGATCGTCGCGCTGGACGTGATCATCCTTGCGACCGTGCTTGTTGCCCACAAGCGGCTGCTGGCCATCTGCCTCGACCAGCAGCAGGCGGAACTCCAAGGCGTCCCCGTTCTGGCCACGAACATCCTCCTCTTGTGCCTGGTCGCACTCACCGTAATCGCCCTGACGCAGATCGTCGGGCTCATCCTCGTGATTGCCCTGGTGAGCCTGCCGGCGGCCACGGCCGCCCACCATGTTGCCCGCGTGCCTTCGATGATGTTCGTGGGCACGTTGCTTTCGGCCCTCGTGACCACGCTGCCGCGAATCGCCGTCTACGGGACCTCGATCAGCGCCGAACCGGCGATTGTCCTGGCCGCCGCCTGCCTTTACCTGCTGTCGGTCATGGTTCGCCGCATTCGCAACCGCGGCGGCTGAAAAACGATCGCGCGGAATACTACGGTGCGACTTCAAGGTAGCAGGCACGCTCCGCCGTGCCGTCGGCTGCGGCATGGCGGAGCGTGCCTGAACGAGACGTCGCAGGGGCGCCGGGACTCGCTGGGGCACCGCCGACGCGCTTTGCGCCCGTGAATCCTTGCCTTGACCAGGCGCATCAGCCGTTCGGCTTGCTCGAACGAATCCAACTCCCCGCGCTCTTCCGTAGAAAGGCAGCCCGCTTTCGACTTTTCCAGCAACTCCTCGGCTCGTGCCTGCATTCAAGGCGAAGGCCGGAATTGCCGGAGAACCTCGGGGGCAAAGCCGAAAGCCAAGATGTGGGTAAGGACAAGGCCGGCCTCCCCCGATCCGTGAGGTCCTCAACCGAAAACGCCACCACGGGGTTTGGCACTCTTTCAGTCACCGCTCCGATAGCCCGGCTGCGACTGCACCGTCTCGATCGCCGCCAGCATGTTCTCCAGCGGAACATCACCCTCGACGTCGTGGGCCGGGGCAAAGATGTATCCGCCGTCGGCCCCCAGCGCCAGCAGCCGGCGGGTCTCTTCGCGGACATCGTCCGGGGTGCCGAAAGGAAGCGTTCGCTGGGTCGAAAGGCCGCCGAAGAACGCCAACCGTCCGCGATATTTCGGCAAGAGCGTCCAGACATCCATCACTTCCGGCTGGAACGGATTGAAGCAGTTCAGTCCCGCTTGGATGAGGTCGTCGAACAGTTCGTCCACGTCGCCGCAGGAATGGATCATCACGAACTTGCCAGCCTCGCGGACCGTGGCGTACATCCGCCGCAAGGCTGGGTAGAGAAACGTCCGCCAGTGGCGCGGCCCCATCTGCAAGCCGTGCTGCTGGCCCCAGTCGTCGCCGAAGTAGACGGCGTCGATATCGTATCGCAGGGCCACTTCCACCTGGGCGAGGTTGTAGTCGACGATCGCGCCGAGCAGTTCGTGGACGAAGCCGGGGTGCTCGACGAGATCGACCATCAGGTTTTCCATGCCCCGCAAGGTCCACGCCCTCTCGTAGAGCGAAAACCCGATCTGGAACACGCGGAACCGGTCGGGAAACGCCTCGATCCGGCGCGGGATGTCCCCGAAGTACCTCAGAGCCCGCGGGTCGGGGAACTGGCAGCCGTCGAGCGTCGGCCTTGGCAGGACGCAGCCTTCGACATTGCCGATGTCCTTGTCGATCGTGCGGTCCCAGACGACGCCGAACACGTCGCGGACGCGATGGTCCCCCAAGTCGTCGAAGAACCCGATGTCGTTGCCCAGCCGCAGCAGGTGGTTTTCCAGCGGCACTTCGATGTCCTCGCAGCCGTAGTGCGCCTGGAGCTTCGCTTTCGCCTCGCGCGTGAAGCCTATCGACCAAGGCACGTACGCAGTCCGCTTGCCTTGGAGCACGCTTCGGATGACGTCGCGCTTGGTCATTGCGAATCCTCGCTTTCTGCCGACCACTCGGCATCCTGTTCCGCGCTGGCCAATGGACAACTCGGGAGTTCCGTCTATTGTCGCGCACGAAGCGGACGGCAGCAACGGGCCGGGATCAAAGCAGCGGGCTGAAAAGCTTGGCAAAGTTGGCTTTCAGCCGCCCTCCCCACGTTCGGCTAGGCCCGTCGTCGAAACCGGCAAGATTCGACATGGCCATGTACTCGTTCTGGAGCATACACAGTTCGGCAACGGCTTCCGGACCTTGGAGGAGCACGTTGAGTTCGAAGTTCAGATCGAAGGAGCGGATGTCGTAATTGGCCGAGCCGAACATGGCGAATTCGTTGTCGATGGTGAGGGTCTTGGCGTGCAGCAGCCCTTCCGGGAACAGGTACACGTGAACGCCGCTGTGCAGAAGCTGTTCCCAATAGAAGCTGCCGGCCGCGTCGACCAGCAGATGGTCGCTCCGCCTCGGCACGATCAGGCTCACCGCCACCCCGCGCAGCACCGCCAGCCGGAGCGCCAGGAGCATGGCCTCGCTGGGGATGAAATAGGGCGACGTGATCACGACGCTGCGGCGTGCTCGGAAGATCGCCTCGACCAGCACGGCCTGAAACGCCTCGGTCGGCAGGTCCGGTCCGGTTGGGACCACCTGCATCGCCACGCGGCCGTCTGCGGCGACCGGGGGAAACAATTCCGGACGGTCGAGCACTTCGCCCGTTTCGTGAAACCAGTCTTCCAGAAAAACCCCCGCCAGGTCGTGTACCACCGGACCGGTGATCCGGGCCATCACGTCGTGCCAGACCCCGCCCCGGCTATGTCCATAGCTCGCTTCCACAATGTTCTGCGATCCGGTGAACGCGACCGAACCGTCGATCACCGCCAGCTTCCGGTGGTTCCGCAGATCGAGCCGGGCAAACGGCCGCCGGATGAGGTTCACGGGAAGCACCGGATGGATTTCCACTCCCTGCGCTCGCAACTCGCGCCCCAGGCTGCGGAACATCAGCCGAGAAGCAACGGCATCGGCCAGCACACGGCAGGCTGCTCCGCGGCACTGCGCCCGCACCAGAGCATCCGCCACGCGCCGCCCAACATAATCGTCGCGAAAGATGTAAAACAGCAGGTGAACATGGCTCGTCGCCCGGTCAATCGCCTCGACCAATCGGTCGACGACCTGGTCCGTGTTCGAGTAAAACGCAACCTGGTTCCCGCCGACAATCGGCAGGCCGACCACCTGCTCGGCGAGATCCATAAGCGGGTGGGATTCATGCTCCAAGGCAGCGCCGTCCAGTCGCCGCGAGCCGAGCTTCGGGTACTCGGACGTCTCCAGGACCGCGCGCCGCCTTCGCCGCCGCTTGAGCCGGTCGCGCCCCAAGCGGTTTTCCCCCACCAGGAGATAGGCCCCCAGCCCGATCCAAGGCTCGAAAAACACGATGGCCAGCCACGCCAGGCAGGTGGCCGGCCTCTCCTTGCGAAGCACGATGATCGGCAAGACGATCAAACGAATCATCCACTCGCTGATTGCCAGCAAATGGGTCCAGAAGAGCACACTCATGGATCGACCTGCAGGCGGAACGTGAGGCGATGAAAAAGAGGACCCGCCCCGCAAGACCTTGTATCCTCGCTCGCCTTAACCCGTGATTCCTTGCGGCGACTGTCCCCTTTTTCGTCAGACCAGGCGGAATGGGTCCACTCAATTGCGGTAGTATAGCACGGCAATCGCCCCAGTACCCCACTTCCTCCGCTGTAATTGTCGGCCGCGGGTAATACGGGTACGATAGCTTCTATGAAACTTCCACCCGAAGGCGCACGCTGGCTGGTTTCCCTCCGCTGGCTGGCCGTCGTGCTCATGTTCCTGACGATCTGGTTCACCTCCGCGATCCTCGACGCCGTCGAGCACCCTTTGCCATTGTATGTCGTGGGCGTGGCCGTCGCCGGATACAACGCCTTGTTCCAGCTTGCCCAGCGCGAGTCGGCGGCAGGTGAGCGGGACATTGAGCGGAACATATTCCTCCAGGTGCTCTTGGACCTGGTTGCCTTGACGCTCCTCCTTTACTACTCCGATCTGCCTCGCAACCCGTTCCTCTTCTATTACGTCTTCCATATGATCATAGCCGGGATGTACCTGCGAGGGCGTTCACCCTACGTCTTTGCCGCGCTGGCATCGGCCATGGTTGGAGCGGTGATGCTGTTGGAGTTTCTCGGCTGGATCCCGCTGTTTCCCCTCCGCTTCCATTCCGATCCCGCGGGCGGCCGGCCGTTGGACGGCCTCTACCTGGTGGCCGTCTTTGCGGCCTTTTCCAGCACGCTCTGGATCGCCGTCTACTGCACCACCTCCATCCGCCGCTACGTCGACCGGGCCCACGCCGAGATCCGCCAGAAAGAAAAGCTCCTCGGGATCGGGCAACTTGTGGCCGGAATCGCCCATCAGATCGCCAATCCCCTGGACGGAGTGCAGAATTGCCTGCAGCGGATCGGAGAGGGCGTGAAGGGCAACGCCCACCTCACCGAGTACGTTCAACTTATGGCCGAGGCCCTGGAGCGGATCGAACGGACCGCCAAGCGAGTGCAGGCCTTTGCGCGTCCGCGCGGGATCGAATTGCAGAGCACCGACGTCAACGCGGCCGTCGAGGGGACCCTGCAGTTCCTTGGCAGCGGCATGGCCAACGTCCGCATCGAAACCGAGCTTGGCCACGTGCCTCCGGTCCAGGGCGACCCCTACACGCTCCAGGAGGTCCTCTTCAACCTGTGCACCAATGCCCTGGCCGCCATGCCCGGCGGCGGGATCCTCACGCTCCGCACCACCGCCCTCGGCCACAAGGACGAGGACCAGATGGGGTCCGTGGCCATCGAGGTTTCCGACACCGGCGTCGGCATCCCCCGCGTGCAACTGGAAAAGATTTTCGAGCCGTTCTTCACCACGCGCGCGGAATCCGGCGGAACCGGCCTCGGACTGGGTCTCTGCCGCATGCTGATCTCCGAGATGGGCGGGCGGATCGAGGTCCGCAGCGCCCTGGGCCAGGGAACCACCTTTACCGTGATCCTCAACCCCGCCAATGAATCTCTTGCCGCCGCGAAGGTCGAATGAAAATTCTGGTCGTTGACGACGAAAAGATCAAACGCGTTACCTTGGCCGACGATCTGGCGACCCAGGGACACGAGGTGGTTGCCGCCGCGGACGGCGAGGAAGCCCTCCAGCACTTGGGATCCGGCCGCTTTGATGTCGTCGTCACCGACATGAAAATGCCGAAGGTGGACGGCATCGAGCTGTTGAAGTGGATCAAACAAGGGCCCCTGGCCGGCATGGAAGTGATCATGATGACCGCCTACGGGAGCATTCCCGTGGCCGTCGAGGCGATGAAGCTCGGGGCGTTCGACTTCGTCACCAAGCCGTTTCGCAACGAAGACATCTTCCCGCTGATCGCCCGCATCGAGCGCGAAAAAAAGACCGGCCCGGAACGGGTCGAAACCGCTCCCGCCGCCGGCATCGACGAAGCTCTGGTCGGCCGTTCGCAGGCCATGGGACGCGTCAAGCGGATGGTCGAGATCTGCGCCCGCACCGACGCCAACGTGCTCCTCTGCGGCGAGACCGGCGCCGGCAAGGACCTCATTGCTGCCGTGATCCACCGCCACTCCCACCGCCAGGGCTTCCCCTTCGTGAAGGTCGGCTGCACCCTCTTCCCGCCCCAGTTGATCGAAAGCGAACTCTATGGGCACGAGAAGGGCTCTTTCACCGGCGCCGAGCAGAAGCGCAAAGGCCGCTTCGAACTGGCCGAAGGCGGCACGCTCTACCTCGACGATGTCGACGACATTCCCATCGTGCAGCAGTCGAAGCTCTTGCGGGCCATTGAGGAAAAAGTCTTCGAGCGGGTCGGCGGCACGGACTTGATCCAGGCCGACGTCCGGATCGTGGCCTCCACGAAACGCAACCTGCTGGAAAAGATCAGCGAGGGGACGTTCCGCCAGGACCTCTACTACCGGCTCGACGTCCTGCGGATCAACGTGCCGCCGCTCCGCGAGCGGCTCGAGGACGTGCCGGCGCTCACCGAGCGGCTCCTCCGGCGGATTGCGCCCGAGGGGCGGTACGAGATCGAGCCGGCGGCCCTGCACGTGCTCCAGCAGCACGCGTGGCCGGGCAACGTCCGCGAACTGTTGCACGCGCTGGAACGCGCTTACCTGGTCGGCTCCGGCCGGATCACGGCCGATCTCCTGGCTGCCGAGATCGAGGGAACCGCCGGCTCGGCACTCCCCGCCCCCAACGGCGCCACACCGGTCGGCAGTTTCCAGGCCGCCATGGACGAAGCGGAACGCCAGCTTCTGGAAAACGCCTTGCGCGCCTGCGCGGGCAACAAAACGGCCGCCGCCGCCTCCCTGGGGATGAAACCCTCGACCTTCCGCGACAAGCTCGCGAAGCACGGCCTGGGGTAGACCGCCCCCGCGCTGAGTCTCCAGGTCTGGCTGCGTCCGCGTTTGGGCCCGCGGCCTCTGGTCGACCGTCACCCTTCCACTCGTGCCCGCCACGAGCTGAACATTACTGCCTCCAACTCTTCGGCCTGCCGCCTGATGTCTGTGAGCGAGAGGCCGGTCAGTTCCTCGCGCGGCGTCAATGGCCCCTTCAGGAACCGCTGGCAGAACTGGGCCCGCCCAATCAGTTCAGATTGGACTTGTCCTCCTGCCCCGGGCCTTCCGGCCGGCCGGCTCGGGCGCCAGGTCGACATTTCACCGCACGATCTCGGCCGCTGTCGGGCTGACGAGGCCACAAGGACGACTGCCGGCGTCGGCCGGCCCACGTCCGACGATGGCTGCCGGATGCCGCTTGGTTATGCTTCGCGCGAGCGCAGACGCTCTTGCAGATCCGCCACCATGGTGGTCAGTTCGGCGATCGTTCGTTCGCGCAGGCTCTCCGTGGAACTCGACTCTTCGCCGAGAAGCTGTTGGAGTAGTTGGATCTTCCCCGCCAATTCACCGCGCTGCCAACCTTCTTCCCGGCCCTCTTCCCGGCCTTCTTCCCGGCCTTCTTCCCGCGCGCTGTCCAAT
>JABWBD010000498.1 GCA_013360685.1 Pirellulales bacterium
CCGTCCCAGTCGCCCTCCCGTCCTATGCCGGTGATCTTGGCAGTCCTCGATCGACCTATCCGGCGCCGGAGCCGACAAAGATGACGCCGCCGGCGATGCCTGTGGGCACCTTCAGCGCGAGTCCAGGCCAGGGCTTCCGCGAAACGGCCGCGCGCAACGAGAACGGAACCTACACCATCCAGCCCGGCGACAACTACTGGATCATTTCCGAGAAGCTCTACGGCACCGGCGGATACTTCAACGCCTTGGCCGAGCACAACCGCCAGAAACTTCCACAGGAGAGCAGGCTGCCGGTCGGCCAGTCCATCTCCGCTCCCAGTGCCGAGCAGCTTACGGCCAGTTACCCGAGTCTCTGCCCAAAGCCGAGCCATCGCGAGGTGGCCGATCAGCGCGCAAGGATCTTGAGTACGTCAACGCGTCTGGGCGGCGGCAAGACCTACGTGGTGCGAGAAGGCGATAACCTGTTCGACATCGCGAAATACGAACTGGGAAAGGCCGCACGCTGGGTCGAGATCTACGAGCTAAACCGCGATGTTCTGGGCCAGCAATTCGACTATCTCACCCCGGGAATGCAGCTTACCCTGCCGGACGACCGCCCTGCCGGGACCCTCACCCAGCGCCCCGAACCGACCTACCAGCGCTGAGGCGCGATATGGGAAGGAGGGCGACCGGCAGAGGGCCGGCCGCCGAGACCGCGCGGGAAACCATGCCTTCTTCACGCCGACGAAAACAAACCAGGCCGAAGAAGATCATCTCCGGAGGGCAGACGGGGGTTGACCGTGCGGCGCTGGATGTCGCCATCGAGTTGGGGATTCCTCACGGCGGCTGGTGCCCTCGCGGCCGCTTGGCCGAAAACGGGCCGATCCCGCCGGAATACCAACTCCTGGAGACCGAATCCTCCGAGTATCGGGTCCGAACCGAGCGGAACGTGCTCGACTCCGACGGCACGTTGATTCTCTACCGGGGCCAATTGACCGGCGGCACCGAACTGACCTCCCGCCTCGCGGTGCGCTACGGAAAACCGCGGCTGGCCGTCAACCTGGACGGCGACTGCGATCCCGAAGAGGCTCGCCGCTGGCTGAGCGATGCCGGCGTCTGCGTGCTCAATGTCGCGGGCCCTCGCGAAAGCCAAAGCCGGGGAATTGCGGCCCAAGCCGCAGAGTACCTCCGTCAAGTGCTGGGTTGAGCCTCTCCGGATCGGCGAACGAATGACTGCCACAAGAAAAGTAGCAGGCACGCTCCGCCGTGCCGCCCGCCACGACACGGCGGAGTTTGCCTGCCGCCTTGAAGCCCGGCAGAAAGACCCCGCGAGGTCCTTACTCAATTGCCCCCGCGTCAGCCAGCCCGTCCAGGAAACGCACCAGCGCCTCGTAGTACGCGGGGGTTTGCGGATCGTTGTGGCCGACGCCGCGAAGGGTGATGAGCTGTTTCGGCTCGTTGGCCTGCTCAAACAACCTGCGGGCAAACGAATACGGCACGATTTCGTCCGTTTCACTATGGCTTTGCAGGAGCGGCCCGCGGTAGCCGGAGATCCTGCCGACGGCATCAAAGCGGTTGCGGATGAGCCAGCGGACAGGCAGCCAGCGGTAGATCGACGCGGCAACATCGGGAACGGAACTGAACGTGCTCTCGAGGACAAGCCCCTTGGCGCCGTCGACCGCAGCCAGTTCGACAGCGACGGCCCCGCCGAGCGATCGCCCCATGAGGACGATCTCCTCTTCCCGCTTGCCGGTCCGACTTGCCAGCCATGCCCGCGCCGCACGTGCGTCGGCGTACATCCCCGGTTCGTTCGGCGAGCCTTCACTGCGCCCGTAGCCGCGATAGTCGAACGAGAGGACCGAGACGCCCACCTGGTTGTGCAATGTCCAGAGGGTGTCCGCCCAATGCGTGACGTTTCCCGCGTTGCCGTGGCAGAACAAGACGACGGCCCGCGCTTGTTCGTGCGGGACGAACCAACCGTGTAGCCTGACGCCATCGGCCGCCGAAAACCAGGCATCTTCGAACGTCAGCCCCCGGGGCTCCCAGCTTTCGCCTTCCGGATACGGCACGGGGTAGAACAGCAGGGATTCCTCCAAGAGCATCATGATTCCCATGATCGCAAGATAGGCTGCTGCCAGGAGGCCCAAAGGCCGCAGGAGGTTGCGGTAGCGGAAAGAACGCACCGTGGATTCATCGGGTTCCATCGGCACGAGCACGAGGGATGGAGGGGGAGAAAGGGAAGGGAGTGACTACCTCCGGGGTCGCCGGGAAGATACCCAGGCGGACGAAGAAAGAGGCGCCGATCGGAGTCGAACCGATAAATCGCGGATTTGCAATCCGCTGCCTTATCCATTTGGCTACGGCGCCCGATTGAGATAACACAAAGGTTAGGAAATCGGGAGGGCCCGGTCAATAGGGGTTCCGGCAGTTAGCTGGGCGCAGCCGTCGGGCAAGAACGGCCTGACCTGGGAAGGTGAAAAACCTCTGGTCTTGCCACTCTGCCGGTTAGCGAGTTCTGTTCCTCCACCAAAGCCGCACGGCCTGTGATTTCCCCGTCATTCCCCTCTGGGGCCGGTGCTAAGCCTTGCTGGTCGACGCGGTTCCACCGCCGGATGCGATTGTTATGAAGGATTCGTACCGATCGACTCGATCCCAAGACAGCAGACGTTCAGGCTGGCCCGGCACGGCCACCATCTTGAGGTATATCGAAACTACAATTCCGGTGGCGAAATGAACTGGCTTGCTTGGGTTCGCTGGCAGTTGGATGATCGTCAAATCGAAAGTCTGATCGATGAGATCGGGGCCCGATGCCGGCAGACGGTCGTGGAACGGGTTCTGCCTCGCATCGCTGGAATGAGTCTCCCCGAGGCCCGAGGGTATCTCCGCGCGAGGTCGGCGCGATTGGTTCCCTGCCAAGCCGTGCGTGTGGTCGTGGCGGCGGGACTGCCCCGCGAATCGGCCACCTGGCTGGGCGAAATCGCCAAGCAAGATCTGATCGAGCGAACGCTTCTGGACGTTAGGAAACGTCGATGGGATGCTTCCTGGCGACGGAAGGCGGCCTAGTAGTAGCGAAGAGCCGTCGCCCAGCGACGTGCCGCGATGGGGAGGCTTGCTCACACCCCCGCCGCAGTCTCACGCAGCTCGCCCTCGCCGTGGGAGGGGATGTCGGCCCTTGACGGAACCGCCCCAATTTCTTAACTTTACGAGATTCGGTTGCTACGGACTTTGCCAGCGTAGCTCAATCGGCAGAGCACAGCATTCGTAATGCTGGGGTTAAGGGTTCAACTCCCTTCGCTGGCTCTTTGGCTTTCTACTTCCAGGCGATGACGGGGAGGAGTGTTGATCAATGCCGCAGGCCCTGGATTTTGACATCAAGCAAATGGTCCTTTTCAACGGCACGTTCGGTCCGCGGGAAGTCCAGCAGTTCGCGGACGCAATCGCCAGCGACATGTCCCACTACCGGGCACTTCGCGATGCGGTGGCCGAGTTGGATGCGAAAGACGACCGAAGTCCCGCGTCCAATGTTCGACTGGGCGTTTGCCTCTACCTGCTGGGCCGTTACCAGCGTGCGATCGACATCCTGAAGAAGGGCGATGGCGGCGCGCTGGCGCACTACTACTTGGGGAAGTCTTACTTCGTTTTGGAGCAGTATCAGGCGGCGATCCAGAGCTACGAGGCTGCCAGGCAAGCGGGTTACAATCGCGACGACTGCGCGTTGGCCCGGGCCGACGCCGTCCGCTATTCCGGTGATCCACGCGCCGCGCTGGCCATTCTCGATAGTCTTTCCGGGGCGGTTGAGCAGACGGCCGAGTACCTCTACCAACGGGGCGCTACCGTTGCGGCCATCGGCGGAAATCCCAGCGAGGTTGTAGCGCTGTACGAACGGGCGGTCGAGGCGAACCGCAACCATCCGGGCGCCCTGTTTGGTCTTGCGCTGGAGAACGACCGGCGGGGCAACGATGAGGAGGCCCTGGATCTCTACAAGCGGTCGGCTTCGCGTTTTCCGCCCCACGTCGGTTCGCTGCTCAACTTGGGACTGATGTACGAGGATCTCGAGCAATACGAACGGGCCCTCCAGTGCTACCAGCGGGTGCTCGATACGTATCCGAACCATCCCCGCGCGGCCCTGTTTCTCAAAGACGCGCAAGCGTCGAGCGACATGTATTACGACGAGGACGCCCAGAAGAAACGGGACCGCATGAGCCAGGTCCTGAGCATCCCCGTCACGGACTTCGAGCTCTCGGTCCGCAGCCGCAATTGCCTCCAGAAGATGGGCATTATGACGCTGGGCGACCTCTGCCGCTGCACCGAGCAGGAATTGCTCAGCAGCAAGAATTTCGGCGAGACCAGCCTGATCGAGATCAAGGAAATGCTGGCGTCCAAGGGGTTGAGGCTCGGCCAGTTCGCCCCGGAGCGCCACGTGGTCGACATCTTCGAGCCCGAAGCGCTCTCGGCCGACGAGCAGGCATTGCTCGGCCGCCCCATTGCGGATCTCAATCTGTCGGTCCGCGCCCGCAAGTGCATGATCCGTCTGGGCATCAGTACGATCGGCGAGTTGATCCGCCGCACGGGCGACGAACTGCTGGAATGCAAGAACTTCGGCGTGACCAGCCTCAATGAAGTCCGTGAGAAGCTCACCACCCACGGTCTGAAACTCCGTGGCGACTGACCCCGTCCGCTTCGAACTACACCACACCGATACCCACGGTGCGGCTCGGCGGGGCGTCTTGCATACGCCGCACGGCCCGGTCGACCTGCCGGCCTTCATGCCCGTCGGCACACTGGGAACGGTCAAAGGGATCGAAGTCGAACAGCTCCGCGCGACCGGGGCGCAAATGGTCCTGGGCAATACCTACCATTTGACATTGCGCCCGGGTGAAGCCGTTGTCGAATCCCTGGGTGGCTTGCACCGGTTCATGGGGTGGAACGGCCCGATCCTGACCGACAGCGGCGGTTTTCAGCTCTTCAGTCTGGCCAGGATGACCCGTGTGAGCGAGGAGAAAGCGGTCTTCCGTTCTCACATCG
>JABWBD010000499.1 GCA_013360685.1 Pirellulales bacterium
GGGGGTCGC
This sequence comes from Pirellulales bacterium, assembly GCA_013360685.1. Taxonomy (GTDB): domain Bacteria; phylum Planctomycetota; class Planctomycetia; order Pirellulales; family Thermoguttaceae; genus JABWBD01. The sequence continues at coordinate 10 of JABWBD010000499.1, forward strand.
GCGCGGAAGGGCCCCGGCGGCCGTGGCGATCCGCGGCGCTTCGACCATGATCCGCAGCAGCCGGCGAGTCAAGAGCGTCAGCAGGTCCTGGGCCAGCCGGCGCCGATAGGGCTCTTCCTCGCCCAGCGTCCGGCCGGCGGCCGAGAGCTTGGCGCGGGCTTCCCGCAGCAAGTCGTCGAATGCCAAGGGCAATGGCCAGCGGTCGTTCAGCACCGCCAAGGCCGCCTTGGTCAGAGGTCCGGTCGCGGTGAGCGTATCGCCTTGGCAGCGGCAGACCAGCGGGGAATCGTCGTCCAGCCGCAGCGGCGGCAGTTCCAGCCGTTCTTCCAAAGAGACGTCGCAAGCGGCCAACCGCATCGGATCGATGGCCAGATCGAGCTTCTCCTCCGCACGGCACAGGAGCGAAGCGCGGAACGTGCGGTTGCGGAGGAAATCGAGGTACTGTTCCTGGACCAGGCGGGAAGCGTTTTCCAGCAGCCCGGCGATTTCCTGGCCGAAGTTGGCCGCAACCATCGTGGAGAAATCGGCGTCGGCCAGGTACACGAGGCCGGCTGCTTCGGCCCGCTCGACGAACTGATAAAAGTAGAGCGGCTCGTTGTCGTCCTCGAGGTGTTCATGGAAGAGGTACGAGTCGGGCTGCTCCGAGAGGATGGCGGCTTCATCCCGCAGCAATTGCCGGTAGGCCTCGCCGGAGGCGGCCGATTTCACGAGAAAATCCAGCAGCAGGCGCGACTGGGAGATCTTGGCGCGGGAATCATCGAAGCGGCGGACATGGAACCGCATCATGTCGCGGACGACGCCGCGAAGGTGCCAGCCGGGAAAGGTGTTGTAGCTGACGTAGAAGACGCCGTGCGGAGCGAGGTGGCGGCGCCCGATTTCCAGGATGCGGTCCTGGACCGGCGGCGGCACCCACGAATAGACGCCGTGACAGAGGATGAAGTCGAACTGCCCGGAGTCTTCGGGAAAGCGGGCGAGATCCTGCACGTGGAGCTCGATGTTCGTGAGCCCGGCGGCCCGTATGCCCGCCTTGCCTTGGTCCACCTGGCGAGCCGAGGCATCGATGCCCAGGAAGCGGGCTTCGGGCAGATCGGCGGCCATGGGAAGCAGGTTCCCGCCCGCGGCGCAACCGAGTTCCAGCACCCGGCAGCGTCGGGGCGACGGGCAGTCCAAGCCGAAAAGCCTCCCCAGGGCGGCCAATTGGCAGGGATGCGTGCGCCGGATGGGGAGGCTCGGATACGGTACCGAGTCGTACGAGGTCATCGACCTACTTCATTTCGATTTTCTCAAACCTGAGCTGGAATGGCTCGGCGTCGAAGCTGTTGCCTGCGAGGACCAGCGTGTCGCTGCCCGCGCCGCCGTCGAGCAGCGTGGTTCCGAGCACACGGCAGGCGGAGACACTTACGGTGTCGTCTCCGCCGCCCATCGCGACCCGCAGATCACCCGAGAGGACGACGTCGGTCAGCGACGCGAACGAGCTCTCGGGCGCCCGCTTGACATCGGTGATTTTCAAGAACATATCGGCGGCACGCAAGCCGCCGACCGTGCCGACGGTCCCGTCGGGGGCCGTGATGTCCGCGCCGATCGAGAAATCCAGCGCGCCGCGGCAGGCGACGTTGAGCACGCCGTCGAGACTCCAGTCGTGCAGGGCGAGCGTCGAAGGCGAGGTCTGCGTGGCGAGGCTTTCGAATTTCAAGAACATATCGACGGCACGCGAGGAAAGGCCCGATAAGCCGCCGCTGCCGCCGCCCGAGAAGTCGACGGGACCGCGGCAGGCGACGTCCAAGGCGCCGTCGAGATCGACGTCGGCCAGCGCTACGGCCGATCGGCCCTGCACGTTGGAGTTGTCCAGCTTGATGTGCATCCGTTCACCCTTGATGCCGTCCACGGACAGGTTCTGCGCTGCGCTGCCGGAGACGAAGAGGCCGCCGGTGAGGGTGACGTGGTCGAGAGCCGCGTTGTCCACGAAGCTTGAACCCTTGATGCCGTCGAGCTTGAGGAAGAAGTCGCTGGCGCGGACGGAGCTTGCCGACAGATCGGTCGGGCCGGCGCAGGCGATGTCGAGCGTGCCGTCGCAATCGAGGTCCCCGACGCTGACGCGGGAAGCAATGCTGCTGTTGGGCAGCTTGATTATGTGGAAGCCTGCCTTGACGCCCCTTTCCGACAGGTTCTGCGCTGCGGTGCCGGTGACGAAGAGCCCGCCGGAGAGCGTGATGTCGTCGAGAGCCGTGTTGTCCACGAAACTCGAACCTTTGATGCCGTCGAGTTTGAGGAAGAAGTCGCTGGCGCGGACGGAACTTGCCGACAGATCGGTCGGGCCGGCGCAGGCGATGTCGAGCCGGCCGCCGCCGTCGAGGTCTCCGATGCTGAGGCGGGAACTGTCGGCGGTGTTGGTCAGCTTGATCGTGTGAAAGTCGAGCTTGATGATTTTTTCCGACAGGTTCTGCGCCGCGCTGCCGGAGACCGAGAGCCCGCCGGTGAGGGTGAGGTGTTCGAGCGTCGTATTGTCGACGAAGCTCTCCCCCTTGATGCCGTCGAGCTTGAGGAAGAAGTCGGCAGCGCGGACGGAGCTTGCCGAGACGTCGGCGGGACCGACGCAGGCAACGGAGATGCCGCCGTCGCAGTCGACGTCGGTTTGCTCGATGGTCGAGCGCGTGGAACTCGACGCGCTATTCAGCCGGATGCCGCCGCCTCGGAACTTGTGGAGGACGACATGCTGGGCCCCTTGGCTCAAAACGGTTAAGTCGCCGGCGACACTGCTTTCCTGGAGCACGATGTTCGGGGGGCTCTTGGCGGTCGACGCGTTGGATTTCAGATACGCATCCGAATCGCAGACGGATCGTGTCATCGAGAAATCCAGCGGCCCGCGGCTGCTCACGGTAATTCCGCCGTCGAGGATCCAGCTATCGGCGACGGAGACGGTTCCGCCCCCGGAACCGAATGACGACACGACGGCCTTACCCGCGATGGCCTTGCGCATGTCCGTGCCCGCGAGGCTCACGTTGAAGTTCGTGGACAAGAGGCTGAAAAGCGGCGGCGAGTCGGCGGAACTGGAAGACAGGCCGAGCGTGTTGCCCGTCAGCGTGGCGCTACCGGTGCCTTGCCAGGCGCGCAAGACAACGGCGGTGTCCACGTTCGAGCTGTCGATGGCCACGGTATCATTGCCCTGACTGCTGCCGACGTTGAGCCGAGCGCTGTGCAGGCCGGAAATGCTGAGGTTGTCGTTTCCGGCCCCGCTCTGGATACTCAAAGCGCCCGCGAAGTCGCACGGCCCCTGGATGGTCAACGAATCGTCGCCCGCGCCGAGATCGACCCGGCCGCCGGCGGTTACGCCGCTGACGGTAAGGGCTTCGCCCGGCGTGCCGCCGTTGATCGAGGTCGTGGGGTCCGGCGCAATCACGAAGGAATCGGTCGGGCCGGTCGTTCCGCCGACAGCCCCTCCGGGCGCGGGACTAAGGACGGCGACATTCGATGCCGCGTCACCGGTGATCCACAAGGTCCCACCGAGGACGCTGACGGCCAGATTGCCGTCGAGCATGATTCGTTTTTCGACCGACTCGAAACGGAGCCTCCTTGCCTTGGACTTGGCTTTCATGGGACTTCCCCCGGTTGAGGTAGGACGGTAAAGAGCCGCCGGTAAGAAAAGCCTCCCGGCAAGGCACAGTTTCGCGGGCGAATTGTTGTCAATCCGCGCCGGAAATCCAGGGTTTCCGTGATCCTCGAACCAGAAGAAACCACACTGAAGTGCTTGCAAACGTGATATTTGCAATTTCAGTCTGTCAAATTTGTCATTAACTGGACACTTTGACGCAGTTTTCTTCTTTGCCACCGATAAGTAGGTCGCCGTCGCACTCCCTGACACGCACCTTGGGGCTCTTCCTGATTTCAACAAGCCCCTTGTTTTCTGGGGCCCGTGTCTCATAGAGACACGGCCAATCGTCTGCGCAGCAGGGACCGGAACCAGGAGAGGACAGGCGGTTCAGGCCGGCCGCAATCCCCTCTTGCTGGCCGCGTGAATGACCGTCAGAATCTCGATGCGGGACTTATCGTACAGGCCATTGAAGCACGTTCATCCACCAGCAACAAAGTAACCAACCATTAGAGTAGGCGTCTCGCGTGGCTGATCGAGTCCATTCCCACGAGCGGCTGATCTTCTCCGCTGGCACCCAGGTTGTAGCGTTGCGGGACGTGGCAGCAGAAGGTGGCCGGGTCTTGCATCCGAAGGGGTCGGTTGGGGTCGTCGTGCGCTCACCGAGCGATCCCGAGGGTTCCTATCGAGTCCGTTTTCTGGATGGCGTGGAGGATACGCTCGCCAAGGGAGAGATCGTGTCGCTGGCCAAGTACAAGGAGGGCCAGATCGGCGACACGGAAATCGTGGCGAAGCACAGCAACTTGTACGAGCGGGTGATCTACCGCTGCGTGATCGGTTCCAGGGCCTATGGACTCGACCACTCGGAGTCTGACACGGATCGGCGGGGCGTCTACGTCCCGCCCGCCGATCTGCACTGGTCGCTCTACGGCGTCCCCGAACAACTGGAAAACGACGACACGCAGGAGGTGTACTGGGAGTGACGACGTCCGATTCCTCGGCACCAGCGCGCCCGACGACGCGACGATCTATCCCACATCGGGCACATTCACCGGCGAAGGTTATGCCCTGTCGGTATCCAACATCGAAGCCACCGACTACGACGGCGGCGACGGCGAAACGGCAGCGTCGTCGCCGACGTCACCCGGAGAACCGCCGGCAACATGCGGAGGCTGAACGATGCCGCCGCAGACGCCAACGCCAACAGCGGCGCGTCGCGCTGGCCCCAAGCCCCCCTCCTTCCCGCGCTCCAGACCAGGAACAATGAAGCACTTACAGCCGAAGCCCTCGCCCGAAATTCTGCACCGCCGACGAAGCGCGATGCAAAAATCGCATCGCGCGG
>JABWBD010000081.1 GCA_013360685.1 Pirellulales bacterium
CGGGCACCCTTCGTGCTGGCCGGAGAGTCGCCGGCCGACCGATTGCGCGTGGCCGTGATCGGCGCGGCGGGCATGGGCGGCTACAGCGTGAGCTGCGCGCTGCGCGAAAACCTCGTCGCCCTGGCCGACGTGGACGAGGAGAGGATCGCCAAGGTGATGAAGGACGCCGTGAAGGAGGCAGCCAAACCGAAGATCTTCCACGACTATCGCAAGATGCTCGACGAGTGCCGCCAGGAAATCGACGTGGTCCTGATCGGCACGCCCGACCACCACCACGCCCCGGCCGCCATCCGCGCGATCCACTACGGCAAGCACGTCTTCTGCCAGAAGCCGCTGGCCCACAATATCGCCGAGTGCTACGCCCTGGCGAAGGCGGCACGCGAGAAGAAGGTCCTCACGCAGATGGGCAACCAGGGCTATTGCGGCGAGACGATCCGCCGCGTGGCCGAGTACATCGCCGCTGGGGCCGTCGGCGACGTCACCGAGACCCACACCCTGTTGGACCGCAACTTCGGCGGGACGGGCGGCCGGCCCGCCTCGAAGCCGGTTCCGGCCGGCCTCCACTGGGACGAGTGGATCGGCCCCGCCCCCTTCCGCGACTACCATGACGGCCTGCATCCCTTTTCGTGGCGCAACTGGAAGGCCTTTGGCACGGGGACGATCGGCGACATGGCCTGCCACCGTCTGGCCTATCCCTTCATGGCGCTGCGGCTGTGGGAGGTCAAGAAGTTCACCGTCGAGTGCCTCAACACGACAGGCGGCAGCGACGAAATGTATCCGCAGGACAACGTGGTCTGCTACCATATCCCGGCACGCGACAGCTTCCCGGCCTGCAAGTGCTACGTCTACGACCACGCGGCGCTGCGCCCCGAGGTGATGAAGGAAATGGAGAACAAGCACTCGGTGAAATGGTCCGAAGCCACGCTCTTCGTGGGCACCAAGGGCTATCTCACGAATCAAGCCCAGATCCTCCCCGAGTCGGAGCACGAGAAGTTCCCGGCCCCGGACAAGACGCTGGCGCGTGCCAAGGCGAGCGGGCCGATCGAGGATTTGTACGCCTGCATCCGGACCGGGGGCAGCCCCGTCTCCAATTTCACCGACGCGGGCGGCCCGCTCACGGCGATGGCCCTGACCGGCCACCTGGCGCAGTTCGCCGGCGTCGGCGGCAAGATCGAGTGGGATGTCGAGAAGATGGAGTGCACCAACCGGCCGGAGTTCAACGCCTTTGTCCGCCGCGAATATCGCAGCGGATGGGAGGTGTAACCGCGCGGAGCGATTTTTCGGAGTAAACGGACGGCCATAGACGCTACTGCTGACGTTGGGGGATGGCTGGCTAGTTCGCGCGACAAGGAAGGGTGGGCGGCCGAGGCGGGGGCTCCGGGCATCCGCGAACGCCTCCAACGGATCCTAGAGACACGGAAAAAATCTCCCGAACCGGATGGGAAAACCGATCCCGAGCGGCGTCTTAGAGATAGAAGGCCCGCATGAGACGAACCCGATGAACCCGATCGGTCCCGAACTGCTGGCAAGGCTCCTCAACGAGCACGGCGCGGCGCTGGTGCTTTATGCACGCCAGTGGTGCAACACACCGGAAGACGTGGTCCAAGAGGCGTTCCTGCAGTTGATCCGGCAGGAGAGAGCACCGGACCGCGTCGTAGCCTGGCTCTATCGGGTCGTCCGAAACCGCGGACGGAGCATGTCCCGCTCTCAGGCGAGGCGGCAACGCCACGAATCGGCCGCTTCCTGCCACGGCGAACCCTATTTTCTGCCGGCGGAAGACGACGCACTCGACGCCGCGACCGCTTCGCGGGCCCTCGATGAGTTGCCCATTGAACAACGAGAAACCATCGTCGCCAGGCTTTGGGGCGGGCTGTCGTTCGACGAGATCGCCGACTTGACGGAGACGTCGATCAGTACCGCCCATCGGAGATACCAGGCCGGCCTGGCGGCCCTACGTATGAGGCTGGAAAACCCATGTCCGCAGAAGAACGAGACGTGAAACCGGCGGAACTGCCGCCGGCACTGAAGTCGCTGGAGGCAGCACTGGCGTCGCTTGTTCCCCGGACCCCATCGCTCGACCGCGACCGGCTGATGTTCGAGGCCGGAAGGCAGGCAGCCGTGCGGAGTCAGGCTGGGCCGGTCTGCCGTTGGGCATGGCCGACCCTGGCGGCCGCCACGATGGCGGCGGCGCTCTTGGTAGTGCTCTTGGTGCGGCCGGCAGCACCAGGCGCGGATCGGATCGTCTATGTTCCCGTGGATCCGCAACCGGCCAGGTTGACGCCGGGCAGCCTTCCGAACGAGACGCCGGATCGCCGAGGCTCGGAACCAAAGGGAGCGGTGCAAGCGATGGCGCCCATGTTCGATATACCTGCTCGCGCAGCCGTTGCTGGGGCACCGCACGCGCCGGCTCCGTATTTTGACTTGCGGGATTGCCTCTTGAGCCGCGAGCCCCAATTGTGGCGGCTGCCGGGGCAGAACTCGGCCGGATCCGGCCTGCCAACGGAACCGGCATCCTATGCAGAGCTCCGCGACGAATTGCTCCGCGGTTCGGCTAGCGGGTGAGCCATGCAACCGTATCTGTAATGCGGTTGCGAGACAATACGCTCGCACGAAGCGTTCCCGATCCATCCTGCCGGCCGCCTAAGCCGGGTAGCCGGGCCGAATCCGGCAGGAGAGGTTTCTTGAGAACAGGAGAAGTCCCATGCGCCGTTCTTTGAAGGTCGCACCCACGCGGGTGCACTCGCTGTCCTGCACGGCAATGCTTGCACGGACCGCTACATTCGTAGCCGTCGCATTAACTGCTTTCGTTGCGTCGCCGGCAGCGGCGGCCGAGGAAGCCAAGCCGCTTGTCTTGGTCGTTCACCCCGCGCCGGAGCCGTATCCCGCGCTGAAATACCAGTTTCACCCGGGTCTTGCGGACCGCTACCCCGGCAATGCCGCCGTGGAATACGGCAAGGTGACGGCCGAGCAGAGACAGATGTTCGGCAACGCGGACCTCTGGAAAGACATCCTGCGATGGTTGGAAGCTCCCCTGAGCGATCTTCGGAAGGAGGAAGCGTACAAGAAGACGGATTTTGCCAAGATCTTCCACGATCTCGACCGCGCGGCGGCCTGCGAATCCTGCGACTGGCAGCTCCCAATCGGCAAAGAGCCCTTTTATTCCATACTGCTCTCCGAATTGCAGCAAACTCGCGATTTCGCAAGGCTCCTGGGGGTCCGTGCCCGGGCGGAGGTCGCCGAGGGCCGATTCGACGACGCGATCGCACGGCTTCGCGCCGGTTACCGCTTGGCCCAGCACGTCGATGAAGGGCAGACGCTCATTCACAGTCTGGTCAGCGCAGCCATCGCGAAGATCCTCTCCGCCCAGATCCAGGAATTCGTGCAACAGCCGGGTTCGCCGAACCTCTACTGGGCGCTGACGGCGTTGCCGAGCCCGCTGATCGACGCACGGCCCGGCATCGACGGCGAGCGCGATGCGCTGTACCTCACATTCGAGGACCTCGACAAGGTGGAAGGGGCGAATTGGCCGGCCGACCGGTGGCAGGAAGTTTTCGACCGGGTCGCAGCGGGAATGGCGGAGTACCGTGTTCTCCAGGGAGACGCGGACCCGCGCAAGGAGCTTGCCGAGCGCACGTCCCGGCTCCTCCCGGCCGCGAAACAATACCTGATCGGGCACGGCTACACGGCCGACCAGGTCGAGGGGATGCCCGCCCCGCGAGTCGCCATGCTCTATTCGGTCAAGCTCTACAATGAACTCCGCGACGAAATGCTCAAGTGGTACTACGTGCCGTACTGGCAGGGTCGCAAGCACTTGGAGCAGGTCACCGAACGCGTCGAGCGGCTCGGTCGCGAGCGGCAGGAAATCCTCCCGCTGGCTTCCGAGACGCTGCCGGCCATGCCTCGCGCTCGGAACACCCTGGTGCGTGCCGACCGCGAGATTGCGTTGTGGCGGCTCGTCGAGGCGCTGCGGATGTACGGGGCCGGCCACCAATCCCGGTTGCCCGAAAAGCTGGACGCGGTGACCGAAGTGGCGATACCACTGGATCCCGTGTCCGGTGAAACGTTTCGATATTCGCTCCGAGGCGAGACTGCAATCATCGAAGGCGTGCCGCTGCCGGAGCCGCCCTCCATCCTCAAGGATTCGCCCAAGCCGGACGCGCCCTTGCGGGTTGAGGTCCGGTTCGCGAAATAGAGTGCGGTCGAGTGCGGTTCAACCGGGGCAAGGCGACCGCTACTATCCGAGGGCAGAATCGTCAAACCCATCCTGCTACTCCGTGCCGGACGGTCGAATCGTCAGCGTCACGGCCGCTTCGCGGACCGGTTCTGACAGGTCGATCCCCAGGCGCGTGGGAATCCGGCCGCCGGGGAGGTCTTCTTGGATCTTCTCGGCGGTGAGTTTGAACTTGGCGCCGCTTGCCGTGATTTCAACGCCGACCTTGTCCTTGCCCTCGCCAACCAGCAGCCGGGTCTCGCGCGCTTGCTTCCACTCGGAGAACATGATCAGGGCGGTGCCGAACGATTGGGGCGAAGAAAACCGCACGTTGTCAGTCACGGCCAGGCTGCCGGCGCCTTCGCGCGAGAAGACGAAGGTGCGTTCGAGCGTCTCCAGCTCCTTGACCGTATACGCTTGCCGGAGGTCCAAGACGATCGTGTCGGTTGCATCGGTGAACTCCGTCTTGAGGACCTTCGCGGCCGCTTGGCGCCCGGTCCGCTGCTGCTGGCCGGCGACCAGCGGCACCGGATGGCCGAAGGAATTGAGCACGTTGCTCTGGTAACGCTTTCCGCTGAAAGTGCGGGCGGTGTAGACTTCCGACCCGGGATCGACCAGCGGAACGCCGGACCCCAGAGCGATGAGGAACGACCCGACGTCGTTGTGGTTATGGTGTTCGGCATTGTGCCCGCCCTTGAGGGCCACGCCGAGGCCTCGCTCGATGCCCGCGGCCGGGCGGCAAATCAGGATGCCCGCCTCCTCGAACCATTCGCGCAGGGCCCGATCGGCGGCGGCAGGCTTTGCCGGCGGGGTCTGGCTGGCGGAGTTGGGGAAACGATAGAGCCCGAACTCGAACAGCGACGTCGTCGGCCCGCCGGCCAGCAGCAGGTTCTCTTCTTCGATCTGGCTCAAGCCCCAGCCGAACCGGCGGCTCAGCCAGGCCATCAGTTCTGGATCGGGCCGCGCTCCGACGTGGCAATCGGCGAAGGCCGGATAGATGCCCGGCAGGATCTCCATCCGCCGGCCGAAGCGGGCGATCGGCTCGACGCGCGTGTCCTTCATCAGGTCGAGCTTGCCGCCGGTGGCCTGGTGGAGCGTCTCGGCCAGGAGGGCGTAGTGGCCGAAGCCGTAGTTCCAGTAGCCCATTCCTTCGGAGCAGTAGCCGTCGGAGGTGAAGCCTTGGAGGAAGTAATCGATGTTCTTCTCGGCCGCGGCGGCGAACAGCGCTCGCCGCTGCGGCGACTCGACCGCGGCCAGGGCTGCCCCGGCGACCCCGGCATGGCAGACGGCGTTCCAGTTGTTGGTCCCGGTGATCCACCACATCCTCGGCTTGCCGGTTTTCAGAGAGCTCTCGTAGGGAGCGAAGATGCGACGTTCCAACTCGTCGTGGATCCGCTGTCTGGTCTCGGGACTGAGCTTGTCGCCAAGCCAGTACGCGGCCGTGGCCAGGTTCCAGCCGGCAGCCGAGGACCGCAGATCGACGTCGATCTCGCGGCCGGAGAAGTTCCGCAGGTCGCTGTCGTGCGCCGGCAGCACCCAAGCCTTTTCCGAACAGACCTCGCGGATCGCCTCTTCGATCGCGGCCAGAAACCGGCCTTGGTTGTCGATGCACTCGGCCACCACAAGGGCAGGGAAGCGAGTGTGGCGTTCGGATTGCACGCGCTCGTAACGCCTGCGGTTGCCGTTGCGGGAGAACTCGAGGTACAGCTCATCGGCCGCCGCGGGGAGCGGCTCGTCCTTGAGCCTGGCCGCTTGCGAAACGACCTCGCGAAACTCCGGCGCCGCGGCCACCGCCTCCCACGCTTGCCGGTCCGCGATCGGCCGGCCCACTCCCCGCGGAGAAGCAGGCAGGAGCCCGGCGAGTTCGGAGACGCGAGCAGGATCGGGAAGTTGATCCGCTAAGGCACTCGTGGCGAGCGAAAACATGCCAGCCAGCAGGACAACGATGGGACGAAGGTTTTGCATGGATCGTGCTCCAAGGACTGGGTGAGGTGGGGCAATGGGGCGGCGGGTTGATGGAACGGTGGGTTGATGGAACGGTGACGTGATGGAGTGAAGGGCAGATCCAGCAATTCATCCACTCAGCCATTCATCCAGTATTCCAATGCCCCAATCCCCCATCACCCCAACCTATGGCCGCTTCAGCCGCCGGACCGCTCTCGGACGTGGGCGAGGATCCAGTCCAGGAATGCCTTCTGGATATGGGGCGGTGCCGTGTGGCCCATCGTGGGTTCGTTGATCATCTGCTTCTTGCCCTGGAGCTGGTTGTAGGCGGCGTAGCAGGTCGTTGCCGGGCAGGTGGTGTCGATGAAGCCGACGCTGACGATCGCGTCGGCCTTGCAGCGGCTGGCCATGTTCATGGCGTCGACGTAGCGCGAGGCTTCCAACGAGGCCGGTTCGGGCTTTCCATCCGAGCCGTTGGGCACGAGCTTGGGCCAGCCGTTGATGCGGCCGACGGCCTGGCCCGTGTGGTCGCAGATGGCCGGCACGCCCGCGGCGATCACCGTCACGCGCGGATCGAGGCCGCCCGCGGCAAGCGCCTGTCCGCCGCCCTGGCTGTGCCCGATCACGGCAACGACTTTGCCGTCCCATTGGGGCTGGGAAGCAAGGAAGTCGATCGCCCGGATGAGGCGGAGGAACATGCCGAGAAAATAGACCGTCTCGCGGCTCTCTCGGCCCTGGATCCGATATTCCTTCAACGCGCCCGCGGCGAGATCTTCGTAGAACTTCCCCGGCTTGCCGTTGGGGATGCCGTGGGCGTTGATGTCCATCGAGAGCATTCCCTGCTTGGCGCCGTTCAAGGCGCCGTAGAGGGTCGAACTGCGGACGCCCGCCCCGTGGACCCAGAGAATGGCCGGCAGGCTCTTGGGCTTGGCGTCTTTCGGACGGGCGAAATAGCCCGAGACCGGCGCGCCGCCGAGGCAGTTCAGTTGCACGTCGAAGCACTCGACGGCCGGATCGGGGTTGTCGACCGGCGTGAGCTTGGGATCCATCGGCACCTGGGCGAGTTTCGCCTTCTGGTCGGCCCAGAAAGCGTCGAAATCGTCGGGCACGGGCAGGCTGGGGGTGATCTTGGTCGGCGAGATCGCGGCTCCGGCCATCGCCATGACCGGCTTGCCCGCGTCCGGTTGCCAGGTGGCCTGGCAGCGGAGAAAGCCGGGCTTGTCCATCCGGCCCGAGACGACCGCCGGCTTATCCGAGAGTTGCACGGCACCGTCGTCGAGGGGATGAACTCCGTCCTCGTTGAGCACGTAACGAACCTGTCCGGTGGTAACCGGTTCGTCGCCTTTGCGGACCTGGATCAAGAAGCGGACCTCATCGCACGTCTCGTAGATCGCATCGGTGCGATCGGTCGCGACCGAGACGGTATAGGACGGTTCCGCGAGAAGTGAGCGGGACGCGAGGACCGATAGAGCGATCACGAGACATAAACGCAACCGGAGTTTTCGCATGGGTTATGCCTTTCCAAGGGTGGGCCGGTTTGGGGGGGAATCAGGCTTGACCCGACCAGCATAGCGGCCGGAAGAGCGGTGTGCAAACGCGCGACAATGGGCTTCCGTCTTGGCGGAAAAATCAGCGAGTTTCCGGTTTCTTGGCCTCGGTGAGACGATCTTGGGTTGGCACATGCCTACCCCCGACGGAGCCGGGGGTTGATGGGCAGGATCTGGATTGCGGATTGGCGGAGGGGTCTTGCCGAGTCGCGCGCAACGCATCGAGGCCGTGAATTCTCGCTTCCGAGGACGGATTTTGGGAACTCGCTCATCGGTCTCGTTTGGCCATCAGGCGCATAGGCCGGTCTTCTCCGGTGCTTCTTTCTTGGCTCGCGGGGGTCCGGAAGGCACGCGGATCGAGATACTCGGAAACGAGTCTTTTCTACCACTCCAGGCGGGTTGAAACGGCCGGTCGAAGGACTCTATCATGCGGACATTCCCGACTGAGTGATCGTCGGCTGCAATACAAACGGGTTTTGCAGGGCGCCCATGAGCGACGTGACACAAATCCTCACCGCCATCCAGCAGGGCGACGCGCAGGCGGCGGAGCAACTGCTTCCGCTGGTCTACGACGAATTGCGGCGGCTGGCATCGCAGAAGCTGGGCCATGAGTCGCCCGGCCATACGCTGCAGGCGACGGCGCTGGTGCACGAGGCATACATCCGGTTGGTGGATGTCGAGAAGGCGCAGCACTGGGACAGCCGGCGGCACTTCTTTGCCGCCGCCGCGGAGGCGATGCGACGGATCCTGGTCGAAGACGCCCGGCGGAAACACCGAAAGAAACACGGCGGAGACCACCACAGGCGCCGACTGCATGAGGATGACGTTGCGGTGGATCGGGACCTGTCGGAACTGCTGGCCCTGGACGAGGCTTTGTCCGACCTGGCCGCAGCAGCTCCGGAAAAGGCCGAACTGGTGAAGCTGCGGTACTTCGCCGGTTTGACCGAAGAGCAAGCCGCGGAAACGCTGGGCATCTCCCGCGCAACTGCCGCCCGCTATTGGACTTATGCGCGGACCTGGCTGTACCGCCGCATCCAGGGCGAGACGGGGGCGATGTGAATCGGTTGGGATTCTTGCGAAATTGTTGAGGCGCGCGGAGCGCATTTGTCGCATGGCATGGTGACACCTTTTCCCAAGGAGCCCAATCATGAGCGAGCGCCCAGCGAGATCGAAGCCCTATTCCTGGCTGCCCTGGAAAAACCCACGCCCGGTGAGCGGGTTGCCTACCTCGATGACGCGTGCGCCGGGAACCTCGAACTGCGGAGACAGGTTGAGTCCTTTCTGCGGGCCCATGAAGAGGCCGGCAGCTTCATCAAACTGTTCGTCACCCTCTACGAACAATCCGGCAAACCCGATCTGGCCGCCGAGTGGCGTGCGAAGCTAGGTCCAGCACAGGCCGGAACTCCACAGGCGCGAGTTAGCGCCGAAGCGGAGGGGTCGAACCCCGCCGAACCAAGCAGCGAAGCGAGCGCGGGGTGATAGACCGCGACGTGCATGACGATCGCCAAGGACGTCAAGATTCAGATCGAATCCAACCCGCTTCAGGCCACGGCCTACCGGCTAAACGGTTACGAGAATCGTCTTCGGGTACCCTCGGATTTCAAGGACGACAGGAAGGATGCCGGCGAAATCGGCGCAGGGCACACAGTGACGGCCCTGTATGCTGCCCGTTCCAGCGCCTGCCGGAGCGGTCGCTCGACTTCGCGATTCCACTTCTCGGAATCCGCGAACTGGTCTCGCTCGCCCGTGCGCGGTTGCAGCACGTATACTGGGGGCACGTTGTTGTCGTCGCGGCGGTACCACACTTCCAGCAAGTTCGGCGTGTCCGAATCGCCCAACAACGGCGCCATGCGGTCATATTCGTCCGCCGGGATTTCTTCGGGCAAGGGGCGCCAGCCGTACCGATCCCCAAGCAATACGATGCAATTCGGCCGAGGTGAGATACGTTGACAGCGCTTGAGTTCGTTCAAGCAAATCGTCATCATGCGTTGGTCGAGCCCCGCTTCGTCGCGCACCCCCCAACGCAGGTCGATGGCCTGAAAACGGTAACCCTTCGAACGGCAGAAGTCCTCCAGTTTCGGAAAGACGTGCCGCTGCAACGCGTCGCGCTCAGACTTCATGTCACTGAAGGTTGAGCTGACGAAGAGGCGGAAGGTGTGGGATTGCCTGGTTATTGGCGAACCTGGTTTGGATCATTCTCCTTTGTCGGATCGTTTCGCGTTTTGTCCGAGGGCTCCACGGCGTCTTTGAGCGCTGGACGCGTTCCAGTCCAGTCGTTTACCGCCATTCCCAAAGGTCACCCTAAGCATAATCGCTACTGTGCGGCGTGCAACCCCCGCCACCAGGAGCTCGCTGCAGTGGAAGACAAACGCGAAGATCCTGTACACTCGCATCTGAACCGCCTGGGAACGATTCCCGGCGGATGAAAAAGGAGATGGGCAGCCACAATTCTGGGTGCGCACATGGCGAGGCTCCTGGGCCGCGTGGTTCAACTGTCCCACGGTGAGCGAAGGCCCTAATCGCTCAAGGCTTTCTTCGCTGGGGACAGCAGTAGTGTCGGACGGCGTTGGACACCGTGCAAGTACGTCGCGAGCGGTGCGACGCACATTGAGCTCCGGCCGGGCAGGACGCGCGCACTCCTGTACAGGTCGTTTAACGTCGGGGCCCAGCGGGCCGCGCGTCGGTGGAACGTATCGAAAACGTTCATGGTCGCGGCCCTGAGCGATGGTACGCTGCGTGTCGCCGCGGCGCGCGGCCCGTTGGGCACTGCGGTTCAACGGTGGCATTGCCGATGCCCGGCTTTCTCCGGGTATCTACGGGGGAGTCGCGGGGACTTCCGGAATGGCCACGGCGCCAATCCGCGGCAGGCTGGGAGGCGAGGCTGCCGGGTAGCTGTAAAGATACCTGAACATCAAGTAGTCGACCAGTTCGCCGTAGGCGTTGTCCACCTTCTCCAAGCAGGAATTGCTGTACGCCGTAACTAACTGCGCCGCGGCGTCCGGCCCGCGCTCCTTCCATGCCCGGACCGCCGCATCCTCGAAACGAGTCTGGAGCGAAAGAAATTGTTCCTCGGCAGGGCCGCGAACTTTGCGGATGTCTTGGATCGCCTCCTGGTATTTCAGTCCGGTCAGATCCTCGACCAACTGGAATTTCCACTGGTCCTGGGACCGGGCGACGGCAGTGAAGTCCGGAAGACGGCTCCAGGAATCCGTGATCCTGGTCATCCCGCAGTAGACCGGCGCGAAACAACTGGTGACGGCGGGGCCGAGGGTCAGCCACATGCAGCCGGAAATCGGGGCCGGCAGGCCGTCCCTGATCTGCGAGATGTAGACGTAGCCGCTCGTCTCCGTGGCAATGCATCGCTCCGGCTCAACACCCACGAGGTCGAACAGGTCGCGAGAGCCCACCGGGCGGGCCAGCGGACTGTGCTCTCCTCCGGGTTGAAACGCCGGATTCCGAGTCACGTCGAATTCCGTCCCCTGATAGCAGTCGCGCATTACCGCCGTCAGGGCCTGGACGTCGACTTTTCGATCGGGCTTCACGGAGAAGGGATACCGGTCCTTCTTCGGATCGCCCGTGGCCGCGAGGCGGAGCGATGGAGCAAGGGCACTGAGGGCGGCCCACTCTCGGAGCGAATTTCCCCTTTCTCCTCCAGTGCCGTAGACTTCGTGCCAGACGAATGGTTCTCCGCGCTTCCACAGCCCCAACTCCTCCGCCAGCAAGTAGAGATTCGGCGAGGCGAGAAACCTGTCGGCGTTGGCGGGGTCGACCTCACCAATGCGGCTGCGGTTGGCGTTGCACGTCGCTTCGCCGTCCGGGACGCGTTGCGCGCACCAGACGGCACCGGGCTTCCCGCTGTCCGGAGTCCAGTCCTTTCCCGGGCCAAAGATCTCCATGATCCAGGCTTCCTTGCGATCCACCACCGGTATTGCACACCCGGCGTCCGGGGCCCAATAGTAGGTGAACCCGAATTTCTCGGCCATGGCGCCCATCCGGCGGACCGCTTCGCGCGCGGTCTTGGCCTGCATCAAGCCGTTGGCGATCAAGGACGTGGTCCAGTGGTTGCTGCACGTGCTGACGGCGCCCTTTCGGTTCGCCAGTTTGGGCTTCATCGGCATGAACTCGATGCCCATGCTCACGCCGTGCTCGTTGATGCCGCCGGTGATGCTGTCGGCGAGGTGGCCCGCAACGAGAATGCAGCGATAAGTCCGTTGGATCGGCAGATCTCCGACGTGCGTGTACCCTCGCTTCACCTGGTCGAAGTGCTCCTGCCAGGTAGACGGCGCCGGGAAATCGTAGAACATCCGGACCGTGGCGCCCTTGGGATACTCCGCGGCGGGCAGCACGTAGACGCGGCCCATAATGTTGCCGTCGCACGAGGTGGCCAAGAGGACCGATCCATCGGCCGTCGCCGCCCTTCCGACGAGCACCGTGGTGCATGCATGGGAACCGCCCGCGGCCAGCGATATCACGAGGAGATGGGCAACCGCAATTCGGGGTGTGGACATGGCGAGGCTCCTGGCCGCGTGGTTCAACCGTCCCGCGGCAAGCGAAGGCTCAAAGCACTCAAGGGGACCTGGGGACAGCAGTAGTATCGGAGGGAGTTGGACACCATGCAAGTGCGACGCGCATTGAGCTCCGGCTGAGCAGGACGGGGTGCCCGATGGGCCTCGCGTCGGTGGAGGATATCGGAAGCCTCGTTGGCCGCACTGGCGACCGAGGATACGCTGCGTGTCGCTGGAGCGCGCGGCCCGTTGGGCACTGCGGTTCAACGAGGATTGCAGATAGGATTGGTTTTCTCCGGGTTCGCTCTACGTAAGCGGCCATTGGCGAGGGGATCGTGTACTTGCGAAACGTCGGTGGATCTGCCATTCTGGCCTTGTCGAGCTCTGTCTTACGGTGGATACGAGGGGAGACTCCATGGGATGCCGCATTGGGATGTTACTCGTTGGGGTGGTCGTGAGCGGGAGTGGTTTGCCGGTCGTTGCCGACGGGGCGCCGCCTGAGGTGATCTACGTTGCGCCGTCGGGAAACGACGCCTGGTCGGGAAGGCTTGCCGACGCCAACGGCGAGCGGACGGACGGCCCTCTGGCCTCGCTGGCCGCGGCTCGGGATGCAATCCGTAAGCGGAAAGAGGCCGGGCCGTTGGCGGCGCCGGTTGAGGTGCGGCTGCGGGGCGGAGTCTATCGACCTCAGGAGATGCTGGTCCTGGAGCCCCGGGATTCCGGCACGGAGCAGTGCCCCGTCTCCTATCTCGCGCACCCGGAAGAAACGCCCGTCCTCAGTGGCGGCGTTCCGATCACGGGCTTCAAGCCTTGGCGCGGCGAGATCGTCTCCGCGGAACTGCCGGCAAGCCTGCCGGAAGGCGCCTATTTCCGCTCCCTGTTCGTCGACGGCGAGCGGATGATCCGGGCGCGGTGCCCGAATTATGTGCCGGAGGATCCTTACCGCAAAGGCTTCCTGTACATCCGCCCGGACTGTTTTGGCGAAGCCGTGGGCGCGATGCACAACCGGGGCGACTGGTTGGAGTGGGAGTATGAAACGCCCGCGAATGGCGAGTACCGGGTGTGGGCGTTGTATGCGCACGGAATGAAGAAGCTGGGCCGGGAAGACATGGCCGGGCAGACGAGCCTCGCCGTGGATGGCGGGCCCAAGGTGGCGCTCGAGAGTCTGCCCGACACCGACGGCTGGACGAACTATCGGTGGAGCGAAGCAGCCAGGCTGACCCTTGCCGCGGGCAAGCATACGCTGCGATGGTCGAACGACAAGGGCGGAGGCTACAACCTTGATGCGCTGGTCCTCACGGATGACCCGGAGTGGCGGCCCGCCGGGTGGAAACGCCCCCCGGCAACCGCCGGCAAGCACCTCGTTACCATCCAGTGCGAGGAGTACAAGGCGTGTCAGGGGTTGCAGATCGTCAAGTGCGGGGGCCTGAGCGCGTCGAGCAAAACCGAGTTTCCGTTCCTGGTGGGCACGGCCAAGGCTTCTTGGGCGCAGGAGCCGGATGCCGAGGTCCATGTCTGGCCCTCGTCGCCCCACTCCTGCCGGGCGTTCAACGAGATTGTGAAGCTCGATCGCGTCGACCCGGCGGAGGCGATCATCGCCGTCAGCGGCAAAGAGGCCGCCGTGGAGGTGTGCAGCGGCGACCGGTACTTCGTCGAAAACATTCTCGAGGAGTTGGACAGCCCGGGCGAATGGTATCTCGACCGCGCCGGCCGCACGCTGTACCTGTGGCCCAAGAGCCCGCTCACCGAAACGTCGCAAGTGATCGCCCCGCGGCTGACTCGCCTCGTGGAGTTCCGCGGCGCCAGGGAGCAGCCGGTCGAGTTCGTCCGACTCGCCGGGCTGACGATCGAGGAGACCGACTATACGCCGGACGACGGTTTCGTCGCCTATGGGCGCAATCTCGACGGAGTGATTACGCTGCGGCATACGGCGCATGTGAGCGTGGAGGATTGCCGACTGCGGAACATCGGCAAGGCGGGCCTGCACAGCGACGGCGACCGCGAGAACCGCTTTGTCGGCAACGAGATCAGCCACGGGGCCGAAGGGGGCATCTACCTGATGAACTCCGCCGGCGGCACCGTCATCTCCGACAACCACATCCATCATCTCGGCTGGGTGTACAAGCACGTGGCGGGCATCTCGACCGGGACGCAGGTGCACGGCGCGACCATTGCCCACAACCACGTGCACGACACGACCCGCTGGGGCATCAGCGTCGCCCATACCGACAGCACCAGGAACATCGTCGAATCCAACCACCTCCACGACCTGAACACCGAAACCTACGACACCGGAGGCCTGGAAGTTACCCAACAGAGCCGCGACCATCGCTCCGGAAGCATATTCCGTTACAACCTGATTCACGACACGGGCGGTTACTCCTCGATGATGGGCCGCGACATGTGGAACTCCTGGGGCATCTACCTCGATTCTTTCGCAGGCGGATTCACGGTCTACGGCAACGTCGTCTATGGGGCGTATGACGGGGGGCTGATGGTTCAGGGCGGCAAGGACAACCGGATCTACAACAACATCTTCGTCGAGAACGGCCCACACCGTCAGCTCTTGATCGCCAATTTCTCGGATAATTCGCGAGGAACGCAATTCCACCACAACATCGTGTCCTACACAGCGCCCGAGGCGGTGGCAATCTACTGCGGTCGCCAGGTGCCCCAAAGCATCGCGCGATGGGACGAAAACCTCTATTGGCACGCTGGGCAGGAAGTGAGGGTCTTCTCGCCGGGCGACGAGCCGTACGGCCAGTGGACTCGGGCGTTGGATTTCTGGAAGGGGCTGGGGTTCGACCAGGAGAGCCTCGTGGCCGACCCGCAGTTCATTGACCCCGGGCGGCACGACTACCGGCTGAAGCCCACGTCTCCGGCGCTGGGGTTAGGGTTCGAGCCG
The DNA here is from genome assembly GCA_013360685.1 of Pirellulales bacterium. Classification (GTDB taxonomy): domain Bacteria; phylum Planctomycetota; class Planctomycetia; order Pirellulales; family Thermoguttaceae; genus JABWBD01. The sequence goes on from JABWBD010000081.1 coordinate 15,112, forward strand.
ATTGACTTAAGCGGCGTCGGACCGCGGCGGGGAGCGGGTCGGTAGACGGCGGCGCGGGCTGCTTGGAGTTCGGTCGAGGCGAGGCGAGCTTCCCCTTCAATGCCTCGCTCGGGCACGGTATAATGTCCTCTGGATGCCGGCGGAGAACGGGTTTGATTTTGCGAAGAGGATCGTTCATGAGCGAAACGACCAGCCAGTCCGCTTTCACGGTGGAACTGCCCCGTCCGGAGCCAACCAAGGGAGAACGCGAATACCAGGCGTTCCTCCAATTGCTCCCCGACTTGGTGAAGACCCACAAGGGGAAGTTCGTGGCCATCCACAACAGCCAAATCGTGGACAGCGATACTGACGACGTGGCCCTCATTCTACGAGTCCAAGCCAAGGTCGGCTATGTGCCGATTCACGTCGGTTTGGTCACGGAACAACCGCCAGTGATGCGCATTCCGCATTACCGCGAGCAAGTCCGGAGGCAGGAAGCGTGATACGTTATCGCTATGCGCAGCAACTCAATCCGCCTGCACCGTTTGTTTACGTGACGTTGAGATGCCCCACGACGGGAAGCCGAGCCGTCGACGTACCGGCGCAATTGGATACTGGTCCGCAACTCGCTTTGGAGATTGAGTAACCGGCTGTCCGACTGCCCTCACTCCCTTCCCCTCTTCCGAAACGGGAGAGGGGAGTGGAGATTGGGCTGCTTGGCGGGTCAGAGGTTTTCGAGGGTCTCGAGGATCTGGACGCGGACTGCGTCGGCCTGGGTGCGGTCCTTGGGTTCGTGCCAGCGGATCTCGGAAACGCCCTCGGCATTGAGCACCGCTTCGGCGCCTTGGACGAGGAGTTTCTCGGCGGTGGCGAGCGCGGGACCGGACTTGCCGGCGGCCTTGGCCCGCTCGACTGCACTGCGGAGCATCACGAAGTATTCGTAGTCCTCCACGCTTTCACGGATCGCCTCCATGTGCTTTCCGGCCGTGACGGTCCGGTCGTCGAGGAACAGAGGCGTGAAGGGGCCGCCCCTGGCAAAGTACTCGCACCAGGAAGAAGCCCCGCTGTTGTCGCCGAATGCCCAGAAGAAGGAGCCGGCACCGCCGAATTTCCAGCAGTGCCAGGCCTGGAGCCGGTGATAGCTGTAGGGGTCCAAGAGCTTGGCCGGTCCGGAGCAGGAGTAGGACTCGAGCGTCCGTCCCTGCTTCTGCTGCTGCAGATAGAACTCGGCGAAGGACTTGCCCTGGGCAAGCCACATCGGCCGGTTGGGGCAAAGCACGTCGCAGGCCTCGAACAATTCCGGCGGCGCTTTGGCGGGATCCTGATAGGTCGGGTCCTCCCAGATCACCACTTCCGGCTCGGCCGCGCGGATCGCTTTGGCCCAGGCAAGGAAAGGACCAAGGTCGGAGCCTTCGTGCGGCTCATCATGGATCAACAGCGCCAGTTGATCCGGCCGAATGCCCTTGGTCTTCAGATGCCGCACCCAGGCGGAGATCCACGTGCCGACGCGCCGGCTGAAGTCGGGTGAACCGATCCGGGCGCCGCCGAGCGACGTGACAATCGCACCGCTGTAGTGGGCGACGGAGAGAAACACGTTGTAGCGCTTGGCGCCGGGCCACTGCGCGAGCCAATGGTCCATGCGTTTCGTGTCAAGTTCGATCTTGGAGGGATCGTTGGGATCGAACTGGAACCCCATCATCACGCCCGAGCTTGCCCAGGGCGAGTTGACGAAATGCGACTGCATGTGCCGGAGAAACGCCTGGAGATTCTGAGGGGTAACTCCGTATGTGCCGCCGCCATCGGTGTAGCTCCAGCCGCCGAGATGGAGCGTGGTCCGGCGAGGGAAGTCGAAGGGCCAGATCCGCAACTGCAGCGGCACCTCCAGCGGCCGGGCGCCGCCGGCTTCGACGACGAGCTTGCCCTCATGGACGCCCGCGGGCTGGTCGTTCACGTGGAACGTGAGCCAAACCTGACGGGTGAGGCCCGGCAAAACGGAGACCGTCCACCGGCCTTGGCCGCGTTTGGCTTCCGGCAGGGCAGCGAGGATCGGCTGGGACTGGGCGGTGTCGGTCCAGGGAACCTCGTGGACCGTCAGATACTCGGGGGCCGGTGAGCCGGGCAGACTTTCGATGCGGATTCGCGCTTCCAGGATGCTGCCGGTCGCGTTGTTGAGGTCAACCACGGCTGCGCGATACTCGCCGCGCATCGTATGAACCTCCATGCGTGGCCGCGAGGCCGCCTGGGGAATGCCGATCAACTGCGACGGCGCCCAGAGGTCCGGCACCGCCGCCCAGAAGTCGGGCCGACCGGCGGCTTTCCACAGTTCGGCCTGCACCCGAAAGAGCGCGGCATGCGCATCGCCGATCGGCAGGACAGCGCGGAGATCCGGGCCGATCCCCTCCGTGGCTTCGTCGAGCCGCGTCTGCACCTGGTCCAGCCGGCCAGCGAGGTCCTTCTTCGCGGCCGGACCGATCGCCGCGTCATCGATCGCTTTTCGCACGTTGGCAACGTCCTGACTGTATCGGATCTGGACCGCGCGGCGGACCCGACCTTGCTCGAAAACCGCCTGGGCGCTCTCGACCGGCTTCCCGGCGGGCTCGCGCTGGAGCAGTTCCGCCGGTCCGCGGAAGACTTCGACTTCATCGACAAACAGGTACGGTGCGCCGGCCAACGAAATCGCCAGGAACTGTACGTATCGGCCGCGCCCGGCCAGATCCGCGGTGACCACGCGCCGGATTGCGTACGTCTGGGGCCAGGGGCCGTTTTTCTTGTGGTCCAGGGCCACGAGGTCGCCGAGATCGCGATAGTTCGTCCCATCCTCGCTGACGAGGATGCGGATTTCCGCCGGCCAGGTTACGCCGGCCACGCCGGCTGCCGTTGTGAAGGCAGCGCCCGAGATCGGCTCGACGCGACCGAGGTCCACCGTAATCAGCGCGAAGGGGGCGCTGCCCCAGCCGACCGTACCCTGCTGGGTCCAGAAGTAGTCCTTGGTCGATTTGCCGTCCGTCAACTGGGTCTTGTCGCCGGGGTCCGTGCAGAGAGAATAGCTGGGCTGGGGCGAAATCGTGTAGGGCTTGCCCAGTGCGATATTCTCGCCCGGCTGGGCCGGCGCGGCGGCCGAGGCAAGCACACCGTAGTAGGAGACGATCGCGAAAACCAGAGCACGGGCTACGCGTCTTGCAGGAATCATGGAAGTGGGTCTCCGTCGAGAGTTAGGGTGGTGGAAGTTGGAGGAAGGAAGGCATCGTATTTCCGGCGCCCGGGCTGCGGGATTCTGGGCGTGATTCAGAACTTGCCACCGACGCTCTTGCGCCAGTCGGACCAGACGGCTTTGAGCTGCTCGACCCGCTCCGGATGGGCTAACGAGAGATCGCGACTCTCGCCGATGTCTTGAGTAAGGTCAAAAAGCCCCAGGACGGGCGTCTTCGCTTCCTTGCCGGGCAAGGCGAAAGTAAGTTTCCACGAGCCCTGGCGGATTGCCCATTGCTGGCCGTATTCCCAGTACAGCGTCGGATGCGGGGGGCCCATCTGTCCGGCCAGGAACGGCATCAGATCCACGCCGTCGATCGGCCACTTGGGATCGACCTGCTGGCCGGCCAGGGACAGTACGGTCGCCATCAGGTCCATTTGGACGACGGGTTGGTCGTAGGTCGTGCCTGGCTTCAGGTGACCGGTCCATTTCAGGAAGTAGGGAACGCGGATGCCGCCTTCCCATGTTTCTCCCTTGCCGCCGCGGAGTGGAGTGTTGCGGGAAGCGTTCGGCGCGTTGCGCGTGATCGGCCCGCCGTTGTCGCTGATGAATGCGATCAGGGTTTTGCGCTCGATGCCGGCATCGCGGACGGTTTTCAAGACCCGGCCGATGGCGTCGTCCATTGCCGACAACATGCCGGCATACGTGCGGCGTTTCTGGTCCTCGATCGAGGCGAAGCGATGGAGGTAATCGTCGGGCGCTTGCATCGGCGTGTGGACTGCGTTGAAAGCGAGGTAGAGAAAGAACGGCTGGTCCTTGCCGCGTTGGCGCGTGAGGAAATCCACGGCCTCGCGGCCAAAGGCGTGCGTCATGTATTCGGTCTCCACGACCGGTTCCCGGCCGCGGACCAATTGGGTGTAAGGGTCGGCCTTGCCTTGGGAAGGTTTGGGCGGATCAGGGAAGTAGCTTCGCCCGCCGCCGAGGAAACCGAAGAACTCGTCAAAGCCGCGATTGAGCGGATGACATTGGTCCTGTTCGCCCAAGTGCCATTTTCCCACGACCGCCGAGCGATAGCCCGCCTTTTTCAAGTAGTCGGCGATGGTCGGGACAGCGGGATTCATGCCGGGCTTGCCGGGTGGAATCCAGTCGGGGACCCCATCGCGGAGCTGATGGCGCCCGGTCATGAGCGCCGCGCGCGTCGGGCTGCAAACCGCGCCGGTGACGTAGCCGTTGGTAAAGCGGACGCCGCCGGCTGCCAGGGCGTCCAGGTTGGGAGTAGGAACATCGGTGCAGCCGTGGACTCCGCAATCGGCATAGCCCATGTCATCGGCGACGATGAAGAGGATGTTCGGTCTTGGAGCGGGCTGCGGCGCGGCGGCGGCCGGCAGCGACAGCAACAGCGCGGCGAGGGCGAGGGTGGCGGCGGGTTTCATGTTTTGTCTTTCGTTAGTCGTGGTTGTGGCTCTATATTGTCCGGCGGGGGATTGCTCGCTCGGGTGAATCCGCATGAAGCCCGCTGCTGCCCCTTGCGGGTAGATCGTTGCCGGCTATATAAGAGGAAGGTACGCGTTCAAGTTGTGAGTATATTATTCAGCCTCCCATGGATCCACTCTTTGAACTGATTGACGTAGCGTACTCCTACGGCCGCCACCCGGCGCTCCGCGACGTGTCGCTGACGGTCCGGTGCGGGGCGATCGGGCTCGTCGGGCAGAACGGCGCCGGCAAGTCGACGCTCATCCACCTTCTCCTTGGCCTGATCCGGCCCACCGCGGGCTCTCTGAAAGTGTTCGCCAGCGAGCGACGCGGCTGGCCGACCGGGTTTCGTCAGCGCGTGGGTTTCATGCCGGAGCGCGAATCGCTCCTGCCCGGCCTCAAGGGGATCGAATATGTCGCACTGGCCGGCCAACTCTGCGGAATGCCGCGCCGCGATGCCCTGCGGCGGGCGCACGAGACCCTTTCCTACCTCGAGTTGGAAGAAGCCCGATATCGCGCCGTCGAACAGTATTCGGTCGGCATGAGGCAGCGATTGAAACTGGCCGCCGCGCTCGTGCACGACCCCGATCTGCTGCTCCTGGATGAACCGACCTCCGGCCTGGACCCGGACGGCCGGGCGGCCATGCTCGACGTGCTCGCCGTCCTGGCCGCCAGGCCCGGCAAGTCACTGGTCCTCTCGACCCACTTGCTCGGCGACGTCGAGCGGATCTGTGAAGAGGCAATCGTTCTCGACGCCGGACGCGTGGTCGGTGTCGGTCCCATCCGGGAAATGCGGACGGTGTCTGCCGGGACCTACCGGGTCCGCTGGCGGGGCGACGGAAATCGGCTCGCGGACCGCTTGCTGGCACTCGGCGCCGAAGTCCGCGATTCAGAACGGTCGGGCGAAGCGCAGGTGGTCGTTCCCGAGGGCTGGCAGCACCGCGACTTCTTCAAGGCGGCCCGCGAGGGACAGGTGGTGCTAACGGGACTCAAACGCGAGGAGGAGGATCTGGAGGCGGTGTACCAGCGACTGATCGGCGCCGGCACGATTTCCCGAGGAGACAACCATGATTGAAAAACCGGACACGGACGGCCGCCGCTATCGAGGATGGTCGAGTCGCCTGCGGCCGGCCTGGTTCTCGATCTGGCCGATTGCCTGGACGGGTTTGAATCTCGTGCTCCGGCGCAAGCTCTTCTGGCTTCTCCTCGGCATCACACTGATCAATTTCCTTTTTCTATTTGCCACGATCTATCTGAAGGCCCAGATCCGGGTCGAGAACCCGGCAGTGATGCGGTTCGTCGACAGCGTGCTGGAGTCGGTTTCCGGCACGGGCGAGACGTATCGCGATTTCATGGCCGCGCAGGGGACCGTCACGATGCTCATGCTGGCCTTTGCGGGCGAAGTGCTGGTGGGCAACGATTATCGCTGCGGCGGCCTGACGTTCTACCTCTCCCGCCGCATCGGTCGCCGCCACTATTTGCTCGGCAAACTCCTGAGCATCGGGCTGCTGGTTCAACTCACCACCGCGCTGCCCGCCCTGGTCCTCTATCTCGAATACGGTCTGCTCACCGATTCCGCCGTCTATTTCCGGGAAAACACGCGGATTCTCTTGGGCATCCTGGGCTACGGCCTGGTGATGGCCGTCCCCCTGAGCCTGGTGCTGTTCGCCCTGGCGGCCTGGTTGCAGAGGACCGTGCCGCTGGTCATGGGCTGGGCCTGCCTGTTCGTGCTGATGCCGGCCATCGGCGCGATCCTCCGTAAGGTATACGACGATCGGCACTGGCATCTGCTTTCGTTCTGGAGGGACATCCGCTTGCTCGGCTCTTGGTGCTTCGGCGCGATCCCCGATCGCGACGAACCGCTGATCATCGGGGCCGTGACGGTCGTCGCCGCCGTCTGCGCGGTGGCGGTGCTGGCGGCGATTCCGCAGGTCCAAGCCGTCAAGGTAGTGCGATGAAGGCGTGGTTCAAGAAACGGGGACCGGCCCCGGGCCAAGAATCGGTAAGCGCCCGGGACAATGCCGATGAGCGAGACGACGGTTCCCGTTTCTTGGACCACACCGCGGCAAGTGTGCCGGCCGACCTCGCCGTCGCTCCGTTGGCTGAATTCACGGCCGTATCGAAGTGGTACGGCCCGGTGATCGCGGTCAACCATGTCTCGCTTCAATTGGGCCAGGGCATTACCGGTCTGGTCGGGCCGAACGGCGCCGGCAAGAGCACACTGATCCGGCTGTTGACCGGCCAGGTGCGGCCGAGCATCGGCCAGGTGCGGGTCCGCGGGCGCCATGCATGGTCCGCGGCGGCGAAGTCGCACCTGGGATATTGTCCCGACGTCGACGCCTTCTACGAGGAGATGTCCGGCAGGGCCTTCGTGCGGACCTTGGCGCGCCTGCATGGGTTGGACCGGCATCGTGCCATCGAGCGCACCGAAGCCGTCCTCGATGAGGTCGGCATGTCCGACCGTGCCGACCGGCCGTTGGCTTCCTATTCGAAAGGCATGCGGCAGCGGGTCAAGCTGGCTCAGGCCTTGATCCACGGTCCCGAACTGATCGTGCTCGACGAACCGCTCAACGGCGTGGATCCGGTCGGGCGAGTGGAACTCGCCGCCTTGTTCCATCGCCTGGCGGCCCGGGGAAAGGCCGTGCTGATCTCCAGCCACGTCTTGGAAGAGATGGACCATCTGGCCGATCGCGTCCTGTTCCTCTGCCAGGGACGCCTCTTGGCTTCCGGCTCGCCCGCCGAAGTCCGGGAGATGCTCGACGATCATCCGCTGAAAGTCCGCGTCTGGTCCTCCAGGCCCAGAGAACTGGCCGGGCGTCTGCTGGCTGCGGAATCGGTGCGCGCGGCGGAAATGGAGGGAAGCGGGACCCTGCTTTTCAATGTCGACCATCCCCAGGAGTTTTTCAAGCTTTTGGCGGACGTGGTGGTCGACGAAGGGCTGGACGTGGAGGAATTCCAGGTGATCGACGCCTCAACCCAGGCCGTCTTCAATTACCTGATGAAACGAGGACGCCATGTGTGAATTGGGGGAGAGTCGAGAGCCGGACGATGGAAACCGTGGCGCGGCCCCGGGTGCTGACTCCGACGCAGATGAGATTTCACGGCCGGTGGCCGGTTTACCCCTCCTGATGCCTCAATCTGTCAACGCGGCAGCCCAGGAACGGGGACTGGCTGTGGCGCCGCAAACGATGTTGCGGCCGGCACGGAAAAGGACTCCCGGCCCTTCCCAGGCCCAGGCCGCCAGGATCGCGGGAAAAAGACGCCCTGGAAGGCCGTCCCGTACCTGAAAACGGAAGAGCCGAATCGTCGCGGCCCTGCCTCTAGCCGCAAGGTGGCACGGGGTGTTAGACTACATGGATTGGGTCGTGCGCGTCCGCCTGCCGACCTGGTATCCGCACACGCTTTGGGAAGTCCAATGGCATACACCTCACGCTGTCCCCGTTGTGGTGAGAACGTCGCAGTGCCCGATGGTCTCGATCAAACGACCGAACTCCGCTGCCCGCTCTGCGAGGAGGAGTTTC
>JABWBD010000500.1 GCA_013360685.1 Pirellulales bacterium
ACCGCGCCGCTGCGTGATTCCCCGGCGTGGCTCGGATCGTCGAAGTCGCTCTTGACAGAAAGGATCGGAATGTATACATATATACACATTACATCCACGGAGGTGGCTTATGCTTGTATTGTCTCGCAAAGAGAGTGAACGGATTCGGCTCGGAGACAAAATCGTCGTAACCGTCATCCGAGTCGCCGGAGAGTGTGTACGGTTGGGCATCGAAGCCCCGCCCGACGTCCTCGTTCTCCGCGAGGAGCTCGAACCCCATGCGGCGCCGGAGTTGGCGCGGACCCGTACCTAGACTCGCGACCGAAGCCCACAGCCCGCCCGGTGCGGTGAGACCGACCCCGGGCGGGCTGTGAAAGCCCGACGGCTCCTTCAGAAATCGCCTCAGTCGAGAGTGCCGGAGAGGCCGGCTGGTACGTGAGGCAGGTCCCGCAACCGCAGAATGAGTGCTTCGGCGGGACCATTCTGCCGAGCGCGGCAGAACAGATCGCGGCCGACTACTCGCGCGGCCGCACCGCTCCCGTCAAACCGCTGTAATCGCGACGGTCTTCCGGGTGCCACAGGGGCAGGCCCTTCTTGACTCGCTCTGCGAGGATCTCCAGCTTCGCTTTCGATCCGGCCGGGGCGTCGGTGGCGGTGAACTCCTCGGTCGCGACGGGATCGAAGTCCTCGTCGTGCCCACACTCCAAAATCGCCTCAAACACGTTGCGCATCGGTAACCACTCCAACAGCAGAAGAATAACGCCGGACGACCCTGCCTCGTAAGCAATAAACCGGTAAACCGCCCAGCCTTAGGACTAAGTCAGCGTCAGAGATTCGACGCAGAGAGGTCTGCGAAAATCAATTAGGGGGGGTGACGCTCCTGTGTGTAAACCACTCATTTTCGCCGATCATCCGCCGTTGTCAAGGGGCCCGACGAAGTTTTTTCAGCGAAACTTGGACCTTTCCGTCATCTTGCACCCGCCGAGTCACCGCTCGCTCAAAGCCATTCGCTAAGTGTCCTCGTCCGCCGAATCGTGCGGAGAACAGCCGCTTTCGTCCATGTCGTGCCGTTTCTCATATTCCTCGGTCAACACGGAGGGACAGACCTCCTCTACCCCACACTGGGGACAGACGAGTCGGATCAGTTCGCTGCTGCTGAGTTTCAGGTTGTGCGACTCACAAAGCGTGTACAGGTCTCGCAAATGCTTGCAGGTCATAGAATGTCCCGAGGCTAAGAGCTCAACTCCCCTCTCCCGCTGCGGGGGAGGGGCTGGGGGTGAGGGCAGTGAGGGGAGTTGGCGTTCTGTTAGGGCCGCTAAGGAACGCCGCCAGCGGTGGTCGTGAAGTTATCTTTCCGGTTCTGCTCACGCTGCGGCCTCTGTCGGATTGTCCTACCCGCCCATTTTAACGCCCGTGCTTGGAGTATCCACGAAACCGGCGGCTCGACTAAACTGGAATCTGATCTTGGCTCCGATCTGGGATCGGGAAGTTCCGCAAGACAAGTACGAGGTTCGTTGTGAGTTGGTTCCAAACAGAAGTGCTTTTGCCCCAGTTCTCGCGGGGATGCCATATGATCACGCGCCACATCCTCGATGCCCTGCCTGAACTCGGCAAGTTCCAGGTTGGCCTGCTGCACGTCTTCATCCAGCACACCTCGGCGTCATTGACGATCAATGAGAACGCCGACGCCGACGTGCCGCTTGATTTGGACCGGGCCCTGGCCGGCATAGCTCCGGACGATCTTCCCTACCGGCATACGATCGAAGGCCCTGACGACATGTCGGGCCATGTGAAAGCCTCGCTGATGGGCAGTTCGGTGAGCGTGCCGATCCGCGACGGCAGGCTTTCCCTCGGGACGTGGCAGGGGATCTACCTCTGCGAACACCGCCGGCATGGTGGACGCCGCCGGCTCGTGCTCACCGTGCACGGCCAGACCGAGGCATGAGACGGCCGGTTCCTCGCCCGGCTAGCTTGACTGGGGATCACCGCAACGGAGCACGGCCGAAGAGGGTTGTCTTCACCAGATCGTCGATCCAGCACTCCAGAAGCGTCGGCTGGTAGGCATTCCGCTCCAACTGCTCCATCGCCTCGATCGAGCGATCGAGACAAGCCAGGGCGGCTGCCTCGTCGGCGGGCCACCGCTCGGCCGCTCGACGCATCAGCCGTTCCAGCTCAGGATCCTCCCCTCGCGAGGAGCCGGTCAAAACGTAGAGCAGGTGACGGTAGAATTCCGCCGCAAACTCGAACACCTGCCGCATGCGCGCACGCCGCGCGGACGTCTCGCTCCCCGCCTCCGCAACAAAGGCCGAAACGGCTTCCGCCAGCAGCACGCCGTCCCATCCGGGTTCGGAGAGCCGCTCGTCGAGCATCGTCCGGAATTGCCACAACTCAGCGCCGGTTAATTCCATCGCTCGTTCCAGGCTGCCGCCGCTATGGCCCGCCAGCCGGGCGGCTTCCTCCGGGCCCTGCGCGAGACCTTGGGCCGCCAGCAACTCGGCAACGGCCTCCGACGCCAAGGCCCGAAACCGGACGATCTGGCATCGCGAGCGGATCGTGGGCAGTTGCTTGGCTGGGCTGGTCCCGATCAAGACCAGCAGGGAGCGGGGCGGCGGCTCTTCCAAGGTCTTCAGCAGACTGTTGGCGCCCTCGGCATTCAAGTAGTCGGCGTCGTCGATGATCGCCACCTTGCGCCCGCCCATGAATGGTTTCATCGCGATGCTATGGCAGAGACCTTCCCGCCCTCGGCGGTCCTTGTCGCCGATCAACAGTTCCAGCGGAATGAACGCCTTGTCCTTGGGACGGCCGACGATTTCCAGATCCGGATGCGTCGCGGCCATCACCTGAGCGCACGACGGGCACTGGCCGCACGGGTCCATTTCCGCCTCCGGCCGCCTCTGGCAAAGGAGTGTCTGGGCCAGTTTCACCGCGAACGTTCGCTTGCCGATCCCCGCCGGACCGACAAACAGGAAGCTGCTCGCCAGTCGCCCGCGCTCGAGGGCCCGCCGGAATTGCGCCGCGACCTCGTCGTGTCCCAGGATGCCTTGCCAGCTCATGGTGATGCCGCATGGGTGGATGTCTTGGAAAGAAACGCTTCGACCGCCGCGCGGAGATCGGCCTGGACCGCTTCGACGGTTCGAGCAGCGTCGACCACCCGGATTCGCTCCGGCCGCCGTGCGGCCTCCGCGAGAAAACCCTCGCGGACCCGGGCGTGAAACTCCGCCCCTTGCCGCTCCATCCGGTCCAGCGGGCGATGGAGTCGTCCGGCAGCCGCCTCCGCGGGCATGTCCAAGACGATAGTCAGGTCCGGCAACAGGCCGCCGACCGCGGTCTGCCCTACTTCCCATAGCGACTGGATGTCCAGGCCGCCGGCGTACCCCTGATAGACGACGTTGGCCAGCAAAAAGCGGTCGGAGACGACGATTTTCCCCAGGGCAAGGGCCGGCCGGACAACCTCCTCGACCAACTGGGCACGGGCGGCCATGTAGAGGAGCATCTCGGCTCGCGCGGCGAGCGGAATCTCCTCGCGATGCAGCAGGATGTCGCGAATCGCCTCGCCGAGGGGCGTGCTGCCGGGATCACGGCACGGCACCACGTCGCAGCCCGACGCGCGTAGCCAGGCGACGAATCGTTCGATCTGCGTTGACTTGCCGACGCCGTCGATGCCGTCGAACGAGAAGAACGGCGAATCCGGCGTTGCGGAGAGAGAGCTCATGCCGCGATTCTATCGGCGGTTGGCATTCGAGCGAAGTGCCAGGACGCGGAAGGGCGGCTATTTGCCGCGTTTATACCGGGCGAGCATGCGTTTGGCGCGAGCGACGACGATCTCCGCGAGTTCCGGCGGTTCGAGCACGAGGGCCTGATCGCCGTAGCCGAGAACCCACCAGGAAACCTCGCCCAAGCCGGAGACGTTTACCTGAAAGTCGAGCGACCCGTCGGCGTTCCACGCGAGGCGCTGCGTCTTGTGCCACGCGACGTCGGCGACGTTGCGGGCGACGAGCTTGCTGAAGCGAATCGAGACGCGGCGGTTGGGTCCGCGTTCGGGGATCATGTGCCAGGCGTTGCGAAGGTAGCGTTCGAGGTTGAAGCCGCGCGGAATCTGATACCCGTCGTCGAGTTGCACGAGCGACAGAATTCGTCCGAGGTGAAACGTTCGCGTCGCGCGATGAAGCGACGACCGACCGATGACGTACCACGCCCGTCGGCTGAACCAAAGCCGATAGGGGCTGAGCTTCGTCGCGATTTGCTTCCGCTCGGTAAAGCTGTCGTAGCGAATCCGCACGGCGCGGCGGCGGGCGATCGCGTCGACCAACTGTTGGTAGGTTGCACGTTGCGACGCGAGGTCCGTCTCGCCAACGGCGGCGGCCAGCGGACCGAGGCGAATATGAATCGCCCGGGTCATGCGCGCGAGCTGTTCGCGGAGGGCTGCGGGCAGGCTACTTTCGAGCTTGGCGGCCGCGCTCTTCGCCGCGTCGAAAAAGGCGACCTGTGCCCGGTGGCCGACTTCGTGGCAGAGAACGATGACGGCGAGGGCCTCTTCCGTCGTGAAGTTGGTAGGGGGCAGGTAGAAGGTGCCGGGGATGCGAAACCGCTCTTCGGAGACGTCGTAGTGCAGCGGCACGCCCGCATCGCGGAGCAAATCCAAATCGCGGAAGATCGTGCGGCGGCTTACGCGGCAGAGATCGGACAAAGCTCGCGCGTTATGCCCCCGGCCCGTCTGCAAATGGCCGAGCAACTGCAGCAGTCTTCGGATTCGGACCAGGTGCATCGGCGAACGTGCGGTTGTCGGTGAATTGCGTGTGCGCCGGCGGGCGGAGCACGTTGCTCGTCGACTTCAAGGCTTTGGGCAGCGGAGCGGCGGCGGCGTTGTCGTCGCGCGTGTTCGCACCGGTACCGACCGTGCCCCAGTCGAACTTCGCCGGCCGCACGCCGTTGACCTTCGAGCCGCCGGCC
>JABWBD010000082.1 GCA_013360685.1 Pirellulales bacterium
CCTCGTAAAATTCGTCGCCCGGACGCCAGAAATTGAGTTTGAGGGTCTTGCGGGCCAGCCGGCGGCCGGTACCGATCGTGTCGCCCGGCTTGAACTTGCCGGGCTCATCCTGCCACTTGTAGGCGTTCGTCAGGCCGTGGACTTGAACCGAGAAGCGGTCGATCCGCGGGTCGACGTCCTCCCACATGGCCACTCCCCAGAGCGTCTCACCCACCGGGATCTCGCGGACGATGTCTACCGAGGTCAGAAAATTCCTTGCGGGGTCTTCCCGCATCCGGATGGGTCCCAAGGCTGCGGGCACGACGCGGTCGGGATAGGTTTTGTTGAACTCGTCGTTCACCAACAGGAATTCAGGCACGAAGCGGATCGGCTGGTCGATGGTCTCGACTTTGAACGTGCCGTTTTCGTCCGGTAGCGGGTGCAATGTCTTTCCAGGGTTGGTAACGCTGTAAATCATGTACCAGATCAGTTTCCGCTGCATCTTTCCGCCCGGTTGCGGAACATCGACCCAGATCATCCGCACCGGCTTGAACTGGAGGTTCAGGTGCCAGATGTCGCGGCGAAAATCAACGTCTTTGGCCCATTTGAAATTCGGATCGACCGCCGTCAGTTCGACAACGTCGTGGCGTGCGAACGTCTCGTCGATCTCCGGAGAGGCATCCACCGACTTCATCACTCCCGGCGCCAACTGCCGGTATGGCGCCGCCGCAGGCCCCGCCGCGGGCGCGGCCGCTTGTGGCTGCTCCGCCTGACCGTAAACGGACGAAGCCAGACTGAAAGCCACGACCAGGCAAATCCAACGAGCCGAATTGTGCAACGACCAGTTCATGGGCGAGTTTCTCTTCTGCAAAAGATACGCAGACGACGGGATTCAGGCGAAGAAGAACACCACTCCGGGGATAGTTCAGTATAGTTGCACGAATCCGGAGGCGTCAAGCATTGCCACCCACCCATTCGTACTAGAATTCCTCCACCTCCCCTCTCCCGCTTCGGGAGAGGGGCCGGGGGTGAGGGCAGTAACGATTGGCTCTTCGATTTGTCGGTGCGAGCCTCGGCGTTTTCTGTAGCAGCGGCCTTCCGAGGCCGTCAAGATCGCGGCAAGAGACGGCCTGGGAAGGCCGTCCTCCACCGGACAACGGAAGAGCCTTACCATTCTACCGCGTTTTCCGCATGCACGCCCGCGAACGAGGGTGCCACGTCGCTCCGCGACCTAATTTCCGCCTCGCGCACGCGAGGCGCCACCCTCCGATCTCATGATGCCCCTGCCGAGACGCTCATCCTGCCCGCCCAGTCAACGATTTCGCCCGGCCGCTCACAGTGCAACAGACCAGACGGCCAGCGCGACCACTCCCGCGGCCATGATCCCGCCGGGCACCATCCACACCTTGCGCCACTGGAACTTCCCGTCGGCCGAGAAGGCATCCATTACAATCCCGGCAGCCTGCGTGGCGATGAACAGCCCCAAGCCGGTCGTGGCGGCGAAGACCAACGCCTGGACCGAACTGCGTATTTCCGGCCGTGCCAATTCATTGGCGTAGATCTGCCCGGCGATCATGAACAATACATAGGCGATGCCGTGCAGCGACTGCGACACGACGATCAGCCACCGCGGCCTGCCCGCGATATACACCACGTACATCACGGCCCACGAGAGCGCGCCGACCGCCAGGGTCCACTTGAACCCGATCAGTCCGATCAGCGTTCCCAGCAGCACGAAGGTTTCGACGGTATTGGGTGCCGGTTCTGCTGTGTCCGCGTGGCCGCACCGTCTTCCCGCTCCTCGTTTCTTGACAGGACAAGTCGCATCGACTAGCTTGTTTCCTGGGCATTCGGCCTCTCGCCGCATGATGTCCGCAGAAATCATGTCGTCGCGAGGCCCCAGTCCCCGTTTTCGACCATCCTGAACTGTCAATCGTGAAGGCGAGGAGGGCATTGTGAGCATTAGTGTACCGATCGGCACGTATATCGCCGTCAGCGCGGTGATGTTCCTGGAATATGCTGTGTGGGGCGCTTGGGCGCCCGTGCTGGCCGCGCGGCTCCTGGGCCCGCTGAAGATGAGCGGCAAGCAAACCGGTTGGATCTACGCGACCTTGCCTTTGGCTTGCATCTTCGCCCCATTCGTCACGGGATGGTTGGCCGACAGATGGGTCAACGCGGAATACATTCTGGCGGTGGCGCACCTGATCGGTGCCGTTCTGTTGTTCACCGCCGCGCGGATCCAGAACTTCAGCAGACTGTTTGTCGTGATGCTCTTCTACTCGATCTGCTACGCGGGCACGCTTCCTTTGGCAAACACTGTGCTCTTCCGACACGCCGCGGCGGACCAGGGCAAAGTCTTCATCTGGGCACCGATCGCCTGGGCGCTGGCCGGCTATTTCCTGACCGGATGGCGAAACCTCCGGAAGGGCGAGGGGGACGGCAGCGACTGTTTGAAGTTGGCCGCCGTGCTGTCGCTGGCGATGGTCGTCGCCTCGTTGTTCGCGCCAGGTACCATGCCGAAGGCCAAGGAAATGCCGATTGTCGAGACGCTCGCCTTGCTTAAAGGTCTCGACTTCCTCGTGTTCGTCGTAGTTTCGTTCGTGGTCGCCGGGATGATGCAGTTCTATTTCCTCGGTTCCGCTCAGTTCATGATGGACCGCGGTATTTCCGGGCGCAACGTTCCGGCCGCGATGGCCGTCGCCCAAGCCGCGCAGACCGTTGCGACGGTGTTCGTGTTGTGGGAAGCCGCTCTCATGTTCTTCGGACTTCCCAAAGAGCAGGAGAATGTGCTTGCACTGCTTGGTTTCAAATGGACACTGACGCTCGGTGCGGCCTGCTGGCTGTTGATGTACGTCTTCTATGTGGCGGTCCACTCGCGGGCATTGATTGTGGTTTCGCAGGTGCTGCACGGGTTGGCGTACGTGATGTTCATGATCGTTGGCCAGGTCTACGTCAATGCCGTCGCGCCCGTGTCCATCCAAAGCACGGCCCAGGCATTGATCTTCGCCGCCACAACCGGGGTGGGGTTGTTCCTCGGCACGCAGTTGGCCGGAATTGTGATGGACCAGTCCAAGTCCGAGGGGAAGTTCCAGTGGAGCAAGATCTGGGCAGTGCCCCTGGCAATCGTGCTTGTTGGCACGCTGGTTTTGGCCGCAATCTTCCAAGGAAGCGTTCCCAAGAACGAATCCAGCCCTCCTGCCAATAGCAAGGCCCAGATTGGACTGACGGTAGACAGACAGCCGTCGTAACGGTCCGCAATCGCTCAAATCGCACTTCGACCGTTGGTCGCATCGAGAAACCATCGGCCAACGGTCGTTCGTTTCTTGGCTGAACGGCCTTTCGAGTGAGTAATGGCGTCGGGTTCAGCCAAGGCTTGCGTCGGGTGGTCGCATCTCTTCCCTTTCCCCTCGACAGCGATCCCTCGCGGCGGTCGCTAACCAGATCGGCCGCCGCAATTCTCTCCACGATTGGATGCCACGTGCTCTCCGCTCTCCGCTCGTCGAGCACCCCGCCAGTGGAACCATGTTTTGGAAGAGGCGACAGACCTGCCGGGAGGCAGCAACGGGGGTGGCCGGAAACTGGAATCGCGGACAAAGCACGGCCCAGGCGTTGATTGACTCCAGAGAGCCAGCCCTCGTAACAGTCTCGGTTTGCGATTGCACGAAGGCGGTGTGCGTCAGGGAATTCTCACGCGTCTTCTCCTGCGTCGTGCAAGACCTGGGCATGCAGGGACGGTGCGATCCGAAAGTCGTGGTTCAAGAGCCCGTCCAGGCATGGTCGCACGGCAGGCAGCAAGTTCCGCCTCTTGGCGGCCAAGAGAACTCCCAAAGTGCCGATCACCGATAGTCCCAGTGCCTGGGCCAGCCTGCGTGCCGCGCGGTCATCCAGTACGACGAAACGCGACTGGATCTCCAACCCAAGTGCGATCGCTTCGCTCTCACCAGCACCGAGAGACGTGCCCAAGATGAGCGGTCCGATGGGTTGGGTCAATTGCTGCTGCTGAATCCATTCGGGGGGACTGACGGTTGGGGCGATTTCCCGAGCAACCGCCGGCGGTATCGCGACCGTTCCGAAAAGACCCTTGAGGATCGGCAATTGACCGATCTGCTCCAGCGCAATGAGTGGGCTGGCGTTCGAGACAACAGGCGGCGTCATCAGATCGCCTCCATCCTTGCCCGTTCCGCCTGCCATTCCTCTTCGGTCATGTCGAACAGGGCAATGCCAAGACGAGAAGCATGGCGGATGAACTCCCATCGAGACATGCCGAGGAGACTAGCCGCCTTGCCGCTGGAAATCGTCCCGCGCCGATAAAGTTCCAAGACAAGGAACTCGCGGACCACCTCCTGAACCGGTTGATTGGATTCGTACAGCAGCGTCGTCAAAGCGTCGTCAAGGTCAACACGCGTCGTGCTCATTTCGCTACGCCTTGCCTGGTGTTGTTTTTACGAAAGCTCCGGGCTCCCTCCTTCAAATTATACCGACTCGCCATTCGTGGTAAACGCCGGCCACTCTTCCTTAACGCGTTCTCAGATTTCGCCAGCCGCGACTTCGAATCGCCGTGAACTGAATCAGCTACGTGCTACTCGTGCTTCATCTTCCCAGATGCTCTCCACATGCCCAAACCGCTGGCCGTTCATCCGATGCGTGCCTCGCCCGCCGCACCGAATGTCGAGCCGAGGCTGCTTGCTTCCGACGCCTTCTCACACGAGTCGATGCCGCCCGCGAGCAAGCCCATCTGCGGAACGCCACGGAGGGCGTCCCCTGCAGCCGCGACTTCGGACAGTTATTTCTCGATCGTCGCTAAGGCGACGTGAAGACCGTGTCGCCCCAACGACGTGCCACAATTTGCCCCAGCCTCTGCCCGTGCCCGCTACTTTTCCCGAATCAAGAAGATCCGGTCCACGAACACCGCCTTCACTTCCTCCGGCCGACAGGACTCCGCTCCAGGCCGAGAAAGCCATCCTCTCATCGGGCGCGGACCGGCACGTGCTTGGGCCATTGGGGGTGCAGCGCAGCGTCCTGGTCTTCGGTCGCGCGGCAATAACGGCTCATCTCCTGACGCATACAGACCACTCTCCAGGCCAATTCCGCAAGCTGAGGGTCGGCCTCCTCCTGCATCTGCCTGAGCCGGACCTCGCCCTCGGGGCCAAAGGCCAAGAGCGAGTTGCCCACCACGCGCCAGCCCCAATCGGCATCCTCGCGCCGGCAGCCCTCGCCGTATTTCCGGAACAGTCCGGCCAGCGCGTCGATCGCCTTCCGGCCTTCCGGAGTTGCACCTGACGCGGGCGATCCCAGCACGCGCCCGAGCATCCTGGCGCCGCCGCGGACCTGGACCGCATTGTCTCCATCCTCCAGCGATTGAAAGAAGACCGAAATGACTTCAGGATCGCGGCCCCAGCGGCCCAGCGCGCTCAGCGCAAGCTCCCGGACCCAAGGGTCGGAATCGTGCAGGGCCGCCTCGATCAAGGCTGGCTTCGCGGGTCCGTAATCCGGTCCGGCAGTCGCTTCGAGAACGAAGGCGGCCGTGCGTCTTACCCAGCAATCACGGTCCGTCAGCAGACCGACGATAAACCCCATGTCGTCTTTGGCCAGCTCGACTAGCGTGGGCACCGCCACGACGTAGTTGAACTGAAACGTCCCTTCGCGGCGGATCACGTCCACGATCTTTTTCGCCGTGTCCGGCCCGTGCACGTCCTTGAGGCTTTCGGCGGCCTGCAGGCGGACGGAATGCTCGCGATCTCCCAGTGCCGCTTCCATGGCGGCGACGGCCGCAGGGTCTTTCAGTGCGGCGAGCGCTCTCAGCGCTCCGCGCCGGATGTAGAGATCCGGGTCATCCAAGAGGGGCGCGACCTTCTCGGCGCCGGCGCGGAGCCTCCCGCTCGCGATCTCCCTGAGAAGGCATCGCCGCGCATCGACGTCGCCCTCTTTGAGCAATTCGATGCGGCGGTCGACCGGCAGTTTTTGGATCTGCGGTTCGCGGAGACACACCGACTCGAGGGACTGCCCGCGACCTGTCACCCGCTTCACTCCCGGCAACAGGCCGGCGCCCGCCTGGTTATAGGTGGAAACGCGGACGGAGGTTCCGCGGCAGCCATCCACGACCCGTTTCAGCGACTGGTCGTTTCCCGGTGCGAAGACACAAAGCTCGTCGACGATTCCCTCTTTCGCCCACGTCTGCCAGTCGATGAGGATTCGTCCCGCGGAAGGCTCATGTTCGTTCGCCGACGGCCGCCAGTGCATCGGCAGATCCACGTCGAGCGGCTCGAGCAGGACGCAGATCTTCTTGCCGTGCCTGGCGAAAGCGGCGTGCAGTTCGCGGAGCAACTGGGTGACGTATTCTCCTTTGAGCCTCGCCCATGCCTCCTTGTCGAATGGCTGGGTGCGGATGTCCACGCCCCAGCGCCGCCGGAACTCCTCCACCACCGGCGCGCTGTAACCATACTCGTCCAGATACCGGAACTGGAAGCTCTCGCTGTAGGTGAACAGCACGATCCCATCGTAGCCCGTTTCCACCACATGCGAAGTGAAGTCGTCAACGACGGCCTTGCGAGCCTCTGGGTAGGAGAAATCCAGCAGGCCCGCCTGTCGGCGCGTGCCGTAGCGGTTCAGCGGGATCCATTCGGGATGGGCGACGCGGATCTTGTCTTCCACGAAGTACGGGTAGTCGCCGTAGACGGGCGTGTCGGCCTGGCACCCGAATTCGAACAGGCCGGTAACGCCCCAGATCTGAATCTTGTGCTTGCGGGCGGCGGCGACGGCGATCTGGTCCACGCCGACCGTGCCGTGCAGATGGCGGCCCCACTCGACCCAGCCGTAATAGCGGCGGTTCTGGGGTCGCAGCACACTGTGTTTCAAGAGGCAATCGGTCTGCAAGCCGCGCCACCAGACGGTGTCGACGCCCAATTGCGTCGCGAATACCTCAAAGGCCGCCTCGATGCTCACCTTGGAGTCCATCGGATTGTAATGCATCCAGTGGTTGTCCCCGGTGCTCACGTACACCGTTTCCGGCAGCGATTGGCCGGTTTGCGCGGCGGCCAATTGGACCGTGGCGGCGATGGTCAGCAGGCAAGGGCCGGCAACGCGCAGAAGTGGATGGAGCGTCATGGGAATCGATCTCCGGTTTACGGCCCATCGTAGCCGACTTGCGCCGAAGAGGCAACGATTGCCTTCTGCGACGCCGCCTCCGGGCGGTCCTTGTCCAGGTCCGGCACTTCCAGGAACCCTCGGCGGTAATCGCGCCACGGGCGACCAGCCAGCGCGTGCAGCCTGCGTCCATCGACAGCTTGTACTGGGAGAGGGCCAGATCGACCTTTCGCGGGACGCCGCCAGCCGCGCTGGGCTGGTAGAGGCTCAGGCCGGGGAGAAACCGCTCGAGGCGGGGTGCATTCCGGCGCATAGCCAGGCGTTGAATTTCAACTACGACGGGCTTCTATTCCTGGGACGACATGAAGCAAAGCCCCGACGCTCCGTTCGCCGGCAAGTGGGAGGAACTGAAGCGCGTGTTGGCGGAGATCGACGGCCTTGCCCCAGTGTTGCTCTCGATTGAACGAGCGGACGGTTCTGCACGGAATGAACTTGCACCCAAGGCGGCAAGGCGGCGCCACATTCATAGAACACGGCCTCCGGAATCTGGACGGTCGAATAAAGCTGCTCCAGTATCGCCAGGTGGCCCGCGGCATCCAGCGCGATCAGGCAACTGCTGTTCGATACGGTCGGAGCGTCAGGCATGGTTCAGATCGTCCTGCAGGTCGTCGGCCGGATAGTCCATCAGGGCAATTCCGTGTTTATCGAGCAGCTCCATGAAGGCGCGTTTGGAGTAGCCCGCCCACTGGGCAGCCTGACCGCAGGAGAACCGCCCGATTTCAAAGAGTTTCATAGCCAGGTAGAGTCGGGCTTCGCCTTCGGTTACCGACGGTGGGACTTGAATGGTTGAGTGCGACACGGTCGGACTCCGCTTTCTCTTGAGCCGGATTGGACTTTCTGGCCTCACGCGAATCAGGGCGGCCTGGGGTTATTGTAGCGAGCCTTACGGCCGGACGCCAAGGGGAAGCGTTTCGTTTCGGCTTGCCGTGGGGATTCTATCGGATGTCACGCTTCTGGCCACGTCCCGTCCGGCCACATCTCGACAAATCGCCGCTGGGCAGGCGTCTCGGGCGACAAGGATTGGCTGGTGCTCCGCGGCAACCGCTATGAACCGTTGCCGCCCGCTTCATTCGAGCCTTTTATCATTCTCAACACTCCAGTACCCCATCGACCCCGTTCCCCATTCGTTACGGCTCGCCCGGTTTCAGCAACTTCTCCGGTACGTATTCCACCATTCTCGCCAGATAATCGCCGGCAGGGCCCGCATTCGGCAGGGCCGCCTCGCGAATGGCGGGCAACGCCGGCCGGGCGGACACTCCCAGCCGATCCAGCACGTTCATCGTCCGCAAGCGGATGTACGGCGTCTTGTGACGCAGCTCCGCGATGAGCACCGGCAGAGCTTCTTCGACGCGGCCCAGTCGACACAAGGCTTCCGCGGCCGCAATGCGGACATCCGGCGACGCGTCCTTGATCGCCGCACGCAGCGGCCCTTCGGCCGCCGCGGCCTCCTTCCCCAGCGCGACCAATCCGATCGCTCCCCAATGCCGCACCGCCGGATCGCCGTCGTTCAAGAGCCCTATCAGTTCGCTTTCACGCGCGGGCTCCATCCGGTTGGCCAGGTCGGCGGCGGCAAGGAGCCGGTCGAGCGGATTGGCCTCGTGGTCCTGGGCGACGTCGTAGGGCGTGCGACCTTCCGCCCGGCGGTGCATCTCATACTCGGGCAAGAGGCCCAGGTCGTGCGTCCGCTTCATCCAGTCGACGCTCTCCCCCCGCATCCGCTCGAGAACGGCCCGATGCTTCGGGTCGCCCGCGAGATTGTGGACCTGGTGCGGGTCGGCGCTCGTGTCGTACAGTTCCTCCACGGGCTTCCTGGGCTGGAAGTACCGGGCCTCGACCTCGTTGAGCTTCCCCGCTTCGGCCAGCCGCCGCCAGATCTTCATCGTCGGCATTTCTTCCGTATAGCTGACGAACTGCGACCAGCTCAGGTGCGGCATGTAGTTGCGGAGGTATTGATAGCGGCGGTCCCGGACGACGCGGACCGTATCGTACCGCTCGGCCATGCGGTCGCGGATCGCATAGACGTACTCGCGCGGCTCGGCCGCGCGCGGGCCGAGAAACGCTTTTCCCTGCATGTTCGGCGGGATGTCCACCCCCGCCAGGCTCAGCACGGTCGGCGCAAAGTCGACGAAGCTGACCAGCCGGTCGCACGTGCTTCCCGGCTCGCCCGGCGACCAGCGGCGGTATTTCTCCGGGAATCGCACCATGAGCGGCACGTGCAGTCCGGATTCCCAGACCCACTTCTTGCAGCCGGGCATGCCGACGCCGTTGTCCGAGAAAAAGAACACGATGGTCTGATCGGCCAGGCCGTCTTCCTCGAGTTGCCGTAGTATATCGCCCGCCTCGTAGTCCATGGCCGTGATCAGGTCGTGGTAGCGGGCCCAATCGCGGCGGGTTTCAGGCGTGTCGGGGTGGAACGGCGGCAAGGAAACCTTGGCCGGATCGTGGCGCTGGTCCGGCGTCAGCCGCGAGGTATTCTTGGCGAAACTCGCATCGGGCTGGCGGATTTGGCTTTCGTGGCAGACGGTGAAATTGAACACGCTGAAAAACGGCCTGCCCGCCGGCCGCTTGCGCCAATGCGCCTTTCCGCTCGATTCGTCCCACACCCCTTTGGGCACCGGGAAGTTGTAATCGGTCTTGACGTTATTGGTGCAGTAGTACCCTGCCTTGCGAAGATACTCCGGAAAACACCGCACCACGTCGGGCAGCCGGGTGATCGACCGCATGTCGTGACTGCCGATCGTCGATGGGTACATGCCGGTGATCAGGCACGAGCGATTCGGCGCACAGACGCCGGTGATGCCGTAGGCCTCCGTGTACCGCACGCCCTGCGAAGCCAACCGGTCCAGCACGGGTGTTCGCGCGTAGGCGTCGCCGTAGCATCCCAGGTTCGGGCTGATGTCTTCGCAGGTGATCCAAAGGATGTTGGGGCGGTCCGGCGGCGAGTCTGCTCGCACCGAAGCAACGCCGAGGAACGACAGGAGCCCGGACAGGACCAGCCAAGGTGGGATGAGGTGTTTCATCACGTGCCCTTTCGTAGCGCGGCCGAGTTGTAGGCGGCAGGGAATGGGGTGGCTGGAGTACGGTAGTGATGGGGTACTGGAGTGCAGAAGTGGGCAGGATTGGCACCCCACTCCATCACTCCACAACGTGCGCGCGCGTGCTCGGCACAGTGCTCCGAGTATACCCAAACGGACGATGGATGCAACCTCCGACAAGCTTTTGCGAGAGCCCTCGTGGGAGACTCGGCAACGGAGATCAAGGATTTCCCGAGTCACCATGGCTTCTGAGTCTTCTTTCGATCGAGCCGACCTTCGTCAAGACCGCTGGCGACCAACGAACGGCCACACGTGCCTGCGACTAACGCACCGGCCTTCCAGCCGTCCGGTGAATCGAATTCTTGCGCGTCGCATCACCGTCCTTCAAGTGCAGAAATGTGCGATCCATATCCTCGTGAGGAATAATCGCGTGCGGCGAGATGGGGATGGCGAAAGAGGCACCACGGCAGGGACAGATCGCTACTGCAGCGCTCACGGCAACGGCACTTCCCCTTGGCAATGCCGCGCCGACATGCCATAATAGGGTGTGGAGGTGTCCTATGAACCTGACTAACGATCAAATCCAGGCGATCGACCATGGCGAGCCGGTGCCGATCACGGTGGACGGCCGAGAGTGCGTCGTTCTCCGACGCGACATCTACGACCGTGTGAAGCAAGTGATCGAGTACGATGATTCAGAGATGAAGCCCGAGGAAGCCTACCTGGCGGTACTCGCAGCGTGGGACCAGGAAGAAGACGCCGGTTTAGATGCCTATCAGGACTACAAACGTCGATGATCATTCATCGTGGGGACGTTGTCATCGTCGATTTCTATCCGACAGATCCTAACGCCAGGGTGCGGCCCGCCCTGGTCGTTCAGAACGACAGAGGCAACGCGCGAATGCAGCGGACTATTGTTGTGCAGATCACGAGCAACCTCAGCCGAGCCCGTGAGGACACGCAGCATCTTGTCGATCGGTCTCATCCGGACTGGGCTGCTTCCGGCTTGCGTCTTCCCTCGGTGATCAATACGGCCAACCTGATGACCGTCGCCCGCGACCAGATTACGCACGTGATCGGCGCGCTTTCGGCGGCGACCATGCACCAGATCAATGATTGCCTGAGGGCGGCCATCGGACTCCAGTAGAGGAAGTGGCAGGTGGTTGCTGGTGCCAATTCGGCGACGATGAGGGCTGAACCAATGAAGCAGGAATTTCGACTGATCGTCGCAATCGACGACTTTACGGACACCGTGGCGGATGCACTTTACGAGGCCGGCTTCGACGACGCCCACCTGGCAAAATCCGGGGGGCGGCCGCGTATCATCCTCGACGACCGTGATACGACCGATCTGGAAACAACCGTCCGCCGGGCCATTGCGGACGCGCAGCGCGCGGGCGTTCGCGTACTCCGCGTTGAACTTCCGGCGGTTGAACACATCAACGCCGAACTTGCCGCCGATTCGTCAGCCTGACAATTAAACCAGCGGACACTTTTCGAGAATGTCCCCCTGGGAAATCGAGGCTTCGGCTGGGGGAATTCTCGTCGATCATGTTGTCTTCGCGATGGGGCCGGGATATCGCCGTGACGTCTGTTCGATGGGAATCCGACGCGGGGCCGTCCGCGGCAGGTCGCAGGGGGGAGAGGTTTCGACAGCATCCAACGGCGGGTCAGGTCGACGACCGACCAGCGACGGCTGGGCATCGGTCCGGACGAAGGAGACAACGGCCATCTGAATCCATTGCACGACAGACGCGCCCGGCGAACCCCAGGCACCGGATTGGATGTCTGCCGAGCACGATATCGTCTTAATCTAGTGCCCGTGTTGGAATACGCGCTGCGGCACTGCCGCGGCGGGACGATCCGTGCGACGCACTTGCCGAAGAATCTGCCGGCTTCCGCGCCACGGCCGCAGCCGCTCGATGGCGTGCAGTCCATGGTTCACCATTCGACGCAAGGAATGACCATGCCCCAGGCGAATATCCGACCGTGGAAGTCACGTCCCGTGTTCGTCAGTTCGACCTTCAAGGGCATGCACGCGGAGCGAGACCTGGAATCGGTAGTGGGCGAGAGGGGGGTAAATCCGGGTTCGGACGAGAGTGTCGCCACCGGGCGCGGCGACGATATCCGGTCCGTCGAGGCATCTTCGTCTGCGATACACGGGGCTTGCTACGGCGGTTCCCGCCCCCATCCCGACGCGGATCCCAATCGGGCGGCGCAACGGAATATCGAATACCAGAAAAGACTGGCGGAGTGGCAGGCGTTGCCTTTCCTGCGACGGCTGATTACGAAGCGTCCGGAACGGCCAAGGGGAATAGGATCGCGTTTCTGGTCCGAAACCCGGGGTGACGCTTCGCGGCTACGCCGCGCAAGCTTACCGCGAGCTATGTTCTGCGACGCCTCCGGCGTCAGGCAATTCCAACGATCGCTGTGGAAGCCGGGGTCGGGGTTCTCTTTTCGTCGCGGCCAGAGACACTGCCGTGGTGCGGCGAACGATGTCGCGGCCGACACGGCTTGGAAAAAGATTCCCGACCCCGGCCGGGGAACTGGAACGACTCCGTGAAGTCGGCTATAAAGGTAACGGTGGCCGCTGAGCTTCCCAAAACAGCCGTCCGGCCGCCGCTCCAAACCTTGAAATCCGCCCGGTCCAAGTGATTGCCTCATGACTGGCCCGCAGCACCATTCTCCGCCACATTGGGACTACCCCCAGTACGAACCGGGTGAACCGGTCGCGTTGTTCATCCCCTGCTACATCGACCAGTTCTACCCGCGGGTGGCCGAGGCGACCGCCCGGCTCCTGATCGATCAGGGCGTGCCGGTCGTGTATCCGGAAGAGCAGACCTGTTGTGGACAACCGGCCTTCAATTCGGGCTACTGGGAAGAATCACGCCGCGTGATCCGCCACTTCTGCGACGTGTTCGCCGGCTACCGCTACATCGTTTGCCCCTCGGGCTCCTGCACGGCCATGTGCCGGGTGTTCTTCGCTCATGTGGATCCGGATGAGCGGATCGTCGGAGTCGGCCGTCGCGTGTTCGAATTGACCGAATTCCTCGTGGAAATCCTGGGCGTTGCCGACACCGGGGCCACGTTCCCGCACAAGGTGACCATGCACAGCGGCTGTCATGGCCGCCGCGAACTGGGCCTCCTGGAGCAGCCGCTCAAGCTGCTGAAGAACGTCCGCGGGATCGAATACCGCGAGCTGCCCAACATCGAGGAATGCTGCGGGTTCGGCGGCACCTTCAGCGTCAAGATGCCCGGCACGTCGCTGGCGATGGGGCAAACGAAGGCCGCGAATATCCTCAAGAGCGGCGCCGACGTGGTTTGCTCCGTCGATATCAGTTGCCTGATGCACGTCCACGGCATCCTCCAGCGCGATCCGGCCATGAAGCATATCCGCGCCATGCACATCGCGGAGGTGCTCGCCGCCAAGGGCAACGGCCAATGAACTGAGCCAAGAAGTGAAAACCACCATGCCGCACCCTACGATACCCCTGGAAGGGGCCCAATTCCTCAAGGCCGAGACGGTCGGCCTGGCCGAGCCAAGAGGGTTCAAGGCCCTGGGCGAATCGGCGGAGCGTTCCGCCAAGCATACCGCCGAGATCGCGGCGACCATCCCGCACTGGCAGGAGTGGCGCGAAGCGGCCAACCAGATCAAGTCCTACGCCATCGCCAACCTGGACAAGCTGCTGGTCGAGTTCGAGCGGAACGTCACCGCGCGGGGCGCCACCGTGCTTTGGGCGGCCGACGCGCACGAGGCCAACCAGTACATCCTGGACCTGGTGAAAGAGCACAACGTCAAGACGATCGTGAAGTCCAAGTCGATGGTCAGCGAGGAGATGGAGCTGAACCACGCCTTGGAGGCGGTCGGCGCGCGGCCGGTGGAGACCGATCTGGGCGAGTACCTCGTGCAGCTTGCCCGGCAGCGGCCGACGCACATCGTCACGCCCGCGCTGCACCTCTCGGCCGCCGACGTCGGACGGCTGTTCCAGGACAAGCTCAAGGAGCCGTTCAGCGCGGAGCATCAGCACCTGACGAACGTGGCGCGCAGGCATCTCCGCGAGGACTTCATCATTGCGGACATGGGAATCTCCGGCTGCAACTTCGCCATGGCCGATACGGGCACAATCTGCGTGGTCGAGAACGAGGGCAACGCCGGCCTGTCGACCTCCGCCCCGCCGATCCACGTCGTGCTGATGGGCGTCGAAAAGGTGATCCCCGGCATCCAGTACCTGCCCGTCTTCCTCAACCTGCTGGGCCGCAGCGGCACGGGGCAGAAGCTTACCACGTACACGCATCTCTTCCACGGCCCGCCGCCCGGCCGAAAGATGGTCGTGATCTTGCTGGACAACGGCCGGACGAACGTGCTGAAGGATCCGGCGGCGCGGATGGCTTTGTTCTGCATCCGTTGCGGGGCATGTCTCAACGCGTGTCCGGTCTACCGGCGCACGGGCGGCTGGGCTTACGGCTGGGTCTACCCTGGGCCGATCGGCGCAGTGCTCACTCCGCACCTGATCGGGCTGGACAAGGCAGGCAAGCTGCCCTTCGCGTCGTCGCTCTGCGGGGCCTGCGGCGAGGCCTGCCCGGTGAGGATCGACATCCCGCACCAACTCGTCCACATGCGGCATCGGGCCGTCAATGAACCGTCGCCGATGAATTCGCCGATGGAGCGGCTGACCTGGGCCGTCTGGGCCTGGTGGTTCAGCGGGCCGAAGCGTTACCGTTTGGCCATGGCCATGGTGAAACTAGGCATCCGCATGGCGAAAATCCTCCCCTGGCACCCGGGCAAACTCGGCGCATGGACGCGAGGCCGCGAACTGCCCCGCGTGCCCGGCGGGCCCGCCTTCCGCGACTGGTGGCGTCGCAACGGGGCCCAGATGAAACCTACATCTCAAACCGAGCCGATAACACACCCATGAGCAGCCGCGACGCTATCCTGAGCAGAATCCGCACCGCGCTCGCCGGGGATCCGCCGGTGGCGCGGCCGTCCATCCCGGAGGTTTGGCCGCGGACGAATCCGGGGATCGAGGAGATGGCCGAGCGTTTTACCAAAGAACTCCGGGCGGTCGGCGGCGAGGTCTATCGCCTGACGACGATGGACGACGCGCGCCGCAAGCTGGCCGAACTCATGGAGGAACTGCAAAGCACGCTCCTCGGCGCGATCGATCGCCCGATCTGCCGCGAGCTCTGTGGGGAGCTTCCCCCGGACCACGTGGCCTGGCCTGAGCCCGGCTGGACGCCCCGCACGATGTCCGATTTGGTTGCCGGCCTGGTCCCGGCCGATTATCTCCTCGCCGACACGGGGAGTTGTCTGATCGCCTGTGGCACGCACCAGGAGCGAATCTTGTGCTATCTCCCGCCCACGTGCATCGTTGTTGCCCGGACCGCGCAGCTCGT
The DNA here is from genome assembly GCA_013360685.1 of Pirellulales bacterium. GTDB lineage: Bacteria > Planctomycetota > Planctomycetia > Pirellulales > Thermoguttaceae > JABWBD01. Next base: position 15,552 of record JABWBD010000082.1, read on the forward strand.
CGAGCACCTGCCGGCGGTCTGGGAAACGATTGCCTCGCGCTCCGGCGATCCCAACCTCCGCGGCGAATTCGTGATCGTCACCGGTCCGAGCCGGACAGCGGACATCGAGAAGATCCTTATTCTCGGTGTTCATGGGCCCAAGCGGCTGGTGGTGCTGTTGGTAGGCTGAAGAGGAATGCACCTCAACCTGACCTTGCGTGGGGATAGCACGACAAGTAAACTCGCCGCGGACTGGGTTTTCCGGCGACTGCTCGTCTCCGCTCCCGGCGGTTCGGGGAGCCGCCCGCATACCCGTCGCGATGGTTCCTAGGCGCAAGTACTTGTCGAGAAGCAGTTTACGCTTGAACGCCAGGTGAGGACCGCGGGCAGAACCGGGGAGCCGAACGGCCGCGTCAAGGCTCCCAGGTGTTCTGTTCGGAAAAGTCCCCCCTCGCGGGCCATTTTCTCTTGCATTGGGATTTGGGGCTTTTAGAATGGACTTAGGGCCCCAGCTTTCCCAGTTCACGACTTCGAGGGTGAACATGAAGACACTGGTGCTGGGAGTCCTCCTTGGTTTGGGCCTGGTGATGGCGGCTGCGGGGCTGATGCCCGAGCGTGGCGAAGCGTTCGCCCAGCGGGTGCCTCCGTACCGCACCGCTTCGGCGGAGGGCGAACTGATCGCCTTGTCGACGACGGTAGGCGACAAGTACCAGCAACTGACGGTGATCGACCCCAAGTTGAAGGTCCTGAGCGTCTACCACGTGGATCTGGCGAGCGGCAACGTCGAGTTGAAATGTGTTCGCACCATCCACTGGGACCTGCAAATGACCTACTACAACGGGAAAGGTCCTTTGCCGCAGGACATCCAGTCCCTTTTGGAAGCGACAAGATAAACAGGAGATGCGGGTGTCGCCCGTCCGGAGCGGCCAGTGGGTCCGGAGAGCGATGGTCCCGCAGGACCCGGGAGGTCCTTCATGGCCCAGAAGTTCTACAATCTCGACAAAGCCGCCGAAATGATCGGCATTCCGCCCGCCGAATTGAACAGACTGCGGGAACGGAACGAAGTCCGCGCGTATCGGGACGGCGCCGACTGGAAATTCAAGGTTGAAGACATTGAAAACCTGCTCGCCGAGCGGAAGAAGAAGAAACGGGCCCAGTCGGCATCCGAAGAGACCGACGACGTCCTCCTCAGCGATTTGGAGTTGGAAGGACCGGACGAGGGCTCGGGCACGGTGATCGGTCCGACGGAGGGCGCGGCCGGCGCGGAAAGCGATATCCAACTGGCCTCCGAGAGCGATCTGCGGCTCGCCGAACCGTCGAAGCCGGCCAAGAAGCCCGCGCCCGCCGCGAGCACGGGGAGCGAAGACCTCGACCTGACGCTCGACGAAGACCTCACGTTCGAAGACAGCCGGATCTCGCTGCAGAACAAAGTGGGTGGAAAACCGGCCGGCGACTCGGCCGTCGAGTTGGGCGTCGAGGGAGGGCTGGAAGACGACGACCTGGTGCTTGGCGGCGGAAGCGGAAGCGGAAGCGACATCACCATCGGGGGCGACAGCGGCATTTCCCTGGTCGACCCGACCGACAGCGGACTGTCGCTGGAAGAACCGATCGAATTCAGCACCGCGGACGAGGAGTCGCTGGAACTCGGTGAGGACGACATGCTCACCTTCCGCGAGGATACGGATACGGAGTCGCCCACCGAGTTGAAGGCCGACGACGATTTCCTGCTCACGCCGTTGGAAGACACAGCCGATGAGGACTCGGAGAGCGGTTCCCAGGTGATCGCGTTGGATTCGGAGGCCGACGCGGGCGCCACGGTCGTGGCCGCGGGCCCGTCGATGGCGGCGATGCTGGATGAGGACCTTTCGGGAGCACCAGATATTGGGCTGGGAGCGCCGATGGCCGGGTTTACCCCGGCGCTTCGGCCCGACGCCGTGCCCGTGCCGGCCGGTGTGGGGTATGTGCCGGAGGCCCCCTATTCGGCAGGCGTGGTCGTGGCGATGGGTTTCTGCGTGCTGCTGCTTGCCTTTGCGGGGATGATGTCGTTCGACCTGCTCCGGAACATGTGGAGTTGGCAGGAGCCGTACACGTTCAACAGTTCGCTGATGGACATGGTCCTCGGCCTATTTGGATAAACCTCCCGGGTTGGACGGCCTCGTTCCCTCCAGCGCGCGGGGCGAGGCCGTCTTCCCAAAAACTCTGGCGCCGATTCGAAAGGAGTCGAATCATGCTGGTTCTCCGCCCGCTCGGCGGCTTTCTGTTGGTGGTCTTGCCGGCACTGGCTTGCGGCTGCACGTCTTCCCGTTCGCAGATTGCGGCGTTGGAGTCGCAGAACCGCACCCTGGCCGAGCAGGGCAAGGCGCAAGCGGCCAGGATCGAGAACCTCGAGATCCACCGCCGCAACATTGAAGACCAGCTCATGCGCGCGGAGGAAGACCTCGCCCTGATGGAAGAGCAACTGGGGCTGGAGCGCCGGCAGCTTGCCAATTACGAGAAGCAGCGCGACCTTGTCCAGAACCAGGTGCTGGGCCTGGTGGGCCGGCGCGCGGCCATGCCGGCGGAGCTGAGCGGCCGACTGGCCCGGATTTCCCGCCGCTATCCGAGCCTGAAGTTCGATCCCCACACGGGCGTGAGCAAGCTCGACACGGACATTCTCTTCGACACGGGCTCGGCGGAACTCAAGCCCGGGGCGGAACAGCTTCTGGTTGAACTGGCCCAGGTGCTCAACGCGCCCGAGACCCGGGACTTGAAGATCCTGGTTGCCGGCCATAGCGACGACCGCCAGGTGGCGCGCAAGCCGGCCCGCGACCAATTCGACAACAACTTCGACCTGAGTTCCGAACGCGCTCTGGCCGTAGCATCCGCGCTGCGCCGGCTGGGAGTCGGCGAGCACCGCATGGCCGTGGCCGGCTTTGGCGGGCACCAGCCGGTGGCACCCAATCTCACTCCGGCGGATCGGCAGAAGAACCGTCGCGTCGAACTCTTCGTAATGGCCCCAGACGCGCCGGTGATCGGCTGGTCGGAAACGACGCCGAGCTTGTACTGAATCGTCCGGGACATTGTACGCTGAATGCAGTTGCCGTTCCAACTCCTTCGGCGACTGCCTGGTGAAATCCGATGTCCGAGGAACTTGACAGTCTGATTGCCGGGCTCGACGCGGAATGGGAGGAGTTCTGCGAGGCCCGGCTGCGGCTCCGAGATGCCGGGCCGGCCGCGTTGCCGCTGCTCGTCGGCGTGCTGCGTACAGGAAACGACACTGTGCGGCCACGAGCGGCCCGCGTGCTGGCGGACATGGGTGAGCGAGGCGCCGACGCGCTATTGGGCTTACTGGATGATCCGTTGCCGGAAGTGCGAGCCCAGGCAATTGAGTCGTTGCCGCTGGAGAGTTGCCGCCGGCCGCTTGGGGCAAGGCCGCTCCTCCTCGGCACGCTGAACGTGGTCCTCATGCTGGCCAGGCTCGGGATGGTCGGAGCGGGCGTGGGTGCTCTCTTGACAACACCGTGTGCCTTCGTCGTGTTGCTCGTGGGATGGGGTTGGCGAGGGGCTGGGCTGGTATGGATGCTCGGCGCAGCCGCGGGCTCACTTCTGATGGTCCTGGCAGCGCTGCTGATCCGGCTGGCGGGTCGCCTTGGCCGCGAGCGGAGCGCACGGCTGCCGTGCCGCTATCGCGAGGTGGGCATCGTAAAGCTCCAAGAGCGGTTGGCGGACCCGGATGCATCGGTTCGCGCGGCCGCGATCCGGAAGCTGGCCGAGGAGTGCGATCCAGCAGCCGCGACGTGGTTGCGCGGGATGTCGGCTGACCCATCACCGGAAGTGCGGGCCGCGGCGGCCGTTTGCCTTGGCAGCCTCGACGATTTCGACGCGTTGTTCGCCGCACTCGACGACCCATCGCCCCAGGTGCGGGCGGACGCCGCGGCGGCGATCGGCGAACTGTACCACGCCTCGCTCTGGCCAACGGCCGGCCTCATGGCCCGGTTCGGCGAATGGCTGGACAGACTGAAGTGTCGCCTGGTGTGGCACGTCGCTCCGCGACGTGAAGTCCGCCTTGCGGAGCGAGGCGCCGCAATCCGCCGGCCGCGGCCCTCTCTAGAGCGTGACGTCATGCCGGCGATTGTTCACTTGATCCGAGACAAATCGCCCGAAGTGCGTGCCGCCGTCTTGACGTCACTTGGATCGATCGAGCATCCGGACTCGGTCTTGTTCATCCTGGGGGGGTTGATGGACGAGGAGGACATCGTTCGTGTTGCAGCTCTTGAGGCCCTTCGGCCTTTCGCAAAAGCAGTCGACTACGACGGTCTCCTTCCGCTGCTCGACGACCCCGCCGCCTCCGTGCGAACCGCGGCCTCGAATGTCATCGCCGGCAAAGCGTATGGCAGCGGCCGGCGATTGGACAGGGAAGCCGTTCCGGACCTTCTGGAGTTGCTCAAAGTCCCCAACACGCACGTCACGATTCATGCGATCCAGGCCCTGCGGTCGATCGGCGATCGCGCTGCCGTGCCGGCGCTGATCGAGATCCTCCGCACTTCGCCGGAGGCCATCCTCCAGAACAACGCCTTGCTCGCTTTGGAAGACTTGCGCGACCGCAAGGCCGTGCCCGTCCTGATCGAACTGCTGGGCGATCCGGACGCCTCGTTGCGGCAACAGTGTGCGCGGGTGTTGGGGGTCTTCCGGGCCGAGGAGTCCGTGCCCGCGCTGGCGCGACTTCTCTCCGACAAGACAAAGCCCGCAGACAACATCCATCGCGTCGATGAAATGGCCGAGAAGGCTTTGCGCCGCATCGGCACGCGCGAGGCGATCGACGCGATCCGGCGGAGCCGATGAAGTTGCGTGTTCGATGGCACGACAGGCGATCGCCGCTTTCAGCGAGGGGGCGGCAGGACATAGCCCATTTCGCGCAATCCACGCCGGAAAGCCGTCTCGTCCGCCGCGCGAAAAACCAGATTGCGGTCGCCGGCTGGCTCACACAGCTTTCGCAGGCGGCGGTCGTTTGCCAGCAGCCGGGCGACATTTGCATCGGCGCAGGCAATGAGGCGGGCCGCGCCCAGGTCGCTGAGTTGTCCCGCCTTTTGTTCGAGGTCGGCCAGGAAGACCTCGACGGTGTGCGGCAGGGCGGTCTGGCTTTTCGCGGTGAGAAAGTCTCGCAGCTCGGCGATGGTGAGTCCCTCTTCCACCGCGGCCAAAGCCTTGGCGGCACTCAGGTGCCAGACATCCTCCGACTGCCGCTGGGTAAATCGTTCCAGCAGGAGCGCGTCGGCCGGGTTCAGTGGGGGGGCGACGGCCGCAACGTCCAGATTCGCCAACACCTTGAACACTTCCGCGGCGACTGCCGTCTCCGCCTCGTACTCTTTCGCCATGCCTAGGCACCAAGCGCCCAGGGAGTTGATCCTCACGAACATCAGGCCGTCGTAGCGGCTCAAGCAGGATAAGTCGTCGGCGCCCCAGCGGTCATAGAAGTCGTTGCGCGCGTCTTCCGGCGAAATGTAAGCCACGTCGACCAGGCCCAGGGTGGCGGCGTACTCGAAGAGCATCGCGAGCACGTAGCGGCCTTGCAGCGACTCCCAGGCATATTGGGCATCGTAGCCGAGGCTGCCGTACTGCTGTTCAGCGATATACAGCCTCCAAGGGTCTCGGCTGACATGGAAATCCTCGGCCAGCGCCTTGAGAACGCGAAACACTTCCTCGATCGAGATCCATTTCTGCGCCGGGAATTCCTCCATCACCGCCACGACCGACTGCCGCCGCGGCCCCACGGCCGTCAGCCCTCCCTTGCCCTTGCCCTGCTGACCCTTGATCACGTTGATCCGGTTGAACTCGTCGAGGAGCGAGGTCTTCAGCCACTTGTCCCAGATCATCCGGAGGACCTCGTGGGCCGGTTTCGTGGTTGCCTTGCGGCCCGACGGGCTCAGTTGCAGCCGGGCCCCCGAGAGTTGGGCCAGTCCTGCCGCTTGCACGAGCATCGGCCAGGCGAATGCCTTCATGGCCAGGTCCGAGGCGGGGTCATTGGAACGTTCCGACTGGTCGTCTTCGTCATAGAAGTCGCCGTCCGTCAGCACGGTCTGGACGATCTTGACCGTGGACGCAGAGGGGCGGCGGGTCGTCTCGCTGGCCCGCACCTCGCCCGCGTCGATCAGGCGGAGCATGGCTTTTACTTCTTGCAGGGCAGCTCGCGCCGTGTGACGCACGCGCAGCTCCACTTCCTCGTCGTCCGGCTGGGGATAATACCGGCCAAGGTTCTTGTACGGGCGTCGTACGCGTGGGGGCAGGTCGTCACCGGCCTTGACGGTCAGAGGCGGCGGTTCCGGAACAAACGTCAAGAGCAGGTCCTGCACGTCGGTTGGCAGTGCATGGCGAAGAGGAAAGAAGAGGCGGAGCCTGGTAGGCTGTGCCTCGTTTCGGAAGCGGCCTGCACCGCCGAAATCAGGGGATTGACCGTATTTCGCGCGGAAGCGGTGCAAATCGAGGTCTCCGGCCGCGCCGTGCGAAGCCTCCTCGACGGCCCTCTTGCCGAGTTCGCTCAAGCCGTCGTAGAAAGCACGGACCTGCTTGGGGTTTTCCATGGCGGCGACCAGTGCGTCAACCAGGTCGCTCTTGCGGCCCTTCACTTCGTCCCCAATCAGGCGGACCAAGGGCTTCAGGTCGTCCACCGTCAACTCATGGGCGGTTTCGGAGATCGTCAGGCGTTCGGGGATATGGCGGCGGGCCATCGGTCGGTCTCGTGTGGTCCGGAAGACACGTGCAGAAGCCGCGAGGTTCGATTCGGTTCACCATCATTCTAGGACATCTGCCGCAGGAACAACAGTGTTTGTCGTTGCCGTCATCGTCGCAGCCATTCTTGCCATGACCAAAGCCAGGTTCGGATCGTGATGGATCTGGGAGGCTGGAGGCAGCCCGGCGCACACCTTCCAGGCGTCGGCGATCAGATGCCCTGCCACCACCACATTTCCCACAGTGCACAGATATAAAAGGCGCCTGGTAAGAAGATAGCCAGCCTGGCAATCGCCCCTGGAACGGTCGATTCGTTCAATTGCGTGTACAGCGGGACGCTCAAGTACGACACTCCCAATCCCACGAGCACGGGACTGAACGGCGAATACCAACAGGCCGATATTCCCAACGTCGCCAATCCCAACAGGATCATCGCCGAACAGGTGCCGCGGCCGATCGGCGCCGCTTCTCCGCCTTTCGGAGTGCGGTCGAACCTCGCCCGGGCACCGATGAGATGGACGAGGAACCGGGCCGACGCGATCGGCAGACAGGCCCCGTAGATCGCGGACGACCAAAACCAGTGCTGCACCGCGTGCAAGAAGGTCGGCGCTGCAGAATACAGCACCGGCGTGTTCAAGAGAAACATCACAACGAACAAATAGGGAAGCGCGGGATGCAGTGCCGAGACGCGTTGCATCCAAAGCCGGTGGCAGACGTAGGCGCTCAGGTATCCGTTGGCGATGACCAACGGCATCAGGCCATACCATCCGACCATCATCGCAAGGTCGAGCTTTTCGGTGAACGTCGCGGGGCCCAGCAGGAAGGACTTCATACAATGACGATACAACTCGGCCGTGCCCCCGGAGAACTTCCGCAAGCGTATCAGGAACGCGCCGAACGACTCCGGAAACGACTCCCACGATTCGACCGAGTCCGCGTATACGCCGATGAGCGACTGGTTTCGCAGTTCCATCGAGATTGCAAAGTCCTC
>JABWBD010000083.1 GCA_013360685.1 Pirellulales bacterium
GCGCGACATAAGTGGAACCACCCTTTTGGGACGAATGTTGCATGGGTGTTGGTTCTTGGGTGCGTGGTGGTGAGGGAGTGAAAAAAAGGGCCCGTCGTCCGCCGCTGGGCTGATTGCAGCACGGCGGAGGCGACGGGCCCTTGTTGATACCTGGCTTCGGGGCAGGCTCTTGGAGGTACCCGCGAGATTATCGGTAGCGTCTATCCGTTGGTTCTAGGAAGTGGGGCGCGAATTTTCAAGCGCATCTTTTTTAGGCCACTTGGAAGTTGTTTGATGGCTTGGGTTTATGTCGAAACAAAGTTGCTGTTGGGGTCAGGATTCGTGGAGAGGGAACCGGCAGGCGCGGACCTCGTGTCGGTGGCAAAGGCAGCAGGCACGCTGCGACGAGCGATCCGCGGTGGTGGTCTGGGTTATCGCGTGCCTCCCGACGGATAAGCGATGCATCGGCAAGCCTGCACGATCGACCGACGTTCATGGCGCAGAATTGAGGATTGCGACGCGTGCAGAGTTGAGCCGATTGCCAACGCCCTGGCGAGCTGCGCCGATTACTTGCACACAGCCGATACCGAGTCTGCCGTCGAGACGATCCTTGAAGCGTGGGGAGCATACTCGGAAGGATGCTGGCCGGAAAGCGAGGAACGACCGTTCGAGCGTTGGGCCGTCGAAGTGGCGATCCCCAACGCGTACCACTCTAGGCCAGCGGTCTGACGTACAGGAGCCGCCGGCCAGAACCACCGGATGCAGTTGACCGGGGATCGCGGTCACAGTAGCTTGTGTGGTGAAGGACAGTCGCCGCGATCCCCGGCAACTGATCCGTATTGTTCGGCAGAACGGTACCACACGGCTGGCAGCAACAGGGGGAGACGCGATGTCAGCAACGAATTCCGGCAACATCGCCGTCCATGTTGTCCCGCAGCCCAACGGCAGTTGGGTGTGCACGGTGACGTCGTCGTTTGCCGGTCGTGAGAGAGCTACCAAGTACCGAAGCCTTCAATCAAGAAACCGCCCCTGGCGGCTGCGCTATCGGTACGCGATTAGCTCGAAACTGTCCGTTCCCACATGACAGCTTTTCGCTCCCCTTAGACCGCCAAGTCCGGCAGGAGAATCGTGGAGCGCGTTTGCACGGAAATGATGGCAAGTCCTGCTCAGAGCGAGGTTTCGGTTGCAGGGGCCGATTGGCCCAGTTGTTTCTTCTCCTGCCGCTGGCGACCGGAGAAGAAACGGGGCGACCAAGCCGAGGCTCGTGTGGGGCCATTTTGGGTGGCAGGGTGCGTCTCTTGGAGCCCGGATATCCACGCCCGGACTTACGCGGCCGGATTGCGCAACTACTAGACAAATCAGCTATTTTCGGTTTAGGCTCACGGTGTGGCAAAATCGGGATCTCCCGCCGAAATGGCCACCAGAACGAATTCCTCCCGCGGGAGAAATACAAGTTCGTTTCCAAAGAATATGCCAAGATTCCCACAGTCGATAAGCACAAAAGGGAGCCAACACTGGCTCCAGAAACTGGCTGGCGTCAATAGGGATTTGACCGATAGCGTCGCGTCGGCAATTGGAACAGCCCCGCCGTCGCTTGAATGGCTGTCGCCGCTGCCGACCGATGACTACGCCGAATATCGCGACGACGATTTTGTCGCCCGGCTGAATGTTGAACTCCGTAAGCCACTGAAAGATTTCTGGCCTCGCAATGGTCCACAATGGGACGGGCTTGCGCGCTCAGGCCGGAAGGTCGCGTTAATCGAAGCGAAATCACATTTGGATGAACTGGCAAGCCCTCGTTGCGGTGCTGGGCACAAGAGCTTCGTTCGGATATCACGATCGATGCTTGAAACCCAAATGTACATGTCAGTAACCCCCAAGATCGACTGGACTGGAACTGGTTACCAATACGCGAATCGAATCGCACACCTGTATTTCCTGCGCCATTTGAACGATATAGATGCGCACATGGTGTTCGTTTACTTTGCGAACGACCCCACCGTGCGCAAACCCGTTTCCGAATCTCAATGGGACGGTGCAATCCGATTCATGGATGTTTTGCTCGGAATTCGACGGAATCGATTGTCGACATTCATCCATCATGTAGTCATTGACGTGTCAAGAAAAGAAACGGACAATCCGATGCACGGGAGCGGCGAAGCCAAGCGGATTTGAAATGGAACATCAATCGTCGCCACCCCGTGATCGGTGTCGTTTGTCGCTCTGAGTGAACAGCGTCAACAACGGTTCCTGATTCATCGCAGCACGAGATTTCGCCAATGCACCCGTTTGTCGAAACCGTCAGCATCGCCGGTGGCGTCGCCGCGGCCATCGTGGGCGCGATCGTGGTCCTTACCCTGTTCTACCGAGGCATTGCCTGGATTTCTGGCGGGGCAAAGCCAGATACAATCGCCGTGCGCGGGGTTCTTAAGAAAAACACGCTTGCCACGGTCCATGTGGCTGGCAGCAAGCCTTTTGAACGTGTGCGATTAGTCGGTTTCACGAATTCGCAGACAATGAAAACGCACTTGCCCTTTGAACTAAACGGGATGGTGATACTGGAAGAAGAGAGCAACACTCGGTTTCTCGTTCGTGCCAAAGACATTAGAATGATCGTCGTGCAGCCTGACGGCGAGTCAGATGAATCGACAAGCTGACACGTTCGTCAGGTGCGCACAGGGAACCGGGATCGCAAGACCGTTCCCAGACGGCGAGGAACCAACGGATGGACCAGAGCGGTGCATCGGGTCCAGCGTGATGGTGGGACCATTGGCCGCCGCCTGGTCATCCTGATCGTTCCGGCGACGAAATCGTCGTGCTCGTGCTCAGCCGCTTGCGGCGGTGCTCGTGCTCGTAATCGAGGGGTGCTTCCGATGACGGAATCCATGTTCGACCATGTTCGACCATGATCGACTCGACGTTTAGCGGCTGGCGATCGAGTACACGGCCGAATCGTTCGCTGTCGCCAAGGGATTGTCGGGGTTTCATCGTCACGCTCGCGATCCATGGCTGCGAGCCGCGCAATCGACACGGCTGAATATCGCCGAGGGCAATGGCAAACGCAGCCCAAAGGGCCTGGCGCGCTTCTTCGAGGTCGCTCGCGGTTCCGCGTTGGAGTGTGCGGCGGTGGAAGATGTTCTCGCGGCATCGGGGGGCTGTCGGCGGCATCAAGCCTGGCTCTGAAACGAAAGCCCAAACGGATCGTTTCGATGCTTACTCGGATGACGATGAAATCCGGGCCGGCCACCAAACTGCAGGCCGGGCATGCGAGGCCGTCGATGACGAGCACGAGCACCGCTGCGCTGAGCACGAGCAGGAAGACGAGCCAGAACAAGGCGCTCCACTTGACCGGGGCCGCCGGTCGGGTTTTCGTTGCGGGAATCGTCCTGTCGGCGGCGCCTGCAGATGAGCTTGGTTTGCGGGTTATGGAGGCGGCTCATAAAGGAATCGTCGAACAAACCGGCTGTAGGCAACGCCGGGATTGCGTGTCAATTGACAATCCTGCACAATTAGCCCGGCGTGCCTGAGCCGGAGCGTTCGGCGGTCGGAGGGCGAGTGCGAGATGCGAAGTTCACTGATCGCGGCAACAGCACTGCTCGCCCTGGCCGGGTGCAGCCGGAAGCCGGCAATGGTATCCGACTCGGCCGAAGCGCAACGGCTTGCCCGGATCACGATTCCCGCGTCGGCCGCTGGGTTGCAGTGCCGGACGGAATTTGGGATCGACCCGTTGACCTACGGTCGGTTCGACATCCCAGCCGCGGACCTGCCGGCCGTCCTCGACCGGATGCCGAAAGACCGGAAAGTGGTGCCGTACTCGGGGTACTCGAACGTCACGTCGCACCGCATGAGCGAGCCGTGGTGGCGGCCCGACCGGCTCCAGGAACCGCGGGTCGCCGAGTGGTCGGAGCCGGGCTTCTCGGTCAACTTGATGTTCGGGAAGTCGGAGGAGTCGGGCGTCTTGACTGTGTACTTTTTCAACTTCGGGCTGTAGCCTGAGTGCCGAACTTATGAAGATTTAGATTGTGCGGCGGGCGAAGGGGACGACGTGGCGCTGGGAGAGATTGGATGACGGAGTGGACGTGGCAGGGGAGAGGTCCAGCCGCAATCTAATCCCTGGTTCAAGTAGCCCGGGGCGGGCTGCGAGAAAAGACGGCGGCGTCTGGCATGGGGCTCGCTAGAGGGTTATGCTTTTTGCGGGGATGATTCTGGCGAGCGTTCCAAAGCATCGCAACGACGGAGATCGTCGTGGCGTCGCGTTGAGGACGGCGTGTGGGCGTCGATCGTGTGGCCATTTCGGGGTTCGAGTGAAGTTGGGGCGTGGCGGCGGCAGCTTAGCTTGGTCGTTCGGCCAGAATGGTACCACACGGCTGGCAGTAACAGGGGGAGACGCTATGTCAGCAACGAATTCCGGCAACGTTGCCGTCCATGTTGTCCGGCAGCCCAACGGCAGTTGGGTGTGCACGGTGACGTCGTCGTTTGCCGGTCGTGAGAGAGCTACCAAGAGCGTGCACGGCCAGAGCCCACACCACGCGATCGCCCTCGCCTTGGAGGGCCTCGCGCGCGCATGCCAGAGAGAGGCCGAAGCCGAACAGAACGTCGATCCTGAAGCGGTCGATCGTTCACCTTCCGGAGAGATCATCAACAAACGCTTTCACGTAATTCTGCACTACGAAGATGTTGTCGAGGAGGAGTCGAAATTCGAGGCAATGGTGAGCAGACGGACGCCCGCATCGCGTTGCTGAGCAACATGGAACTGTTGGAGATTAGTCCCGAGGTCAACGAGATCGTGAGGATTTACATCGAGCGGCTCGTGATGCCCAACGACCCAGCGGGGGACGCGCTGCACCTCGCGCTGGTGTCGTTTCACCGAGTCGACGTACTTTTGACGTGGAATTGCCTACACTTGGCCAACCCGAATAAGATGCAACATATCCGGTTGGTGAACTACGAGTTGGGGCTCCCCATGCCCGTGCTGACCACGCCCTTGAACTATGTTGGTGGAGGCGAATCCGATGGCTGACGAGGAAATCAAGATCATTCGGCAAATCCGCCACGAGATTTCTGCGGAGTGCGGCCATGACGTGGACCGGGTCGTAGCCTACTATCGACGCGTTCAGGAAGAGCTCAAACGCTCCGGGCGGTTTCGGTTCGCCGGATGTCCGGCCTCCCCCGAACCAAACGATGCACCGGAATGTGCGGTGGGCACGGAAACAAGCGGATAGGTCACCGGCGCACACCCGGTGATCGCAATTCGTTCGGGGACAGGAAGGCTGGAGTGCAGTCGGACCGAGATCATGCAGTCAAGGCTTGACACACTCATCGACTGCCTGCGACACGAGGACTCCGACGTTTACGCAGTCGGTCGTTCCGGCAACGGAATTCGAACTTCGCAGGCAGTCCCGGCGGCGATGTGGGCTTTTGTCCGATACTGGAAGGCACCCGAGGAATGCGTGGTCCGCGCCGTAAACTTCGGCGGCGACACGGACACGATCGGTGCGATGGCGGGAACTCTGGCAGGTGCCCTGCACGGGCGGTCGTGGATTCCGGCCAGGTGGTACGATCATATCGAGAACGGCGAGCACGGTCGGGATGCGTTGGTGGAAGCGGCCCGAGGACTGGCGCGTTTGGAGTGAGCCCTTGCCAAGCCATCCCCCGCCGGGAAACAATACCGTAGGAGCAACGCAACTCCATGGAGGTCTGCTGTCATGTCTGGGACGGAAGGATCGTCTTTCGCTGCCGCACCGCGTCAACCACGGATCCGTTGGCAATTCGCCCCAGATGTGCCGACGTCGGGTTTTTTCGACGGGATCAATCTTGACGGCCAATGGGGCCTTCAGGAAGCGGTCGAGAATTTCATTTTTGGGATGCAGGAGCATCGCTATCACGCTTGGGAGGGTGTCCTCTGCCAGGAACAGGGAGTGCCGCCGACGCCGGAGCAAGCTCAGGCGAGCGATGAGCTGTTTTCGTTCGGGCCTTCGGATGACGAGGAGCCGCCGCAGGAATCGCGAGTGCTCTACATCAACGGCGTTCCCCGGCCGACCGAGCCGTGGTACGAGACGCTGCGCAAGATCGCCGGGCGTCTCTTGCTCAATCCCTTTGAAGTTGCGGTTCACGGTTGGGACTGCGGCGTGTACTGCCACGGCTGGAACGAACTGGAGGCGTGCGTGCGGGAGCATGCTGCCGGATTGTCGCTGCCGGAGGACGCCACGTCGCCGCTGGATGTCCTTCCCGCGGCGTTGCGCCACCGACTGCGGCTGCAATCCTGCTTCTGCTCGCTTCCCTGCCGCGGGTATGGCAGCATCTCGCTCGACGATCCGGAGAACCCCATCGAACGATTCATCGAGGACCTGCGGGCATCGCGCGAGGCCATCGAGCACTTGGATCCGACGCTGGAATCATTGCTGAGGATGGTCACGCTGCCCGACGACGAGAGGGCCCATTTCGTTCGCCTGATGGAAGGCCGGCTGGGACTTGCATCGGCGGACGAACCGCTGGGAAGACGTCTGTTCGACGATTGGCTGCAACGGCCTTCCATCGCGGCGAGCGGCGCGCCGCACCCGGCCGGGGGCGGCCCCGACGCGGCGAAGGACTCGCATGGCCGGCTTCCCGCCGAGTCGGTCAAGCGGGCGATCCTGCATCCCAAGGCGCGGATCCGCGAAATGGCGGTCCACTACTTCTCCGACTCGTTCACCGGCGATACGTCGCTCATGCCGCTGGTGATCGAGGCCCTCGAGACGCACGGCAAGGAAGACGCGTACAGGCTCGTCGGCGGAGCGGTCGCTTTGCCGCAGACTGCGGAGACGATCGATTGGGTGATTCGGGAGCTGAATGACGAGCGCAGTCCATCGTACGAAAGCTACACATACAACCTGGGGCGGGTCCTGTGGGGTGCGAATCCGCGGCTGCTTGAGGCACGCGAGGACGAGATTGCCGCCGCCGTGCATTTGCTTCCCGGTGCTTACGAAATTGTCGCCGAACGGATCGAAATGCTCTCCTGGGATGCGGACCGCTGCTGGCGGGAGCTGGAACTGCATTGTGAGCAGCACCAGGACGCGGAATCCACCAGCGATGCTTACCTGGACCGGGCCGGGCGGATCGTCGAGGCATTGGCCCGCCATGGCGTGTCCGACGGGCGCGTACTCGATCTGCTCGCCCAGGAGGTCGACGCGCATGCCCGCACGGTGATGACGTGGATGGAGCCGATGATCGTGCAGTTGGCGGGGCGGCTGCGGATGCAGTCCGCGGTCCCGCTGCTGATCGGCAAGATGCGGAGCAACGACGACTTGCTTCCGCACGAATGCGAGATCGCCTTGATCCGGATCGGCGGCGATGCGGTGGCGAAGGCGGTGGCGGACGCCTTCGCCGGCGCCAACCGGCGCTTCCGGCTGTTCGCAACGGGTGTATTGGAGAACATCCACACCGATCAGGCGGTGGAACTGACCATTCAACGGATCCGCGACGAAACCGACGCCGCCGTGGCGAGGAGGCTGCGCGACGCGCTGCTGGATCAATTCACTCCCGCGGCTATCGAGCCGGCGCGCCAGTGGCTGCTGGAGCAGGGCTTTGCCGATTGGGAAGATCGCGGGTTGCGGAATGAACTGCTCGTTACGTGCGAACTGATCGGCGAGCGTTTTCCGGAGTTCGAGCAGTGGACTCGCGACTACGAGGCCGAGGAGCGCGAGCGGCTGAGCATGCTGGAAGGGATGAAGGACGATCCGATCCGCACCATGCTTTGGGCATTGGAACAGTTGACCGGCAAGAAGAGCGGCGAGGTGATCAAGGAGATCGCAGAAAAGGAAGCCATTCGCGCGGTGGACTCCGTCGTACGGCAACCGTCGCACGGCGTGCGAAGCGAGGTCGGCCGGAACGACCCGTGCCCTTGCGGGAGCGGGAAGAAATACAAGAAGTGCTGTATGCGGAAGTAGAACGGGCCAGGCCCTTGACGGTAACGACGGTCCAGGGACCGCGCGGCAAGCCATCGAATTACCTGGGTTGCCGAGTTGACCATCACACCTCGCCCGGCCCGGGTGGCTAGAGGTTGGAATTGGACGAGGATGTGGCCAGGCGAAGCAAGAAACAACAAGGGCGGCTTTCCCTCACGGCGACCATTTCTTCCAGGCGATGGCAATCGCGGCCATAATGATTAGAATTGAAGGCAGAGGGCGTACAGAGGCCGTAGAAGGACAGGAGAGATCTATGACCGTCACGATACCCAAAGAACTCGAAACCGCTTTGCAGCAGAAAGCGGACGAGCGTAAGACCTCTATGGGACAATTGGTTCGAGAGGCGCTGGAATGGTACCTGCGGATGGATGCGGAGTTGCTCGACGAACTGACGGCCTGGCAAGAGGTGCGAGATGAAGCGTTGGACGTCGTGGATGGGAGTTCGCCGTGAACCTTGGTGTTTCAACTCGGGGCCTGCGATCTGCGAAGGATTGGCCGGCAGTTGGGTAGGCTTGACGAAGCAGATCTCCAGGCGATCGAAGAAATTGCCAGGCAGCTACAGCGCTTGAAGTGAGACAGTCGTGGACACCGAGCACTGGGTAGGCACCTTCAGCTTGTGGACTGGACCAGCCGGTTGATCCGTTGGGGAATGCGGGCGTGACGTCCGAGCGGCTTCGATTCTGGACGGCTTGGGAACCAGTGTGAATCATGTCCCCAGACCTTGCCATGCGCCGGACGCTGGGCGTGGCACCGGCATCCGGCGAGCGGTACCATGGCGACGTGCCGTGGCCGAGAAGTTGCCCCACACCACGTGACGAGGCGCCCGATGACTCCTGCCCGATTTTCATCCGCCGCCGAAAATACCGGTTCTCATCGGACTGTGCGCTTGGTCGCTTCGTTGCTCTTGGCTTGGGCTGCATCCGCCGCTTCGGCAGCCGAACCGGGTTCGGCCGGCTCATTGGCGGCCCCCAGAATCGGCCAGGCCAAGCTTAGTGGCCAGTCGGTGGCTTGCTTCGAACGAATCGAGGTGGATTTCGCCGTGATCGGCGATTTCGACAATCCGTTTGATCCACGGCAGGTTGAGGTGGATGGCTTGTTCCAGTCGCCGGACGGCAAGTCGGTCGTCACGCCCGCATTTCTCTACCAGGACGCCTCGCGCGAATTGAAGGATGGGAGTGAGCGCGTCGAGCTGGTCGGCGACCGCCGTTGGAAAGTCCGCTTCGCACCGACGGCGCCCGGCCGGTGGCGGGTCGCGATTCGCGCCCGCAACCAGTCCGGCACGGCGACGTCCGATTCGCTCTGGTTCGAAGCGACGGCACCGGCAGCACACGGCTATGTCCGCCACCGGCCGGGGAGCGATTATTTCAGTTACGACGATGGCACGCCGTTTTTCATCATCGGGGAGAATATCGCCTGGGCGGGCAGGCGGGGAACGTACGACTTCGATGATTGGCTCCCGGCCGCCGGACGTGCGGGGATGAACCTCGCCAGAATCTGGCTGCAGTGGAACCAGGTGCTTAGCATCGAGCACAACCGGACCGGCGCCGGCCGGTACGACCTGGCCAATGCGTGGCGCATGGACTATGTCCTCGACCTGGCGCGCAAGTCGGGTGTGCGGGTGATGTTCACGTGCGACTCCCCGGAGCCCTATCAGAAGGAGCATTATTGGCTGGGCAAGCTGACCTCGAAGCCTTGGGAGAACTGCCCGCACAACGCGGCCAACGGCGGCCCCTTGCGCGAGCCGGAGGAGTTTTACACGACGGAAGAGGGACACCGACTGATTCGGCAGCGGCTGCGCTACATTGTCGCGCGTTGGGGCTGGGATCCGAACATTTTCTGCTGGGAACTGTGGAACGAACTGAATTGTTTCCCGGGCTGGGAGAAACTGCTGCCGGAGATCGCGTCGTGGCACGTGGAGATGGCCGGCGTGTTGCGGAATCTCGATCCCAACAAGCACCTGGTCACCACTTCGTTCGGTTTCGCAGACGGCCACGAGGCAATCTGGAATCTCCAGGAGTTGGACTTCGTGCAGTCGCACAGCTATGGCGGGAAGAACATGGCCGGCTTGCTCCCCGCGATGGTGGCGCGCATGAAGTCTCGCTATGGCCGGCCGCATCTGATTGGCGAGTTCGGCCCCCAACTTTCCGCCGAGATGCTGGGCACCGTCTTCGAGGCGGATGCGAAGGGGGTCCATCTTCACAACGCGCTCTGGTCGACGGCGCTCGGCGGCAGCGCGGGCACAGCGCTGACATGGTGGTGGGACAACTACATCCATCCCAAGGACCTCTACGGCGTCTTCACGCCTCTGGCTCGGTTCTGCGAGGGTGTGCCGTGGACGACCGCGGGATTTCGGCCGGTCAAGGCATCGGTCTCGTGGAGCACTCCACCCAAGCCGGAACCGCCGCGGGATCTGGTCCTCGAATGCCAGGGCGCCCCCCAGGTCACCGGCCGGATCGCATTGGATCCGCACGATCCGCCCGAGTCGCTCGGCCGATTCTACCTCTACGGCCGAGCGCAACGGGACCAGCAGAAGCCGATCGCGATCGAGCTCGACCGGGCCGTCGAGGGACCGCTGGTGCTGCACATCGGACGCGTCTGGAACCACGGCAGCCTGACCGTGAAGCTCGATGGCCGGCCGGTTCTCGAGCGGGAATTACCCGCCGGGCCGGGCGAGGGGCCTTGGAAACGGTCCGAACTCGACCCTCGCTGGAAGATCTGGGGAGCGGACTACGACGAGGACTTGGCAATCGCGGTCCCCGCGGGCAAACACACGGTGGAACTGTTCAACGGCGGCAAGGACGGGATCACGATCGACCGCCTCCACTTGCCCGCCTACGCGGCGTGCGACCGGCCGCCGATCCGCACGATCGGACTGCTCGGCAATCGACTAGGGCTCGTCTGGATCCAGAACGCGCGCCACACTCTGGCGGCGGTCCTGGAACGGCAGGAGATACCGGTTGTCGACGGGGCCGTGCTCCGCGTGGAAGGGATCCCCGCCGGCCGATGCACGGTCGAGTGGTGGGACACGTCGACCGGGGCCGTGAAGTGCACGACGGAGCAGCTTGCCGGAGGCGACGGGCTGAGCCTGGCAATTCCGAGCCTCGCGACCGACATCGCATGCAAGGTTCGGTGGTAATTAATTAGCATCCCGGCACAAACGGAGGACTACCGAGGTCGCGGCCGCGCGTCGCGCAAACGCTGGGCGAACGGTATTCGAGCCGCCCCGTCGGGGCTTGGGGGTGGGTTGCCGGTTCGGTCTCTCAGGCCGTTGACCTGGGCTGACATGGGGTTGCCACTTTGTGGCGGAAGAATTGCCGGTTTCCGCACTGGGCATTGCCGGTGAGAGCGTGGCCGAGCGGATGCGGAACACCCCGCATCCTACGTCCCAGTCCCGAAGGGACGACCCCATGTCAGCCCAGGCCAACGGGCTGGGAAAATCGGCTCTTGAGCTCGAAAAGATGATTCCCATACCCTAGGATGATCATGGCAGCCAGCAGCAGTGCCAACCCTACGAACATCGTCCGCAAGGGGCGGGCCTTGGCCCCGCGCCATTCTCCACAGAGGATACCCCAAATCCCCGACGATAGGATGATCGCGCAATAGAACACGGCCCAGCCGACCGATTTGCCGAACTCGCCCATCATGGCCGCGCCGCGGCCATAGAGCGAGATGGAAGCCATCCAGATCATTCCCATCCCCAGGGCCAGGCCCCAATGGCTGATGCTGCCCGGCTCCCGGAATCGCGACCAGGTGCCGTTGCGCGTCAGGAGAACCGAGCAGTAGACCGCATTCACCAGGAAACTCCCCAGCAGGGGCCAGACCCATAAGGCATCGGCCGCGGCCAGGGGGCTGGCCCCTTGGGCAGTTGCCGCGGCCTCGATGGGAGCGCCGAAGTGGAACGCGAAGTTCAGCGTCGGATCCAACAGGCCCGCGGCAATGACCACAGCCAGGGCCAGAACCAACCGGTATTCCGGTCCCTTTCCAGGCGGCAGACCGGGCGCGGCGCCGCTGGTCGCCGGCGTCGACTGCCGGTCGCGTTGGACGCCGGCAACGGCGCACACGGATACGCCTGCGATGATCGCTGCCACTCCCAATACCGTGACGATGCCGCCGCCGGACGCGAGCGCGGCTGGATCCTTGGCCGCCAGGGTGGCCAGCGATCCAATCGCCACGCTGAGCCCAATCGTGATTGGGAACGCGAGGCCGATTCCCAGCAGATGGATTCCCTGCCCGAACAGGACGTTCGCCACGCCCCAAAGCATTCCAAAGATGAACACCAGTGCGATCACGCCCACGCCGACGGAGGCATAGACCGCCGGCAGGCGGGGCACGCTCCACAGCGCCACGCCCCAACCGACCACGACCATCCCCACGAAGGAATAGACCAGCCACGTGTTCTCCCACGCCCAAAGCCTCGCCTTCTTCATAGGCAAGGCGAAGGCCCCGTTCAGCGCTCCGGCAAGCCCCACGACGATCAGGCCAAGAAGAGGGGTCACGTCAGGATTGCTCCTTTCGGCTGCCGATGGGGCGGGCGGGTCCGCGGGTGGTTGACGGAAGAACGAGTGTATGTTAAATTGAGCGCCTGTGCAATAGGGCGGCGGGACTTACTGGACCCGATCGCTCAGCGCGATGGGATTGCCGACGACCGGTCCCCTCGCAAAGGAGGACCCGGACAATAATTGAGACAAGCGGACCCTCGATGCCGTCTTGGGACAATTCGGAACTGGGCCAGCGGGTCCAGGTGCTCCGCAAGCGGTGCGGGCTGTCGCTCCGCCAACTGGCGGCTGAGGCCCGAGTCACACCGAGCATGATTTCCTGCATCGAGCGCGGGAAGTCGTCGCCCAGCATCACCATGCTGCAGAAGATCTTGGGCGCCTTGGGGACCGACCTGGCGACCTTTTTCGGCAACGACGGGGAAGGCCCGGAGGGCCCCTTCTTCCACCGCCAGCGGATGCAGACGATCAGCGATGGAGACCGGACCTACACCATCATCTTTCCCAAGCGGCCGGGAATCGCCGTGGAGTTGTTCGACGAGGTGATCGCGCCGGCCAAGCAGCGTCCGCCGTTCGAGACACTGCAGTGCGACGTAGGCGGCTACATTCTGTCCGGCACGCTGATCCTGGAGGCGCGAGGGCGGGGCAAAGAGACCTTGCGGCCGGGTGACGCGTTCTACGTGCCCAAGGGGTGCGAGCACCGCGGGTTCGCCGCCGCGAAAGAGGCCGTCCGCCTGATTACCGTCTACCATCCGGCCAAGTACTGAAAACCACGAGGTCGATGCCATGACACTGAGTTGGCCCTGCGAGTACCCGGGCACGCATTGGTTTGACGAAGAGGAGGAGCGCGCCGTGCTGGACGTGCTCCGCAGCCGCTCGCTGTTTCGTTATTACGGGCCGGGCAAGCCCAAGTATGTCGACGCGCTGGAAGCGGCGGCTCGGGATTTCTACGGTACTCGACACGCCCTGGCCGTCAATAGCGGCAGCGGGGCACTGATCACGGCCTTGTCCGCGCTGGAGACCGGACCTGGCGACGAAGTGATCATCCCGGCGCTGATGTGGGTAGCTACTGCGGCGGCGGTGGTCCAGTGCAACGCCATCCCCGTGCTCTGCGAAGTGGACGACGGATTCAACATGGACCCGGCGGACCTCGAACAGAAGATCACGCCCCGGACCAAACTCATCCTGCCGGTCCACATGGCCGGCAGCCCCTGCGACATGGACGCCATCATGGCGGCGGCAGACCGGCATGGAATCCGCGTGCTGGAGGACTGCGCGCAGGCCAACGGCGGGACGTTTCGCGGGCGAAAGCTGGGCACGTTCGGCGCCATGGGCATCTATAGCTTTCAGTTGAACAAGAACATGACGGCGGGCGAAGGTGGTTTGATCGTCACCGACGACGAGCGCCTCTATCTGCGCGCTTTCTCGGCCCATGACATGAGCCTGTTGTGGCGCAACGGCCAGCCTTCGGACCCGGAGCCGGAAGTGCTCGCCTGGGCCGGCGGCCGGCGCATGTCGGAACTCTGTGGAGCGGTCGCTTCGATCCAGCTCCTCAAGCTCCCACGGATCGTCGCCCACATGCGGGCGTCGCACCGCCGCATTTGCGCGGCGCTCGAAGGAGTGCCCGGCTTGCAGCTACGCCGCCTGAACGACGCCGAGGGCGATACCGGACCGTTCCTGGTCTTCCTGTTGGAGAACGAGGCCGGGGCGATCCGCGTGCTGGAGCGGATGAAAGCCGCCGGTCTGCACAGCGCGTACCGATTGGCCGACTACGGCCTGCACGTGTACTACAACATCGCGACCCTCGCGAACAAAGTGCCGCTGTCGGCGGCGGGCAACCCGTGGACGCTTGGCCAAAACGCCCAGAGCGTTTACGACTACCGGAAAGGCGCCTGCCCGAGAAGCGACGCCTTGTTCGCCCGTTCGATCCTCCTACCGATTCCCTCCTGTTTGACCGAGGAGCAGGAGGCGGCGGCCGTGCAAGTGATCAAGGCGGCGGTGAGCACGGAGGCGCCCCTTGCGTAGGCGTTCTTGGTTCTCAGCCGACCTGAGGAGGCGTGTTCGTATTGCAGGAGCGAGGTGACCGCGTGGACCGTTTGTTTGTCAACGATTCCCTAGGAAAACGCGAAAGGGTCGAGCTGCTGGTGAAGTAGTCTGATACGGACGCATCCCATGAATTCCAAAGAAAGAATCCTTGCCGCGCTTGATGGACAACCGGCGGACCACGTGCCGCTAACCACCTGGTGCTTCGGCTTTCCCGCCCCTGAGCACCTCCGCTGGGAAACCGGCGGCAAGCCGGTCGATCACTGGTACTCCAAGAGACTGGAGCACATCCACACGCTGCCGCAGCCTTGGGAGCTTGAGGACGAGTTCCAGCGAGCCGAGGCCTGGCTGTCGCTGGGCATCGACGATGTGTTGGAAGTGTCGGTCCCGTGGAGTCAGGATCCCGCGGTCACTTGGAAGGACTCGGTCGTCCAGCCGGGCGGGGCCGGAGGCGATGACAAGCACCCGGTGCTGGTCCGCCGGTACGAGACGCCTTCCGGCTCGTTGCGCCATGCGGTCAAGAAGACGGAAAACGAGGGGGCGGGTTGGCCGATCCAGCCGGACTGGGTGCCGCTTGTCGAGGACTACAACGTACCTCGCGGGATCGAACACGCGGTCAGCAGTCCGGACGACGTGCCGGTCATCAAGCACCTCTTCGCTCCGCCCGACGACAATCAGCGCCGCTGGTTCGCCGATCGGATGGCCAAGATGAAAGCGTTCGCCGACTCGAGGGGCTTGTTCGTGCAAGCGTGGACGGCCTTCGGCATGGACGCGGCCGTGTGGTTCACGGGCGCGGAGAACGCGGTGCTGATGGCGATGGACGCGCCGGGCGCCTTCCAGAGGTTGCTCGACATCATTTTCGAGACCGACTTCGCGCGCACGGAACTGGCGGCGGCCACGCCCGGCGTGGACATGGTCTGCCAGCGCGGCTGGTATTCCTCGACCGATTTCTGGTCGCCGGAGTTGTTCGACGCATTGGTGTTTCCGAGGCTGAAGCAACTGACCGCGCTGGCGCACCGGCACGGGAAGAAGTTCGCCTACGTGATGACGACGGGGGTGGCAAGGCTGGGGCCGCGTCTGGCCGACGCGGGCGTGGACCTGCTTTACTTCGCGGACCCGATTCAGGACCGATTGTCGCTGGAAAAGGCGCGAGAGCTGCTCGCCGGGCGCATGACGCTGGCGGGCGGGACCAGTGCCCTCAGCCTCGCTTCCGGCGACCCGCGGCGGATTCGCGACGAAGTGCGGCGGGCGATCGAGGTTTTGGGGCCCACGCACCGATTCATCCTGCAGCCGGTGGACGCCCTTTTCCCCGACACGCCTTGGGCGGGCGTGACGTCGATGATCGAGGCGTGGAAGGAATTTCGAACCATGTGACCGGAGAGACCCATGACAAGGCAGAGCTCCAGACTCGTTCCCCGCGTGGCGGTCGGTTCGTTGTGCAGTCCGCTGGAGGTCGGCGCGGACCGGGCGCACGCCGCGGCGGCAGAGTTGGCGCAGCGTCTGGCGTCTGCCGGTTGCGACGTCGTCGCGCTCGGTCCGGTGGACACGCCGGAGAGGTCGGTCGGCGCGGGCCTGAGCGCGACTGAGCGGCACGTCCATGCGGTGGCGCTTGCCGCCGCGAGCTGGTTTGAAGACTACCTGGTGCTCGACCTGTTGGAGGAGTGCCGTGTGCCGGTGCTGCTCTGGTCGCTGCCGGGGATGGAAACGGGCGCGTTGTGCGGCGTGCAACAAGTGGCGGCCGTCTTGAAGCAACTGGGCGCGCACCACCGTTGCGTCCACGGGCCGCTGGAGTCGCCGGAAGCCCACGGGGAAGCGTCGACCTTCCTCCGCGCCGCCGCGATGGGGCACGAACTGCGCCGCGCCCGCCTCGGCTTCGGGGGGTACCGTGTGGCGGGGATGACCGAAGTGTCCGCCAACGAAATCGGACTGAAGAAATCCATCGGCCCGCGCGTGGTACCGCTCGACATCCCGCGTCTGCTGGATCGGGCAAAGGAGATCCCCGATGACGATGTCCGCGCTCGCTGGCAATCGGTCGTCGAGCAAAGCGGCTGCTGCAACGTCCCGGCGAGCGACGGACTGGATTCGCTCAAGGTCTATATCGCCGTCAAGGAACTCGTGGACACATACCGGCTGGATGCCCTGACCTTGGGCTGCTATCCGCACCTGATGGGTCGCGTCTGCCTTGCCGCGTCGTTGCTGGCCGACGAGGGCGTGCCGCTCGGGTGCGAAGGCGACGTCAACGGCGCCGTCGGTCAGCTTCTGCTCACCCGATTGACGGGCCAGCCCACGCACAACACCGATTGGCTCGAACCCCTGGACGACGGCACAGTGGTGTTCACGCACTGCGGCTCCGGCTCGTTCCGTCTCGCCGAACGGCCCGGCGACATCACGCTGAGCCCGGTGAGGTTGATGGACCGGGGCGTGTGCGCGCTGTTCCCCTCGCGGCCCGGCCCGGTGACCCTGGTGAACCTCTTGCCGCGAGGCGACGGCTACCAATTGGCGCTGCTCGAAGGGGAGGCGATCTCCACGACGATGGTCTTTCCCGGCAATCCCTTGCGCGTGCGTTTCCCGCAGCCGACGTCGCAACTCCTCGAATGGATCTCCGCCGAAGGCATCGGCCACCACTGGATGGCCGGCTACGGCCACGTGGCGGAGGAAATCAGCCAGTGGGCGGGCCTCTGCGGTCCGAGTCTGCGGTTGTTGAAGCCGGGAGCGGGGGGATGTTGATGAGGCGACAGGATGCCGCAAACCATGCGGCGGGCAATCGTGCGGGTTTCCCACGATGCGTCATCGGTCCGCGGCCGGCACAACCCGGACGTGTGACGGTCCGTTGATTTCGATCGCCAACATCCCGTCGGCGCCGGCCGCGAGTCGCTTGGTCTGGGGCCCCGCGCTGACGGCATACGCTGCCTGCGGCCGCAGTGGGAAATCGCCGCCGGCGACCGTGAGGACCGCCGGACCGGCCGCGTTGGCGTGAAGCTCGATCGAGTTGTCGTTGTATTTTTCGACGTGGACATTGACCGGCGAACTGGACTCGATCGTCAAGGGAATTCGTTTGATGACGGCACACTCGTTCTTGCCCAGGTCGACCTGGGTCCGAACGCCCGCGGAATCCACGGTCGTCAGGAAAGCGTGGGCGACTTGCACGCCGCGGCTGTCGTAGCGATGGGCGAAATGTAATTGCCGGTCGCCGGGCCAGCCGTAAAGCCCGGGATGCATGGTGACCAGCCGCTGTGTGCCTTTCACGTAGCCCGAATGGATCTCCTCGAACGTGATCGGGTACATTTCCGCCGGCGCCGAAGGATACGTGAGCCGCCCCTCTTCGTAGTAGACGTAAAGGTTGCCCCAGCGGAGCTTGTCGAGCACGTCGCGGAAAACGTCCGGCTCGCTGCGAATCGCGGAGGGGAGCGAAAGGGCCATCGGCGTCGGGGCGAGGTGGAGTTCCGGGCCGGCGAAGCATTCCTTGTCGTGGAGGATGTACCCCTCGCGGGCGATGGTCCGGGTGATGATCGAATTGTTGGCGACCACGACGCCCCCCTTGGCACGGACCTTGCGGCAGAACGCCACCAAGGCGTCCTGCGAGAGCAAGAGGACCGAGCCCATGGTACGCGCGATGGTCTTCGTCTTCGGATCGATCTGGGCCGTGTGGCCGTCCCAGCGGTCGTAGGTGTACTCGCCGCCGTAGGCCCACATGAAGCCGTCCATGAAGGGCCCGTCGGCGCCGATCTCGTCGATCATCACGTCGACGCTATGGAGCATGGCCCGGCCGAAGCTGTTGTCTAAGGTGGGATAGTAGATGTACCAGTTCCAGCCCTCGTCGCGGCGCTGCCGGCTGAAATAGGAGCCGGGATCGGCGGTATAGACCGCGTGTTTTCCGCGGGCGTCGATCACGCGGGAATCGGCGAAGAGCCGGTCGGGCCGGTTGGTGGCATAGAGGCTGTGGGCAACGTGAAAGGCGATCTTCAGTTCGGGAAACTCGCGATGGATGGCGGCGAATTGCTCTTTGAGCTGTGCCCGCTCCTTGGGGAAATCGAGAAACTCGATTCCCTCGATCGACACGCCCGGGTCGTCGGCCGCGTACGAGAGGCAGTGGATCAACAAGTATTTGAGGTTGCGGATGGCGATCGCTTCCCGCGTCGGGATGCTGCGGCGGTCGGCCGGCCCGCGCGTGACGAATCCGATTCCGCCGTCGACGATGCCGTTGCGTCCCTCGTCGCGCCGGACCTGGTTGATGAAGTCATAGTAGTCGGCGGAAGGCGTAAGATAGACGGCCCATTCCAGGGTGTAGGAGGCGTTCTTGTCCAGGGCAAACGTGTCGGAGTGGAGGGTCGCCTTGCCGCCTTCGAGGGTCGCCATGGCCTGGACGATGAAAACATCATCCAGCGCCACGAGCCCAACGCCCCCGTCCTCGTCGGGCAGGAAGATCGTGGGGTTGGTCTTGATGGACCGCCGGGGCATGTTGCTCCCCGACGGGTAGCCGGCGACGCGGGCCTCCCTGAGGGCGCCGGGCACGGGCATGAGATGGTTGCGCACGAGGACGCCGAGCGGCTCGGCGGTGAGGTTCTGGATGGTGTCTTGGATCACGGCCCGGCCCGGTTGGAGCTCGATGCGACGCGAAACGGCGTAGTCTTTGCCGGAAGCCGTCACGCTGTGGGCTGCCGGACCGAGTTGTTTGGCCGCCGGCTTCCAGGCCGACGGAGCGCCGAATGCATAAAAGCCGCCGCCGGGATACGAGAACTCGCTTTGGACGCGGTAGCTCCGGCCCTTGGCTCGGAACGTCAGCTCGCCGTCGGGACCGATCTGAACCTCCAGCGGCAGCGGGCCGCGGGCCGCGGGCAAAGCCGGCAGCATCGTTTCGGCGGGCGACGGGACATTGACCGGGGCCGGCGGATAGCGGAACGGCAGTCGCTTTTCGGCGATCGGCTTGCCCTCGGCGTCGCGGACCCGTGCGCGGATTTCGTACTCGCCCTCGGGGAGCCCGGCGAGGTCGAAGTCGAAATCCCGCTTGCCCGATTCAGGGATGATTTCGGCGGATTGGGGGCGGGGGTCGGGAGGCGTCTTTGCCGTGTCGGGCGCGTGGGAGACGCTCACGACGCAGATTGACCGGACGGGCGGCTTGCCTGGGGCGCCCAGTTCCACGGCTGCGGTTGCCCCCTGCGGCATCGGCAGCACGCCGAGGAAGTTGACCGCCACTGTTGCCTTGCCGCGATCGAGGTAGAAAAACGGTTCGATCTCGAGGGCGCCGAACCAGGAGGTGTCCTTGCCGTAGGCCGCCGCGTCGCGTTTGTAGCTCGCAAGGATCTCGTCTCTGGAAAGCACGCGTCCGTAGACGGTCAGCTCATCGATGATTCCCCGAAACGGCTGACTGGGGCTGGAGATCCGAAAGGGCACTGCCGGCGAGGCCGGAGGTTCCGCGGTTACGGTGGTTTCGGGCAGGCCGTCGATGAACAGAGCGACCTGCTTTCCTTGCCGGCTCACCGCGAGGTGATGATACTTGCCGTTTTCAATAATCGACGTGGAAAGACAGTCGGGCACGCTGCCGGCGGAGCCGGCGCGGTAATAGAATTTTGTGGCCTGCCCGTCGATCCGCACGATAAATCCCGATTTGGTGTACTCCTCGCAGTCGACGAGTGTCCAATTCGTGGAGGTGTCGGGATACGCGAGGGAGTCGAGCTTCACCCAGGCCACGAGGGTCATGTCGGCCGTGAGTCGGCGGGCGAGGTCGAGGCCGCAGTCGACGTAGCTTGCGGCGTCTCGGAACGCGAGGGCGTGGCCCCGGACGGATTGCACCCACTCGGCATGGTGAATGGCGCCGTGATGGTTGTTGCCGCTCACGTCCTGGAGCGTCTCTCCGGCCCCTTCGTCGAAGGTGTACTTGGCGACGAGCCCCGGCTCCGCGGCCGAAAGCGGGCCTGCCATCGCGGCGAGCGCGACGATGCTGTGTGCCAGTCGAAGAGCCATTGCCTTGCCCTCACGGTATCCGCGGGACGGGAATCCTGTTTTTGCCGCATCCGCCCCACGGTATCGCGTCGGACCATCGTGTACAAGAGGGGCCGCGGTAGATCGCCGTCGCCGCGCACTCTCGCGTGAGAACGCATGGCAGGCGGAGGGTTAGCCGCCAAGCGACTTCGCCGACCAGACAAGCCGGCCGGGGTCGATTGCGACCCGATTACGCTTCGGGCTACAATGGGATAATCCGCGCCGCACTTGCCGCGTGCCGTGGATCATCCTGGTTAGTCGTCCGACAAAGGAGGTCTCGGTGCCGCAGCGCAAAAGGAAAAGGAGATGGCAACGGGTTGCCACTTGGCTTCGAGGCAGACCCAGCCGCGTGCGGCGACATGACCTCAGAGCCAGGCGGATCGCCTTTGAGGGATTGGAGAGCCGCAATTTGCTCAGCGCGGCGCCCGTGAGCGAGGAGCATCCGAGCCTGCTCTCGGCCTGCGTCGATGGAGGGGCAGGCTCGCCAGGCTCCTCAAGCGCCAACGCAGACGCGGCCCTTCGGGCAGACGTTGCCACCATGATGGGTGATGCGGACGCCACGGCGGATTCGCCGGAACTGACCACGACGACGTTCGCAGTGATTGGGGACTATGGCTCGGGGTCAACTGCGGAGCGCGACGTCGCCAATCTGGTGAAAAGTTGGAATCCGGATTTTGTGATCACCGTCGGCGACAACAACTACAATACGGGTTCCGCTGCCGCGATCGACGCCAATATCGGCCAGTTCTACCACGAATTCATCGGCGACTACTCCGGCAGCTATGGGGCGGGCTCGCCCACGAACCGGTTCTTCCCGTCGCTGGGCAATCACGACTGGGGCACGACGAGCGGGTCGCCTGCCGTGCCCACGCCGTACCTGGACTACTTTACGCTGCCGGGCAACGAGCGGTACTACACGTTTACCCAAGGGCCGGTGGAGTTCTTCGTCATCGACAGCGACTCTCACGAGCCCGACGGCATCACGAGCACGTCGCTTCAGGCCCAGTGGCTGCAATCGGAGTTGGCCGGGTCCACGGCCGCTTGGAAGCTGGTCTACTTTCACCACGCGCCCTATTCCTCCGGCTCGCACGGCAACACAACGACCATGCAGTGGCCGTTCGCAGCCTGGGGAGCGACGGCCGTGCTGGCAGGGCACGACCACCTCTACGAACGGCTCGAGGTGGGCGGATTGCCGTATTTCGTGAACGGATCGGGAGGCAAGAGCCTCTACAGCTTCGGCACGCCCGTTGCCGGGAGCAAGGCCCGCTACAACGCCGACTACGGGGCCATGCGCGTTGATGCGACCGACTCGACGCTGATCTTCCAGTTCATCAACCGCCAGGGCATGGTGATCGACACGCTGACGCTCGATTCCGCACCGACTGCGGATATCGTGGACGTGATGCCCGACCCGCGCACGATTCCCGTCAGCCAGATCACGATCGCCTTCAGTGAGCCGGTCAGCGGATTCGACCTGCCCGATCTGCAACTGACACGAGATGGCGGCGCCAACCTGCTCACCGGCTCGCAGACCTTGACGACCTCGGACAACAAGACCTGGCAGCTCGGCAATCTGAGCGGTCTTACCGGAACGGCGGGCAACTACACGCTGTCGCTCAAGGGATCGGGTTCGGGGATCGTCGATATGGCGGGCAACTCGCTGGCCACAGGTCCGGACGGCACGGTCGCGGCCAGCGATACGTTTGTGGTGACCATCGGCGGGAGTAACGATCCACCGACAGTCAGCGATATCGCCGACCAGTCAACCACGGAGGACATGGCAAAGGGCCCGATCGCTTTCACGGTGGGCGACGTTGAGACGCCGGCGGGCTCCCTGGTGGTGACGGCCGCTTCGGACAACCAGACATTGATTCCGGACGCCAACCTGGTGCTGGGCGGCAGCGGGGCCAACCGGACGATCACCCTTCATCCGGCACTGAATCAATCCGGCACGGCGACGATCACGGTTACCGTGTCCGACGGCACGGCCTCGGCAAGCGATACATTAGTGCTGACGGTCACGGCCGAAAACGATCCACCGACGATCAGCAATATTGCCAATCAATGGACCCCGGAGGACACGGCGAAAGGCCCGATCGCTTTCACGGTAGGGGACATTGAGACGGCGGCAGGTTCCCTGGTGGTAACGGCCAGTTCCGACAACCAGGCGTTGATCCCGAACGCCAACCTGGTGTTGGGCGGCAGCGGGGCCAACCGGACGATCACCCTTCATCCGGCACTGAATCAATCCGGCACGGCGACAATCACGGTTACCGTGTCCGACGGCTCGGCCTCGGCCAGCGACACGTTTGTGCTGACCGTCGGCGGGAGTAACGATCCACCGACGGTCAGCGATATCGCCGATCAATCGACTCCGGAGGATACGGCGAAAGGCCCGATCGCTTTCACGGTGGGCGACATTGAGACGCCGGCGGGCTCCCTGGTGGTGACGGCCAGCTCGGACAACCCGACACTGATTCCGGACGCCAACCTGGTGCTGGGCGGCAGCGGAGCCAACCGGACGATGGCCCTTCACCCGGCACTGAACCAGTCCGGCACGGCGATGATCACGGTTACCGTGTCCGACGGCGCGGCCTCGGCCAGCGACACATTGGTGCTGACGGTCACGGCCGAAAACGATCCACCGACGGTCAGTGATATTGCGGCCCAGTCGACTCCGGAGGACACGGCGAAAGGCCCGATCGCTTTCACGGTGGGCGACATTGAGACGCCGGCGGGTTCCCTGTTGGTGACGGCCAACTCGGACAACCCG
>JABWBD010000084.1 GCA_013360685.1 Pirellulales bacterium
ATGCCTTCGATGCCTCGTTGGCGAAGGCCGCGCGCAGCGGACGGCGCATCAGCTTTTCTCTGACACGAGTCCGGCTTGTCGATAGGGAGAGAGCGTTAAGAGGCGGGAGGCGTCGTGATCCAGTCCGTGATCAATGTCAGCATGCGTTGGAAGTCGGACGGGTTGGTAAAACGGTGATCAGCACCGGGGAGAATGGCCAGACGTTTCGGGCCCGGCAACGAGGCATACAACCGTTGGCTCTGATGCAGCGGAACATATTCGTCGCGATCCCCCTGTACGATCAGGGTCGGGGCGGCGATGGTTCGCGCCGGTTCATAGGCGATGCGGGTGAGGCAGTCCTCGTAGAAGGCGTAGTCGAGGGGCAGGCGGGAAGGCCCTCCATGAAGATCCGGGATGGTGTTCGTTCGTTGCCATTCTTGTAGGCCCTTCTCTCCGAGCTCCAGACGAAGTTCCTCCCCGAAATCCACCACCGGGCATTTGAGGGCCAGGCAGGCGAGCGCCGGAACGGTTGCCGGGGTTGAGTGGTGCAGACCGGTCCACTCAGCGGCCGCGAGAAGCGACACCAGACCGCCGAAGCTGGAGCCGACCAGTGCCAACCGCCGGTAGCCTCGGTCCACGACATAGGCCAGAGCGGCCCTCGCTTGAGCCACAGCGAGGGTGGTCGTCAGCTTGGCGAAGGGTCCGTCGCTGTCCCCATGGCCGAAACAATCGAACCGGAACGAAGCGATGCCCCGTTGTTTCAACAGGTCAGCCAGGCTGTGATTGCTTGTGCTGTTCTTGTGCGACAAGAAGCCGTGGCAGAGTACCGCGATATGGTCGGTTCTCAGCTGCGGTTCGGCCAATACGGCCGCGATCCGGTTGCCGGCCGGGTCGCGCAATGACAGGGCTTCTTCCATACAATGATCCTCACGGCCGGGGGCCTGGCCCTGGCCCGTTATTTCGCCGTCGTCCCTTCATGAACCGGCCGGGTGCCCGTCGCCTGCGCGATCTTGACGGTCACCATGGTGAGGTGGAGCAGCAAGAGTCCCAAGCTGATCCATGTCCCCGCGTGAATCCAGTCAGACGACAGGGGCAGGTTCCACGTCAACGAGGCGACCAGCACCAATCCTAAGGAACCGAAACTGACGGTCGCGACCTGCGCCGCGCGCCAAGAAAGGCACGCGGCCGTACCCGGCGGAAACCGCCAGCCCGCCGGGCTCAATCGCGGCCTGCTCGATGGCTTGGTATGCAGTCAGAACGGCTCGTTCCCCTTTGAGCGTGCAACGCAGGCCGGAACCAAGATGTTTGCCCGTCTCTCGGTTCACGACGCCGAACACGCTGCAGAGGAAAGGAAAGGTGTATTCCGCCATCCTGGGAACCGTTGAGAGGACGAATCCTCTCTTCTCCTCAAGGGATAAGGTGCGAGGCGGCAGCGATTCTCGATCGTTGGCTTCCATAAGGAACTCACGTGGCTCGTGACGTATCCAACAAGGCTTCCGCGATCAACGGAGCATATCCAGACAGTTCTGTGGCCAGCTCGCGTGCCGCGCGGACCAGTTCCTCCCGCACCGGGGGAACCTCTCGCCGCGCGGTCACCGCGATCCGGTCACCCGCTTGCTCACCACTCACATCGGCCTCAATGGCGACCGCTTCGCGGTTTTCGTCACCACCGCGCACGAACGTCAACCCTACGATGACCGGATCGATTTCCGGTCGGTCCGCTCGCAAGAAGGTTCGATAGGTGAAGAGATGGAAGTGCCGGCCGCGTGTTCTAGCGACCTGGACTCGCAAGTCCGGCACACTGATCTTGACGAGGCCGTCGAGCTGAGCAAGGATCCGTTGCACCAACTCATGGACTTCCATCCAGATCTGAACCTCGGCATCGGCCTGCGGCTGAAACACCGCGAGCCGGTCCAGGTACTCCTCGCAAACCACGGGCGGGTAACTACAGGTATTGGTATTCATTCTTCGATCCAAACATTAGGTTCCACGATCGCGTCAAGCAGCACCTGGGTGAATGGATGAACTCGGCCGGTCTTCCGAAACGATGCCCACTGTTCCAATGCCTTGACGTCTATCTCACCTGAGTCGTCGACTGGGGTGATGGCAACGTGTCCCTGTGTGCCGCCTTGATCCAACTCGTCGGGAAACCCCTTCAGTGCAGGTCCGATCATAGCCAAATCGACTGCCTGAGACTTGCGATTGGCCGGAGGTGACGCAAAAGCCGAAAGGCCTGGCCTCTGCCCAGGACGTCCAACCGTGTCTTTACCCGGCCGTGGCGTGAAGTTGTCTGCTGTCAAGTTGCCCCAGACGTAGACGATCACCAGTTGCCTCGATCACAGGAGCTGCTCAGACCGCACGGAGTGGGGGTGTTCCTGCTTATGTATCGTATCACTCGCAGTGCTGACTGTAAACCGTTTTCTGGATCCAGAACATCATGCAGCCCGGCTGCTGAATCGGGCAACTGGTCGATAATGCCGAGCGCCGATGAAAAGTAGCCTCGCTGCTTTGCACCCTCGTGAAATCCTGGCGGGCGGCTGGCTCCCTGCGATGACTCGGCCGCCGCATGCAGTCCCAAGGGCACCCCACTGCTCTACCTGGCGCCATAGCTAGCTATGCCGCAGCACGCGGCCGAAGAGCATCGAGTTGGCCTTGCCGTCGTCCAGGAAGACGTAGCGGACGCCCGTGGCGTATTGCTGCGGCTCCGGGAAAGCGGCCTGATCGCGATACACGTCCGGGAGGTAATTCAAGCAGGAGCGGACCAGCGATTCAGTCCAACTCGGGCGGAACTCGCCCGTAGGACCAGGGTTGGCCCTGGAACTTGGGCAGCGGAGGAGGTGTGGGGACGGCGCCCGGCTGCAGGCCCGCGGCCAGGCCGATCAACGCCTCGGCGATCCGGCGGCCGGCGGTCGGTTCGAGGTTGCTGTAGCTGGTGAGCCGTGTTTCGTAGCCGCCGCCGCGCGGGCCGAGCGCCTCTTCCGTCGGGACGTAGCCGATGCAGTCGTTGGCCAGCGACACCGGGAACGTGAAGGGGAACTTGCTGCCTGCCTTGATGTCGAGCCCGTACTGGCAGAAGTACTCCGCCGGGCACGAGAGGAACACCGCGGGGCCGACCTGCACCGCCTGCACCTCGACGTCGGCGATCGGCTCTTTCTTGACCCGCGCGTCGAGCACGACGATTTCCTTGGCGAACGTCCACTCCGTGGCGTCCACTTTGCCGGGATCTTGTTGGACGATTTCCAACGCGCGGGCGACGCGTTCCGGCTTCGGCGCGCGGCGTCCGATCTTGAGCACCTGGCTTTGGGCGGCGAGCGGCGAGAGCGGCCCGGCGGCCTGCTCGACCGCCACCAGGGTCTTGATCGCTTCCGCGCCGACGCGCCCGCCGACGTAGCGGGCGGAGACCTCGCCGAACTGCTTAATCTGGAACGGGTTGCGGTTGTCGACTTGCGTCACGTCGCCGGCCATGCCCGGCACGAAGACGACCACAGCCTTGTCGCCCATCAGGCCGCGGATCGTCTTCTCAAGGTAATAGATCCAGTCCGCCGAGATGCCGCCCGGGCCGGTCGTTGCGTGGCATGCGAAGTTGACCACGCAGCCCAGAAACTGCCCGTCGGTGCTCCACGCGCCCAGCACGCCCACCTGCGGGTCCATCGGGCCGGCCGGTTCCAGGATGTCTGGATTTCCCTGGCCGGGATGGGTCATCGTGAAACCGTCGCGCATGCGAAACCGCCGGTTGAACGCGGCCTGCTCGTCGCGTCCGAAGCCGGCGGCGGCGCGGGCGGGCATTTTCCCTGCATCGGCGGCCACGACCGCCGCGACGATTTCGCGCTGGACGCGGGCGAGGTATTCGGGATGCGCCGTGACGGTCTTTTCGTAAACCAGCGACTTGACCAGCGGCGTTGCGTCGTCGAACTCGCCCGGCAGAAAGAACCCCGTCGGCCCTGCCGCGTGCGAATGGGAGGCCGCGATCATCACCGCTTCCGGTGCGATCCCGCACTTCTCCTGGATTTCACGGCGGATGGCCAGCACCGTGGGACGGCGGATAAACAAGGCGTCGATGCCGACGATTGCCACGCGCGCCGCCCCTTCGTCGAACACCGCCGCGCGGACCTTGCACGGATCGTGCAGCGAGCGGTGATAGGCCTTCCCGTAACCGCCCGGCGCTTCCATGCCGACCTCGGGCGTGATGTCGCGCTCGGCAAAGCCGGCCCGAAAGGCAGGCTCGGCGGCGCCTGCCGCGGCCGTATACAGGCATCCCAGGCACAAGGCAATCCGGCAAAGACTTCGCATGGACATCATTCGTTCTCCTGGCACTACGGCTACTCGTTCGCTTGCGAAACGGAAGCCATCGTACCAGACTGCGCGGCCGGTCGCAACGCACCGGATGCAGGATGTGCGGCTGGCTCTTGCTGCCTGGATCTGCAAGAGAGTCAACGACCCGCCAGATTCTCAAGTAGGTTCCGCCTGCCGAGCGGAACCCGGAGGATCCCATCCGGCAGACGGGATCTACCGCGCGCGTCCCTGACAATATGGCGAGTCGTTGAAAAGAGTCGGGAGTCTTGTTCCGCATCGGCCGCAGACCGCCCTTGGATTGCGGACGCTTCTTGGATCGTTTATGCTTGGCCAACCGTGGCTCTCCTGCTCCGCTGTAGCCTTGCCAGAAAACGGAAGTCTCGGCGGAGCCACACTTCTTGGCAATGCCGATTTCCACTCCACTATGCAGAAATCGCCTGACGTGCAGATCCCATCCAAGCAGGCTTCCGACGACCCAATGACATCCCCTCGGGCAATCGCGCCGCTTAGGACCGGCCGAACAATTACTGTCGCCTTTCACTCCGCGAAAGTGGGGGCTTTCGCGGAGCGAAAGGCAACAAATACGAAAGTTATTCTTCGGCCGATCCTTATGCCTTCGCCGGTCTTGATGATCCGTATTTCACCGCGAGCAAGAAAGGGCAGCCTCGATGAAACGAAGCTTTCTCTGCATTCTGTTTTGCCTCACATGGACCGCCAATCCGAGTCGCTGCTTTGCCGACGCCCCGCGCGAACCGTCGGAAAGCGAACTGGCAATCGGCGGAGTCGGGGGCGTCTATTTTCTCGCTGGGCCGGGAGAGCTCACCGTCGATCTCGAGAAACGGGACCGTAACCGCGCAAACATCCGCACGGAGTTGCGTGCGATCCTCGCAGGGCCGGACCGCCGGATTCTCCAGGAGACCGTCATTCCCGACGATGGGCTCACAACGCGCGGACAGCCCGGGCCGATCCAGCGCGCACGGCTTGCCGCGAAGGTGCCGCGCAAAGGCGTTTACGCCCTCAACGTAACCGTTTCGCAGGACCGCTACGGCGACCATATCCTCTGGGGTTTTCGCACCAACTGCCCGCACTATCTGGTCGAAACCTCGCGAGGCCATCGCGACCGCGCCCACGAGGAGCCGATCGTGCTCTCGAATCCCGAGCAGCCGGGCAACGTCTGCTTCCTGCCCCGCCGCACGGAATTCAGCATGGAAATCACCGGACTTCCCAAGGACGCCGGCCCGCTCCAGGTGTTCGACGGCCGCGGCGCATTGATGGAGACACTCCAGCCCACGGCCGATGCAACGGCTTCTCATGCCTTTCCCGCGGACCGGCACCGCGACGCGGTCCCCTGGCGGCTCCACCTGCCCAGACAGCAGGCGAACATCCAGATCGACGGCGTCACGCGCTGGAACTCGAGCGATCTCTACCCGAACCTCTCCTTGTGGACGCCCGATCCCGCTTCGTTCTTCCCCTTGGCCGAATACCGTTGGCTCCTGACGCCTTACAGCCGGGCGGCCTACGGCAAGCCGGGCGAGCAGGGCGAAATCGCCTTCCAGGTCCACAACAATGCGCCGGTCGAGAAGACGATCCAACTGGGCCTCGAGTTTCCCGAAACAAGCTGGCCTGTGGAGTGCTCCTCCTCGAAAGTCGTGGTTCCCGCGCGCCGGGCGCAAGACGTGCTCCTGAAGTACACGGTCCCGCCGGCCGGCCAGACGCGGCTCTGCCATCTCCGCGCCACGCCGGAGTCCGACCCGGACTTCTCCACGTATTCTACGCTCACGGTATCGGCGGGCACGGCCCCTGCATCGCGCAGTTTCGAAATCCCCTTGGTCCTCAAGCCGTACGCCCACGAAAACGAGCTGTTTGGTTACCTGCCCGATTATCCGGTCGAGAACCAGATGTACTTCGACCCGGAGAACCGGCCATGCGTCAAAATGCCCGGCGGCATCGCCATGCTCCGCGACCGAGCGTGGTCCACCGTCGACCTGACCGCCGCGGTGACCTCGCGGGTCCCGGCGTTTGAGGGTTCTTCGTTCGGGGCTCCCTCGGCCAAGATCGCTTTCGATCGGGACGGCGACATGTACACCCTCGCATCCGCCGGCCGGAAGATTGCCCTGCTCCACTCCCGCGACGGCGGCAAGACGTTCGCTGCCTGCCTGATTCCGGGCCGCGAAGGCGAGCCAAGGTCTTTCGATATCGAGCAGTTCTCCGGGCAAAACCTCCTGGACGGCCCGCCGCCGGTCCTGCGCTATACGCAGACCGCCAAGGATCCCGATCTGATCTGGCGATCCTTGCAGGATCTGGAGCTATTCTGCCCGACGAAGGTGGACGGGCAGGTCGTGATGTCCGAACCGGTCCTCCTCACGAAGAAGTGCATCGGGCTGGCTGCCCATTCCGGAATTCCTTCCTGCGTGGTCTCGCGAGGCAGCAAGGTGAACGTCGTCTGGGGCGAAGCGACGGATCCGAACGAGAAACCAGCGGGAGTGCCGACCTACGTGGCCACCTACGACCGGACGGCGCACAAGGCAGGTCAGCCCGCACTGGTCGCCTACGGCCCCCCCGCCAACGACGTGCACAACACGCCAAGCATCACCATGGATCGCCACGGTTTCCTGCACGTTTTGGCCGGCACGCACGGCAGGCCGTTCCCCTACGTCCAGTCGCTTGAGCCGAACAACGCCCATGCAGGCTGGACCGACCCGGTGACGCTGGGCGAAGGGGCGAACCAGACCTATATCGGGTTGGTTTGCGGCCCGGACGACACGCTTTACGCGGCGTTCCGGCTCTGGAAACAGGGCGAGCCGCCGTTCCCCGCCAGCCATCATGCCACGCTCGCCTTCCAGCGCAAGCCGGCCAATAAGCCTTGGGAAGAGCCTCGCGTGCTGATGGTACCGCCGTTTTCCGAGTATAGCGTCTTTTATCACCGGCTGACGCTCGACCGGCGCGGCCGCCTGTTCCTCTCCTACGACTACTGGTCCACCTTCTGGTTTTACCGCACCGACCACCGCGGCAACCGCCGTGCGCTGATCATGTCGCCCGACGGCGGAACGACCTGGAAACTGGTCGAAACGGCCGACTTCCTGCAGGCCGAGAGCTGAGGGTCTGCCGCCGCCAGTTCCGGGCAGCCGGCAAGCGTTGTGCGTTTCCATCATTACGACGCTTTCCCTTCCATCGTTACGACGCTTCGCGTCGTAACGCAATCCTCGGACGCTTGTTCCATCGTTACGACGCTTCGCGTCGTAACGCAATCCTTGGACGCTTCGCGTCCCTATTCCTCATTCCTCGATGTCGGCGAGGCATAAGTCGCGCAGAACGCGGTCGACCGAGCGTTCCTCCAACGAACCCAGGGGCGGTTGTTCTTGCACACGTCCACTAGCTTGTTCTGGCCCCAGCCGCGAGGAAAATAGACCAACGACCTTCCCCCGGCGTTTTCCTGTAACAATTCGTCGGCTGGAACGTTATACCAGTGAATGGGGCGCGCGACAGGTAAACGGATGACGCAGCAAAGCCACAGCAACCGGCGCGAATGGGTGGTCTGGGCCCTCGGCGAGTACGAGGCACGCCTTACCCGTTATGCAGCGAGGCTCCTTGGCGATGAAGACGCCGCGCGGGACGTGGTGCAGCACGCCTTCCTCCGCCTGTGCGACCGCCTACCGGAGGAACTGGGGGATCGGGTGGCGCCATGGCTCTTCGCGGTCTGCCGAAACCGGGCAATGGATACCCTCCGTGGACGAAAACACACCGAACCGCTCGATTCGGCCGGCCCCGGCCTGGACATGAGCCGGGAGCCGGATCCGGCCGAGGCTGCAGAGACACGGGATCTCTACGCTCGGCTCAGCGAGTTGGTTGCGGCCTTGCCGGCTGCCCAGCGCGAGGCGATCGACCTCTGGACCGAAGGGTTCAGTTACCGGGAAATTGCCGAGGTGACCGAGCAACGCGAAGGGAACGTCCGCGTGCTCGTCCACCGGGGGCTCAAGCGGCTTCGCGAGCATCCTCTCACGCAAAGGCTGCTCGGCAACTCCGCGGACGCCGATGGCCCTGCTGCCTGCAGGCCGCGGCGAATCGCCGCAAGCACGATCCTATCGCCGATTCCCTGCCGCCCTGCCGGTCAGCCGGAAACCTGACCTGCCGCGTTCGAACTCCCCGATCCATCCACCCTTCGTCAAGTTCCTTTTGTCGGAATCACGGCCATGACGTCGCATGATCACAAGCCCGGGCGAGAGGAAGCCGCACAAGCAAAGCTGACCGCCTACGCCCTGGGAGAACTGGCCCAGGACGAGTGGGCGTCGGTTGAGGCCGGCCTGAAGCAGGCCGATCGCGAAGCGGCGCAAGCCACCCGGCAGAAGATCGAGGAGATCCGCGCCCTGGCGGGCCATATTGCCGAGGCCGTACGCCGCGACAATGTTCCGGGGCCTTCGCCGGAAATGCGCGCAGCGATCGAGGCCCGGTTGGAGGAACTGGAGCGTGCCGACCAGATTCCTCCCGCCGCGGCCACCCGGACGAAACACACGGTTCGGATGTACCTGTTCGCCGCTGCCGCGGTGGCCTGCCTGCTCTTGACCGCGGCGACCTTGTTCCTGGGAAGCAGACGGGGCGAT
This sequence comes from Pirellulales bacterium, assembly GCA_013360685.1. Classification (GTDB taxonomy): domain Bacteria; phylum Planctomycetota; class Planctomycetia; order Pirellulales; family Thermoguttaceae; genus JABWBD01. The sequence continues at coordinate 8,871 of JABWBD010000084.1, forward strand.
CCAACTGCGTCGGACCGCACCCTGGCACTGCATCAGGATGGCACGGCGGAAAACGCCGCGGTGCGCGGATTGGCCCGTCAGGCAGGCTCCCAGGCGGCCAACGCTTCCAGGGCGACGTCCCCGAAACCTCAGCCGTCAAGCATCGACAGCTTGTCGCGGAAGTTGGCTCAACGGCAGAAGTCTCTGCCGGCCGCCTCGGAGCCGATGAGCGGTCCGGCAGCAGCCTCGACGCCGACCGTGGAGAGTCTCTCGGCCGATGCGCCACCTACTGATCGAGAGAATTCCGTGAGCGATGACGTTGCCTTGCGCCGAAAAGAACGAGGCCGGGCGGAAAGGAAAGGAAACGCCAGGGGACAGGAATCGGGCGGCGACCGGGCAGCCGCCGCACCAGCCGGTGCGGCCTCCTCTGTGTCCGGGTCGGCAGCAACGCGGTTTGGGCTGGTCGAAGATCTTCAAACCCCGCCAAGCCAGGCCCTCCCGCCGCAGAGGATCGCTGGACGCACCGCCCCAGAGGCGCGTAGTGTGCGATTGACCGACAGCCGCGCCAAAGAAGATGGGATTGCATCACCTGCCGCCGGTAAGCCGGCCAATGGAGTCTACGGCGGCGGGATGGGAGGCGGTGCAATTGGATCGCCGGCAATGGGCGGATTGGGAATGATGCCGGGCAGTGCACCGGGTATGCTAGGCCCTGCAAGCGTGCCGGGCACGATGGGCATGCCTGGCATGGAGGGAATGACGCAGTTTGAAGCCGCGGGGCAGTCACCCGCGATGGGCATGGAAGCGCCGGCGGATTCTCTCTCGGTTCGCGGCCGCGCGCTGCATTCGCGGTTGTCGGACGACCAAGCCACGGACTGGGCCTATGGCGGACCAACGTACGCCTGGCGCGGCGCCGGCCAGCGTTTTCGTCTGGAACGCTCCGCTCCCGGCACTGAGCAGTATGCCCCGATTCTCGAAAACGACTTCCTGCCGGCAGCGGCCCAGCCTCTGTCGACCTTTGCGATCGATGTGGACACGGCCTCGTACGCCAACGTCCGCCGGTTCCTCACCTCCGGCCAACTCCCCCCGCCCGACGCCGTGCGGATCGAGGAGATGGTCAACTACTTCCGCTACGACGACCCTCCGCCGGAAGGCGAACGGCCCTTTTCGGTCCACACGGAAGTGACGCAGTGCCCCTGGAACGTCGAGCATCGCCTGGTCCGGATCGGGCTGAAAGGCAGAGAGATCGAGCGGGACCGGCGCGGACCGAGCAACCTGGTTTTCCTGCTGGATGTCTCCGGGTCGATGGACGAACCGGACAAGCTGCCCCTGGTGAAACAGGCCATGACCGCGCTGGTCGAGCAACTTACCGAGGATGACCGGGTGGCCATCGTCACCTACGCGGGCGAGGCCGGCCTGCGCCTCGAATCGACCAACGCCGCGAACAAGGGCAAGGTCCTCACCGCCATCGAATCCCTTTCTGCCGGAGGCTCGACGCACGGCAGTGCCGGGATCCAGCTTGCCTACCAGCAGGCCACCGAGCACTTCATCCCCAAGGGGACAAACCGCGTTATCCTGGCTACCGACGGCGATCTGAACGTCGGTATCACCGACGACGACGAACTCGTCCGCTTGATCGAGCGGAAGGCCGCCGGCGGTGTGTTTCTGACGGTGCTCGGCTTCGGCACGGGCAACCTCAAGGACGGCAAGCTCGAGAGATTGGCCGACAAGGGCAACGGCGTCTACGCCTACATCGACAGCCTCCGAGAGGGACGCCGGGTCCTGGTGGACCAGCTCTCCGGCAGTCTCGTGACGATCGCCAAGGACGTGAAGGTGCAAGTCGAGTTCAATCCGTCCGAGGTGAAAGCTTATCGGCTCATCGGTTACGAGAACCGAGCGCTGGCCGCGCAAGATTTTCACAACGACTGCAAGGACGCCGGCGAAATCGGCGCGGGCCATACGGTCACCGCCCTTTATGAAATCGTCCCGGCAGGAAACAAGGGCCCGGACGCGGCCGCCAGGGAGTCTCTCCGGTACCAGCGAGACCGCCGGGAACCGACTGAAGCGGCCGCGAGCGGTGAACTGCTCACGGTCAGGCTACGTTACAAAGAACCGGACGGCGAGAAGAGCAAGCTTCTGGAATCCCCGCTCAAGGACTCGGGCGCGAGGTTCGGCAGCGCGTCGGACGATTTTCGTTTTGCCGCATCGGTCGCCGCCTTCGGGATGCTGTTGCGCGACTCGCGCTACTTCGGCGAGGCAACCTTGGCCGCCGTGGAGGAATATGCGGCCGGATCGTTGGGAGAGGATCCCGGCGGCGACCGCGCCGAATTCCTCGATCTCGTCCGCCGCACGCGGACGCTTACGGGCAAGTAACCGTGAAGAGCAACGCAAGCAAGACCAGCGCAATGCCTGCCCCGACCGCCGCTTTCTTGTCCACCCTGCCGCCTGCAATCCCAAGGCCGAACGACGGGCCCAGCCCGTTCCAGAGCCATAGTCCTCCGGCAAATGCCGGCACGCCAAAGCCGAGCAGTTGCCATTGCTCCGCGCCGTGTTGCAGCAAGACTCCGGCATCGTCGCCGCCGCCCGCGAAGAACGAACCGGCCGCCAGATACGCGCCATTGGCGACCAGGCAGAACCCGGCAAAGAAACGGGCAAGATATGCGTGCGCCGGCACGGTCCGGCGGACCAACAGCCACACGGCCGCCGGCAGCAGCCCTCCCCAGACCGCGCCGCCCCATGCCACGAAAAGCGGATGCGGATTCTTGCCGTAGTCGGTCCTCGAAATCGCCAGCGGATGGAGCACCACTCCGGTAACTTCGCCGCCGCTGAGCCACGCATGCAGCACGTGGCCCGCCTCGTGCACGCCCATCATCGCCAGCCACGAGAAACCAAGCACCGACGCGATCAGCAGGATCTGATAGAAACGGGTCACGGGGTTTGGCCTCTCTCGGACTTCTGCCGCCCACGCGATCGCCGGAGAATCCAGCAGCCACACGAGCCGCAGCCCTATCCTATCAACGACTCGCAATACTCCAACACCAGTCCGGCGACATCGACGTCAAGCGACGAAGCCAGACCTTTCCAACCGGGAACGGCATTGACTTCGATGGCATAAAGCCGGCCGTCGCGGCCCGGCAAGAGGTCGACTCCGGCGATCGGGGCGCCGACCGCGTCGGCGGCCGCCCTGGCCATCCTGAGCATCTCGTCGGTAGGCGCAAACGGTTCGGCAACGCCGCCTTGCGCAATGTTGGTCCGCCAGTCCTGATCGTTGCGGCGGCAAATCGACAGCACTCGATCGCCGATCACCAGCAGGCGATAGTCGTAGCCGTTGTGCGGGATGAACTCCTGGAGGTAAAGCACCGAATCAAACTGCACGAGGGCCTTGAACACCCGCAGTGCAATCGCCTCGTCGCTGACGCGGGTCATGCCGCGGCCTTCGGAGCCGAACAACGGTTTCACGACAACGTCGCCCCCGAGCGCCGCAAAGCCGTCCATCGCGTCCTCGACCGTCTGGCAGACAATCGTCCGCGGAACCGGCAGTCCGGCGGCCAGAAGTCTTGCCGAGGCGAGGTACTTGTCGACCGCCGCCTCCAGAGCGCGCGGCGGGTTTACTACCGGTGTGCCGGCCGCCTCCAGCCTGCCCAGAACGTCCATTCGGAACACGATCTGCTCGAGCGAGCCGGGCGGCATGGCGCGGACGAGGACACAGTCGGGACGTTGGAGGTCCGTGTCGCAGGCCGAGACGCCGAGACGCGAACCGTCCAACTGTGACACCAACCGGGCAAATGAAACGGTCGTTACCTCGTGTTTGCCCGCCGCTGCGCGGCGGAGATCCCGGAGGTACCAACTCTCGGACGAAGCGATGACGGCAAGATGCATCGAAGGGGTCTGCTACGTAGTGCCTGCTCCAAACGACTCTCGCAACAAATCCGGCGCCGTGCGGCCAAAACGGAAGCGGCGGCCGGTGTCGAGGTGGAGCAGCGTGACAACGGCCGGGCCGAACAGCAGTGGATCGATCGCGTAGAAGTCGCGGCCGTAATGCTCGAAGATCCGGGCAAACGGCCGCCCGTGGTCGCGCGACGACGTGCTCGGGACACTGGGTCCCAGCCGGCGCAACTCGCTCTCGTCTCCATGAACCCACAGGGTGACCTCGCCGCCATAGAGGATCGCGTCGTTCGTCCAGCCCATCGCCGTCAGGTCGTTGCCGGCGACCGGCGGGAGCGGCGCGACGCCGAAACCGCTTTCCACCAGGTTGAGATCAAAGCCCAACTCGAACAGCTTGTGCATCGCCGTCTCCACGCAGCGGGCAACCACCTGAACCGTGCCCGCCTGGCTCGCGGTCCTTGCCACGAGGAGGGTGAGCTTTTCCGGTTCCACGCGGCACTTCCGAGCGATTTCCTCGCAGACTGCCTGCGACGGCAACTGGGACGTCTCCAACACGCCGACCGCAACGGAGTCGCTCTCTCGGCAACCGATCGTTTCAAACAGCGGTTCCCGGGCGGCGGCGGCCCGCATCGGGCCTGAGCCCATGGCAAAGTAGCCTTCATGCGTAATCTGCCAACCCGCGTACTGAGAGGCCATGCAGGCGGCGACGGGGTAATCCGTGCGGACGGACACCGCGGGTGTCCGACCGCTTCCTTCGCCCGCGAAGAAGTCCACCTTGCCCAGCCCAGCAAGACACACCTCGGCCAAACGCCGCCCCGCCTCCAACCCGCCGCGCGCGTCGACCCCGAAATCCAAGACGCGGCTCCCGGACGCGTGTTGGTGCACCGTGATGCGGAGAAGTTCCAATTCTTGAACGATCCTCTCGCACAGCCTGCTGGCTCGCTCGTTCAGCTTCATAAGACCCTCATCGGCGGCCAACGTCCGGCTCGGGGGCAAAAGCAGCGGGTGGCCCGAGACATTGTCGCCCACGAGAATTCCTGCGGCTAGCCACCCCCCCTCTCTTGTGATTGTCGCCGGGTGCGTCTAAAGGATCCGACAGGAGCCCGACCATTGCCACGCCTGACGGTAGAGAACTACGTCGAGGAAATCAACCTACTTTATCTTCCCAATCAAAGGGGTGAGCGGCTCGATTCGGGGGTGCCCCCTTTGACGATCCGCCCGCCAGATCGTACAACCATAGGGTGTCGGCGCCTCGCGACCGGCTTCCGATGAGGGGCCCCGGCAATGGGGAACCGTGAACCTGGTCAGGGGCGAAAGTCAGCAGCCATAAGCGGCTTACTCATGTGTCGTGGGCCCCTCATCGGGGGCCGGAGTGGGGTGACCGGCGCAAGCCGGCTCCTCTCCACCAGGCCCCCTATCCGTCGCCGTACGCGCATGTCCGACTCACCGCTCACCGTTGACAGGTCGGAACCGTCCACCGCCGCACGCCAATACGTCGTCGTCGCGCGGCGATACCGCCCTCAGGCCTTCGATGAACTCCTCGGACAAGAGCACGTCGCACGTGCTTTGTCCAATGCCATCAGTACCAATCGCGTCGGCCACGCCTACCTTTTCACCGGCGCCCGCGGGACCGGCAAGACCTCGACGGCACGAATTCTCGCCAAAGCGCTGGACTGCCAGACCGGGCCGACCTCTGAACCCTGCAACCGCTGCGACATCTGCTTGAGCATCAGTTCGGGTGACGACGTGGATGTGCTCGAAATCGACGGCGCCAGCAACCGCGGCATCGATGAGATCCGGCAGTTGCGACAGAACGTCAACGTGCGGCCGAGCCGGGCCCGTTACAAAATCTACATCATCGACGAAGTCCACATGCTCACTCGCGAGGCATTCAACGCGCTGTTGAAGACCCTCGAAGAGCCGCCCGAGCACGTCAAGTTCATCTTCTGCACGACGGAGCCGTCGAAAATCCCGATCACGATTCTTTCGCGGTGCCAGCGGTTCGACTTCGCCGGGATCTCGGCCGCTTCGATCGCCACGCGGCTGGCGCAGATCGTGGAAGCGGAAGGGGTGTCCGCCGAGCAGGAGGCGCTGGAGGTCCTCGCCCGGCGCGCCGCCGGGTCTATGCGCGACAGCCAGTCGCTTTTGGAGCAGTTGCTGGCGTTTGCGCCCGAACGGATCACGGTGGCCGACGTTCACGGCATGCTCGGATCGGCCGGCGATGAGCGATTGGGCCAGATCACGAAGCACCTGGTCGATCGAAATGCCGCGATGGCCCTGGCCGAGTTGGAGAAGGCCGTGGGAGAAGGCGTTGACGTGGCGCTGCTCATGGAACAACTCCTGGCGTACCTCCGCGACTGCATGGTTGCGGCCGTGGGGGCTCCTCCCGACACTTTCCTCTCCGTCTCGACCAACAGTAGGCAGCAGGTTGTCCTTGCTTCTCAGAAGTGGGGATTGGACACCATACTGGCCGCAATGCAGATCCTGGATCAAACCCTCTCGCGGATGCGTTACAGCACGCAAAGCCGCATCCTGGCGGAACTGGCGCTGGTGCGGATCTGCCAGTTGGAAGACCTGGCGGAGCTGCCGGCCTTGATTGCCCAATTACAGAACGGTTCCACCGGGCGGAGAACGGAGTCCTCACAGCCGACTGGGGAATCCGGCGGAACGTCCGTCGCAGAGGCAAAAAAAAAACGGATTTAGTGCCCGAAGAACCTCCGGGAAAAATTCCACCGGAGTCCACTCGTGCCTGCACCACGCTGACCGCCGAAACTGCCCCGGAATTATGGGCCCAGGCGGTCGCCAGTTTGACCGGTTTTGCGGCAGAATACGCGAAACAGTTCGAGCGGATAGCAATTTCTGCGCCAAATCGCCTGGTAATTAGCTTTCGACCGCGGTATACTTTGGCGAAGACCTATTGCGCCCAGAACGCGGCCCGCTTCGAGCAGGCCCTTGAGCAATTGGTGGGGCAACCGATCCGGGTGGAGTTCGTCCTCTCCGAGGAGGCTTTAGAAGCGGAGAAACCGGCGGAACCGGTGCGAGTGATCAACCCTCACCAGCGGCTGGCGGAGGTTTCGCAACATGCGATGGTCCGCCGCGCAGCCGAGCTTTTCGGGGCCCAGCCGATCCGTGTCGACGAACCTCCGGCAAGCGGTTGAGCGGCCTGTGCAACCCAGAGCCTCCCAGGTGCGTAGATACCAGGAATGAGCATGACCATTGCCGCGAATGACGCGGAGGAGATCAACGTGTTCAAAGGACTCGCAAACCTCGGCTCCCTCGTCCAGCACGCCCGTGAAATCGGCGCCAAGATGCAGGGGCTTGCGGGAGAACTCCGCGGCAGGCGTGTGACCGGCACGGCGGGCGGAGGCATGGTGGAGGTCGAAGTGAACGGACTGATGGAGGTGCTCCGTTGCCGGATCGATGAGCAACTCGTCGCCCAGGGCGATTGCGAACTGCTCGAAGATCTCGTGGCATCGGCCGTCAATCAGGCGATCGCCAAAGGAAAACAACTGCACGCCGACACCATGCGATCGATGACCGGCGGCATGGAACTGCCCGGGCTCGAGCAGGCATTGGGACAGTTTTTCCAGGCCGGCGACGAGGAGGAGAACGACGAGGAGGCCAAACCGTCCTGATGCCGCCGAACCGAGACCCCAGGGTAAACATCCGTTCTTGGATTGGAGATCTTTTCCCCTCTCGATCCGAGTCCTGATGCCTGGACTGCAAGGAAGACCTTCGTGACGGAACTGACTGAATCCGTAAGCCGACTAATCAATGAGTTCGCCCGTCTGCCGGGCATCGGCAAGAAATCGGCCGAGCGGCTGACGTACTTTGTCTTGCGGATGCATCGCAATGAGGCCCTGGCGTTTGCCGACGCGATCCGCGACGTGAAGGACAACGTCCGGTATTGCCGGGATTGCTACAATTTGGCGGAGACCGAGGAATGCGCAATCTGCCGGGATCCGAAACGGGACCGCCAGATCCTCTGTGTCGTCGAACAGCCTCGCGACCTGATGGCATTGGAGCAGACCGGGGTTTATCGTGGGCTCTATCATGTGCTTCTCGGCAGGATTGCCCCGCTTGAGGGGATTGGCCCCGATCAGTTGACCATCGATGCGCTGGTCCGCCGTGTCCGCGAGGGATCCTTCAAGGAACTCGTGATGGCAACCAATCCGACGGTGGAAGGCGACGGCACTACGCTCTACATTTCCAACCTGCTCTCGGAAATGCCCGCGCCGATCCGCATAACCCGGCTGGCACGGGGGATCACCTCGGGCAGTGTGCTAGAATATGCTAACAAGGAAATTCTCTCCGATGCCCTCACGGGGCGACGAGAGTTTTAGAGGTTCTCAGAAGACTCGAACAGGCTCGCCGCGACCGGCGCCTCGCCCCATAGCACTGCAAACCCGGCAGTGGCCCGTGGCGTCTGGTTGGGGAGTTTTACCAGGAAGGAGGCAGTGGTCAAGGCGCGGCTGTCCGCTCACTTGACCCCGTTTACCATGCGTCTTTCGCTCGGTCAGGAACTTCGGCTCGTCCAGAAACAGGTCCTCGCCCCGCGGATGATCCAGTCGATGGAGATCCTCCAATTGCCGATCCTGGCCCTTGAGGAACGGATCGAGCAGGAAATGCAGGAGAACCCGATCCTGGAGATGCGGGAGGAAGATCCGGACCTTCCGGCGGAAGACGTCGAGGCGGAACCGCCCGACGCACCGACGGATGAAGAACGCGAGTTGGTCATCGACAACGCGAAGACCGAGGATGACTTCGAGCGTTTGCTGAAGATGGACGAAGAGTGGCCCGACCACTTCGAGGAGCGGAGTCGCCCGTCGAGCAACCGCGTCGAAGAGGAGGGGGAGCGGAAGCACGACGCCATGGCCAACATGGTCGCACGCCCTCAATCCCTCCACGACTATCTGCACGATCAGCTCGGTTGGTTCGAACTGGATCCGCCGCTCCGCGCGATGGCGGACCGGATCATCTACAACTTGGACTCCAACGGTTACCTGCAAAGCAGCCTTGAGGATCTCCTGGGCGCCGATGCGACGGAAGAGGACTTGGCGCTGGCCCGCAAGGCGCTGGCCTTGGTCCAGAGGCTGGATCCGCCGGGCGTCGGCGCACATGACCTTCGCGAGTGTCTCCTGCTCCAACTCACCCCGGGCATGCCTTATTGCGAGCATCTTCAGACGCTCATTTCGAGCCATTTGGAGGATCTCGAGCACAATCGTCTGCCGGTGATCTCGCGGCGGACCGGGTACACGATCGAGACGATCCAGGCAGTGTTGCAGGAACTGCGGAAACTGAACCCGAAGCCGGGCGCCGACTTCGACGACGTGCACGTCCCGACGGTGGTCCCGGACATCTTCGTCGAACCGTCGGAGGAGGGCTACAAGGTCCGGCTGGAAGCGGGGCGCACTCCAAGCCTCTTCATCAGCCCGTACTACCGCAAGCTTCTCTTGAGCGGCCAGGCCAACGAAGAGACCCGCGACTACATCAAGCAGAAGCTCAGTTCCGCGCAGTGGCTCATCGATTCGATCGAGCAGCGCCGCAACACGCTCACGCGAGTTGCCCAGGCGATTGTCGACCATCAGAAAGAATTCCTGGACAAGGGCCCCGAAGCGATCGAGCCTTTGAAGATGCAGCAGATCGCCGACAAGGTGGGCGTCCATGTAACGACCGTGAGCCGCGCCGTCGACGACAAGTGGATCCAGACGCCGCGAGGGATCTTCCCCTTGAAGCGTTTCTTCTGCGGCGGCACGGTCAGCGCCGACGGCGAGGAGGTGGCCTGGGACACGGTGCGGCTGAAGCTGCAGGAGATCATCGACAACGAGGACAAGCAGCATCCGCTCAGCGACGAGCAACTCGTCGAGGAACTAGCCCAGAAAGGGATCACGGTCGCTCGCCGGACCGTCACCAAGTACCGCAAGGCGATGAAGATACCCAGTTCCCGCCAACGCCGCGATTGGACGCTCGTCTCTCCCGCCGATACGCATCACGACACCCCGAGCGATGGCGAACGCAATCAGGAACAAGAAGACGATGAGGCGGAGTAGCGGAAGAGAGCAACCGATCAACGGACGGATCGATGAATGAGCTTGGAGGCATGGGAACGTGCCACGACCGTGCTGCAGAATGAGCCAACGGGCATGATCGAGGCCCCCCAAGGCCAGGTGGACGACGCCGGTCCGTTCATCCACCCATCCGTTTCCTTCTTCGCTTGCCTCAGACCGCCTCGATGTGCAGTCCTCGCCGCATTCGCTCTGCGCGGCGGGCGTCGTCCATCATTGTGGCCACCCGTCGGACGTCCTCGATCCCGTTGAGGACCAGTTCCGGGTGTGATCGGTCGCTCGACGCAATCCGGATGCGGCCGACATTGACCAGCCGCTGCAGGATCGATTGCTCCGAACTGATGTCGTCCATGTCGATCACTTCGATACGATCGGTCACGTGCCGGAGGATGCCCTGCTCGTGAAAGAACCGCTGCGTGGTGAGACGATATCGGACGCTCAGCCGGCGATACAACAGCAAGACGAACGGATAGCCCCACATGCATACGACGGCTCCCAGGACCGCCCACCACAGGACCGGTTGCTGGAAATGGAACCCCGCGGCTGCCAACGCGATCGTCACCAGGGCGTCGAGGGCCCAAATCCCGATCATGTCTTTGGCGGAATAGCGGCCGACCCAGAGTTCTTTTTCGACGTCGTCGTTGGCAGGGCGGGGCGTCCGGACCGCTCCCGGCAATCCCGCCGGCTGCGTTGCCGGAGAAACAGCCGGCGCCGATCCGGCCCCGGATGGTTCTGCGGGCTGCGTCCCGGACGTCACCCGCTCACCGCATTGATGACAGTAAATCGAATCGGCCACGACTTCCGTACCACAGGAAGGACAGTTCATGGATGCAATCCTCCGGGCCAGACCTGGGGACAATACTCTCAAGCAAAACGTATTATAACCGGCTGCGCGGCCCCGTCGCCAGGGTTGGTGCGGCCGTGATGCCGTGCGGGAAGGACGTCCGTCTTCGCATCTTGCCCCAAAGCTCCGTCGCGAGATTCCGCCGGTTTGCTGGCCAGACATCGGCAACCGGCCACGGCACCAGGGTATTCGACCGGGAAGCGGAAAGATTGCGTGGACTCTTGCGAGATTGGAGAGAGACCGGCTGGCTTCGAGCCGGAAACCGACAACCGCCTGGGAGAACACGCAGGGCGAGACGCCTGTTCCCGTTTTTTCCAGCCGGCCATGGACTTTTCCCTTCGCGCCTCCGTATCTTGATGTATAGTAAGGGCTTGGGATCAGGCGATCGGCGCAGACTTGCTTCCCGGCAGGCGGGCTGCCGATCGATAAGACATCCTCACCGGTCGTCCTGGGAGCCGCTCGACCATGAAATGCCCGTTCTGCCACGTCGATAACGATCGGGTGATCGATTCCCGTACCTGCGAAGAAGGCGGGGCCATACGCCGTCGTCGGGAGTGCTTCGGATGCAAACGCCGGTACACCACCTACGAACGCGTCGAGCGGACCACCATCAAGGTCGTCAAGAAGGATGGGGCCCGCGTTCCGTTCGACCGCAATCGGCTCAAGCAGGGCCTGGAAAAAGCCTGTTGGAAACGGCCCATCGGCGACTCGCAGATCGAGCAAATCGTCTGCGACGTCGAAAACCACGTCGAGGCGAATTTCGAGTCCGAAGTGGAGAGCCGATACCTCGGCGAGTTGGCGATGGAGCGGCTTCGCACGCTGGACAAGATTGCCTATATCCGTTTTGCCAGCGTCTACCGGCAATTTGAAGACGTCCAGGACTTTGTCGACGAGTTGCGACCGATGCTGGCGGAAAACCCCCGCGCGTCGGAATAGCCCCGGATTGCCCAGCACGCGCTACAGCTTGCGATTGACCACGAAGTCGGCCAGCATGGCAAGCGCTTTGCGGGCGGGTGAATCGGCGGCGGACTGCAGCTCTTCCTTCGCCTCGTGGATATGCCATTCGGCCCTTTCGTGCGAATAGGCGATGGCATCCTCTTGTTCGAACCAAGGCCGCAGGGCTTCCCGGCGGTGGTTTTCGGACCGCGACAACAGCGACAGGATCTCGCGGCGCCGGCCGCCGCCGGCCCGGTTCAGCAGGCGGATCAGCGGCAGCGTCGGTTTCTGCTTGACCAGGTCCGTGCCCAGCGATTTGCCGGTCGTCCGCTCGTCGCCCAGAACGTCGAGGATATCGTCCGTAATCTGGAAGGCGATCCCCAGGTGGCGGCCGTAGCGCCCCATCGACTCTCTCAAGTCCTCGCTCGCGCCCGCATAATGGGAGCCCAAACGGCAACAGCAGGCACACAGGGCGGCGGTCTTGTCGGCGATGATCTCGACGTACTCCTCTTCGGTCAAGTCGTAATTCCCGCGGCTATCGACCTGGCGGAGTTCCCCCTCACACATGACTCTCGCGGCCTCGCCGATCGCGCAGCAGGCGAAATTCGTCTCCAAAGAACCGGCCAGGCAGACGGCCCGTGCGAAAAGGTAGTCGCCCAGAAGCACGCTGGCCTCGTTGTCCCACTGCGCGTTGACGGTGGCCAGGTGACGGCGCATGGTGGCTTCGTCGAGCACGTCGTCGTGGATCAGAGTGGCCGTATGGATCATCTCCACGGCCGCGGCCAGCGCGAAGTGCTCTTCCGTCAGATTGCCGCAGGCTTTCCCGGAGAGCAAGACCAGTGCCGGCCTGAGGCGTTTTCCCCCCAGGCGAAACCCGTACTTGGCCAGCCGGTCGACGAAGGGGTAATGGCTCTGGAGTTCCTGCAGGATCACCTGGTCGGTGCGAGCGAGCTCGTCGCGCACCAGCGCGTACGATTGCTGAAGATCGTCCGGGGTGTATCGGCGAATTTCGACCCGCTGCGTCATCAATCGTTTTCCTGACCTGAGTTCCTGCGGTAATGCCCGCTCCGCCCACCCGACTTCTCCTCCAGCCGGATCTCTTCGACGACCATTTCCCGGTCCACCGATTTACACATATCGTAAATCGTCAGAGCGGCGATACTCACGCCGACCAGCGCCTCCATCTCCACCCCGGTGCGGGCCGTGGCCCTCGCCTCGGACTGGATGGCCACGGTTTCCTCGTCCGGAAAATGAAAGGACAGTGAGATGGCGTTGAGCGGGAGCGGGTGGCACAGCGGGATCATCTCCCAGGTTCGCTTGGCGGCCATAATGCCCGCCAGCCGAGCTACCTCGAGGACATCTCCTTTGGCAACCGCCCGGTCGCGGATCATCCGGAGAGTCGTTGCAGCCATCCGAACGCGTCCTGCGGCCCTCGCAAATCGCACCGTGACCGCCTTCTCTCCGACATCCACCATTCGGCTGGATCCTTCCGAGTCAAAATGGCTCAATGGATTCATCGGAGACAGACGGCTGGATGGAGTGGGCACCCGTGTTATCGCAGGAGTTTCTCTCAATTCTAATCAACCCAGGCTGGCCGTCGAGGGGATCGGATCGCGGAATCGGTTCAGGAGTTGCCCAAAGCTCCCATTAGCGATGGCGAGTGGAAGTGGGCGGTTCAGGCAATTCGACAACGCGAGAGAGCCACACCCCCTGCTTACGGTACTCGGCCAGGACTCTGCCTTCCTGGTCCGACCCCGAGGAGGGTGGGAGATCGGCTCGTCGTCGGTAGACTAACAGACACCGGGGGCCGACCCCATCAGCGGTTGATCGGGCGGTGCCATCCATGAGATCCACCCTATGGTCGGCCAGCGCGGGCGATGACATGCGAACGCCTGGGCCATGGAACGGTGCCAAGCTCGGCATCATCAGGACAGGCTTTCCGCCACTATGCCGCATTGCCTCGGCAAGAATGGGCTCGACGAGGGCGTCTCCCCAGTAGCACATCTCGAATCCCAGTCGCTCTGCACCGGGCAACCCGCCGACCAGCAGGTTGTAGTAGCTCAGGTAGCACGGGTGATACGCAAGCAGACCGAATCCCTGCGCGGCGACCAGCAGGGCAACTACGGCCATCCGCAGGCCGAGATGGCGGCGTTGCCAGACGGGGACGGAAGCCCCGACGAGCCATTTTGCGCCAATCCCCACGAACACCGCCCAGAGCGGAAAGGTCATCAGGAACAGCCGCACGCCGTCATAGACGGGGGCGCCGGGCAACATGAACGTGACGAGCACGAAGACCAGCGTCCCGGCCGACCCAGCGCAGAGGCTGTCGCACCGAAGGCTCCGCCGTTTGCTCCAGATCCCGAGACAGCCCAACAGCAATAGCCCCAGCGGAATCGTGACCAAGAACATAACCACCGGATAATGCCAGGGCACATCGCGATCCGCCCAGACTTGCCCCCAATAGAACACGTGGATGGTTTGACGCTGAGTGCCGGAGGCCAGGAAGTGATGCAGCCGCGTCCAGGGAGCCGCCCACAGCCATGGCCACCCGACGAAAAACGTCGCCATTCCAGCCGCCAGCCA